>JABEUR010000135.1 GCA_013044405.1 Acidimicrobiaceae bacterium | reverse complement strand
TTGGGCGTGAGGTCTTCGAAGTCGACCGATGGCGGAAGACCCTCGACCCCTTCGAAGGTCAATCGCTGTCCGTCGGCGTCCTCGATCGCATCGACCACGATGGTCTGTCCGGCTCGGAACTCCTTGAACAGGATCTTCTCGCTCAACACGTCTTCGACGTACTGTTGAATCGCGCGACGCAGCGGACGAGCACCCAACTCGGGGTCGTAACCCTTGTCCGCGAGAAACCCCTGGGCCGCAGCCGAGAGCTCCAGACCCAAACCCTGAACCGCGAGTTGGTCACGCAGGCGCGTGATGAACAGGTCGGCGATGAGGATCACCTCGTCCTTGGTCAACTCGTGAAAGACGATCGTGTCATCGATGCGGTTGAGGAACTCGGGACGGAAGTGGGCCTTCAGTGCCTGGTACACCCGCTCTTTCATCCGTTCGTGCGTGGCGACGTCGGACGACTTGGTAAATCCGATGGCGGCCTTACGCAGGTCAGCGGTGCCGAGATTCGAGGTCATGATCAAAATGGTGTTCTTGAAGTCGACGGCCCGACCTTGAGCATCCGTGAGGCGGCCGTCCTCGAGAATCTGCAACAGGGTGTTGAACACGTCGGGGTGGGCCTTTTCGACCTCATCGAAGAGCACCACGGAGAAGGGCTTGCGCCGCACCGCCTCAGTCAACTGACCGCCTTCGTCGTAGCCGACGTAGCCCGGAGGTGAGCCGACGAGCCGGCTCACCGAGTGCTTCTCCATGTACTCAGACATGTCGAGTTGAATCAACGCGTCCTCGTCATCGAAGAGGAACTCGGCCAATGTCTTGGCGAGTTCGGTCTTGCCAACACCCGTGGGGCCGAGAAAGATGAACGATCCGCCCGGTCGCTTGGGGTCCTTCAGACCAGCGCGCGTGCGCCGAATAGCCCGGCTGAGCGATATGACGGCCTCGTTCTGTCCGATGATCCGCTTGTGCAGCTCGTCTTCCATGCGCAAGAGCTTCGTCGTCTCCTCTTCGGTGAGCCGGTAGACCGGGATGCCGGTCCAGTTGGCCAACACCTCAGCGATCGTCTCCTCGTCCACCAGGTCGAAGGTCGATCCACCCGAAGCTTGCACTGAGCGGTCGAGTTCATCCTTCTTCGAGATGAGTTCACGCTCTTGCTCCTCGAGAGCCTTGGCCTGCTCAAGGGCGCCACTGTCCATCGCCGATTCCTTGTCAGCGCGCACGCGTGCGATGTCCTGGTCAAACTTCTTGGCCGCGGGCGGAGCGGCCATGCGGCGAATCCGCAGTCGACTACCCGCCTCGTCGATCAGGTCGATGGCCTTGTCCGGCAAGAAACGGTCCGAGATGTAACGGTCGGCAAGGTTCGCCGCCGCGATCAGCGCTTGATCGGTGATCTTTACCGCGTGGAACTCTTCGTAGACCTCGCGCAGTCCCTTCAAGATGTCGATCGTCATGGCCACGGACGGCTGTTCGACCTTCACTGGCTGGAATCGGCGCTCCAGCGCGGCGTCTTTCTCAATGTGCTTGCGGTATTCGTCGATGGTGGTGGCTCCCACCGTCTGGAGTTCACCACGAGCCAGCATCGGCTTGAGGATCGAAGCGGCGTCAATCGCCCCTTCGGCGGCTCCGGCACCAACCAGGGTGTGGATCTCGTCGATGAACAAGATGATGTCACCGCGGGTGCGAATCTCCTTGAGCACCTTCTTCAACCGCTCTTCGAAGTCGCCGCGGTAGCGACTACCGGCGACCAGGGCACCGAGGTCCAAGGTGTAGAGCTGCTTGTCGGCGAGCGTCACCGGCACCTGATTGGCCACGATCTTCTGGGCCAGTCCTTCGACGATGGCAGTCTTTCCGACGCCCGGTTCGCCGATCAGCACGGGGTTGTTCTTCGTACGGCGTGATAGCACCTGCATCACGCGCTCGACTTCCTTCTCTCGCCCGACCAGTGGATCGAGCTTGCCCTCGCGGGCGAACTGGGTGAGGTTGCGACCGAACTGGTCCAGTACGGCCGAACCACCCGAGGACTCCGGATCGCTCTTCGCCCCGCCGGCAGCGCTGGGCGAACCCGTCTCCTTACCGGCCTGACCCGACATCATCTGAATGACTTGGGTGCGCACCCGAGCCATGTCGGCACCGAGTTCATTGAGCACCTGAGCGGCGACGCCGTCGCCTTCGCGCACCAGCCCGAGCAGCATGTGCTCGGTGCCGATGTAGGAGTGCCCTAACTGCAGGGCCTCGCGTAGCGAGAGCTCCAGCACCTTCTTGGCCCGTGGCGTGAAGGGCGGGGAGCCGGGCGACGGGTTGGTATTGGCCCCGATCGCCTCTTCCACCTTCTCGCGAACGACGTCGAACGTGACGCCCAGGGCGTCGAGGGCCTTGGCGGCCACACCCTCGCCTTCTCGGATCAGTCCGAGCAAGATGTGCTCGGTACCAATGAAGGCGTGATTGAGGTCGCGTGCTTCTTCCTGCGCGAGCACGAGGTCCCGGCGGGCACGGTCAGTGAATCTTTCGAACAATTGTCATCCTTTGACTGGCAACAATTAGCAGTGTACCGGTGTCTTGGCGCCTCTCAGCCATCACCCCCGGACCAGTGAGAATGCTCCTCTATGGTGTGAGTGTGAACCCGCACGAGCGATTACGACTGACCCTGGTCGAAGCCGACCTTACGAGGCTCGAAACGCTGCTCGCCGAGTCCGTCATTGTGGGTGACGACTACCTGGATTCAGTCACGACCCACCTGATCTACGCGGGAGGTAAACGCCTGCGACCGCTGCTCGCGCTGGCCTCGGCCACGGGTGGCTCTCGCCCAGCCACCCAGGAAGACCTGCTGGGTGGCGTGACCGTCGAACTGATGCATCTGGCCTCGCTCTACCACGACGACGTGATGGACGAGGCCGAGGTCCGACGAAACGTCGACAGCGTGAACGCTCGATACGGCAATCTCATCGCCATCGTGGCCGGCGACTACCTTATGGCCAGATCGGCCGCGATCGCGGCCGATCTGGGCACCGACGTCGCTGGCCTCTTGGCCCGCACGCTGGCCTCGCTGACCAGGGGCCAGGTCTCCGAAGTCCGTACCGCCTTCTCGGTAGAGCGAACCGAAGCTGACTACTACGAGGCAATCGAGGGCAAGACCGCGTCATTGATGTCGTCGAGTTGTCGTGTCGGGGCACTCACCGCACACTTGCCCATGGTCCAGGCTGAAGCCCTCACCGAGTTCGGTCGATGCTTCGGGATGATCTATCAACTGCGTGACGACATCCTCGACGTCATCGCGGTCGACAACCAGCTGGGCAAGCCCGCCGGACAGGACCTGGCCGAAGGAATCTACAACCTGCCCACCCTGCACGCGCTGCGTGACGCGAGCGTCGGCGCCGAACTGCGAGACATTCTCGGCGAGGCTCTGGACGATGAGGACCGCGAACGCGCTCGCAAGCTCGTGGTGGCCACCGATGGCATCGAGAAGACCATCGATGCCGCCAAGCACTTCAACGCCCTGGCCCACGAAGCCCTCACCGAGGTCGCCAGCGCGCAACTTCGCGACGGGTTCTCCTCGCTCATCGAATCGTTGCTCGAGGACTTGCCCTCCTACTAATCACGCAACGGTTTGAGGGTCGGAAAGGCGATGATCTCGCGGATGTTGGCCTCGTCAGCGATCAGCATGGCCAAGCGGTCGATACCGACACCCAGGCCGGCCGTCGGCGGCAGACCCCATTCGAGGGCCCTGATGTACTCCTCGTCGATCGCCATCGCCTCGAGTTCACCTTCTGCGGCGAGGCGCGCCTGATCCTCGAAGCGTGCGCGTTGCTCGACGGGATCGTTCAGCTCAGAAAAGCCGTTCGAGAGCTCGCGCCCAACTGCGTAGGACTCGAAGCGCTCGGTGAGTGCAGGGTCGACTTGGTGACGTCGAGCGAGCGGCGAAACCTCGACGGGGAAGTCGGTCACGAAGATCGGATTCCAGAGCGACTCTTCGCAGGTGGCCTCGAAGAGTTCGGCGAGGCAGCGCCCCGAACCCCATGAAGGGTGCACTTCGATGCCGCGCGCGCTGAGCAGTTCCACGAAGCGCTCTCGCGAGGTGTGAACCGAGACCTGCTCACCTACCGCCTCGCTGGCCAGCTCAGCCATGGTCCGTCGCGGCCAGGGCGCGGCGAAGGAAAATGGACGGCCCTGGTATTCGATCTCGGTCGTGCCCAGCACGTCAAGGGCGACGCCTTCGACGAGCGATTCGGTGAACTCCATCATGTCCTCGTAGTTCCAGTACGCACAGTAGAGCTCGAACATCGTGAACTCGGGATTGTGCCGTGGGCTCACCCCCTCGTTTCGAAACACGCGACCGAGTTCGAACACTCGCTCGAATCCACCCACCACCAGCCTCTTGAGCCACAGTTCTGGGGCGATGCGCAAGTAGAAGTCAGTATCGAGAGCATTGTGGTGTGTGCGAAACGGCCGCGCGGCGGCGCCCGTGGGAATCGCATTGAGGATCGGTGTCTCTACTTCCATGAACCCCTGGGCCCAGCAGCGCTGGCGCACCGAACGCACCAACTCACTTCGACGTACGAGCGAGACGCGAGATCCGGGATTCGCCCACAGGTCGGCCTCGCGGTGGCGGTAACGAAGCTCGTAATCGGTGATCCCCGCCCACTTGTCACCGAAATTGTGCTGGGCTTCAGCCAGGCGCACCCATGTCGAGACCTTGACCGAAAGCTCTCCGCGCTTCGTGCGAACGACCTCTCCAACGATTCCGACCCAGTCACCTAGGTGCAGTTTCGCGAACTCCTCGAACTCCTCGGTCGTCGACGACAAGGCGAAGAGCTGAATCTCGCCGCTCGAGTCACGCATCATCGCGAAGGCCAATTTCCCCTGGCGGCGCATGAGCATCAGTCGGCCCGCGACACTCACCGTGATCCCCGACTCCTCACCGTCGTCGAGGTGACCGAACTGCTGATGCAGGGCGAGGGCGAAGGCGTTCTGGGTGAATCGGTATGGCGTGGTCACGAAGCGTCTCCTGAATGATTACGTTCATGAACGATACGCAATCCGTGCAGGGTCAACCACGGCTCCACGTGTTGGACGTGCTTGGTGTGCGGCGCGATCAGCCCCGCCAGGCCCCCGGTGGCGATAACCGTCGCCTGGCCCAGCTCCTCAAGAATGCGCTCGACGACGCCGTCCACTTGAGCCGCGAAGCCGTAGAGCACGCCGGCCTGGATCGACTCCACGGTCGAGCGTCCGATCACCGAACGCGGTCGGACCAGCTCCACGGAGCGCAACGCCGATGCGTGGGTGTAGAGCGCTTCGAGCGAGATCGCGACACCGGGCGAGATGGCACCACCCAGGTACTCCCCCTTTGCAGACACCACGTCAAAGACGGTCGCGGTCCCCATGTCGACCACGATCGAAGCCCCCGGGTACAGGTCGTAGGCGCCCACGGCGTCGGCGATCCGGTCGGCGCCCACCTCACGCGGGTTGTCGTAGAGGATCGGCATCCCCGTCTTCGTGCCGGGTCCGATCACCGTCAAGTCGAGCTCCGAGAACCACCGATTGGCCATGCGCCGCAGCTGGGTGGTGACCGTGGGAGCCGACGAGGAGATCGCCATCGCCGTGATCTCGCTGCGCAGGTCCAATCCTTCGAGGTCGAGCAGCTGGGTCAGGACCATGGCGTGCTCGTCGGGCGTACGTTCGCTCACGGTCGAGATCCGCCAATGAAAGGCGAGTCCGTGCTCGCCGCTCGCCCGTGCAAAACCCATGGCCTCTGGGGCGTCGGGCAATTCGGGTCCGAAGAGCCCGATCACCGTCTCGGTGTTGCCGACGTCCATCGCGAGCAGCATCAGTCTCCCTTGGCCATCAGCGTGACCGTAGCATTGTCGATCAGGCGCACGCCGCCCACGCGCGCCGCGACCAGGGCGCGTCGTTCGCCAGACTCGTCATCGCTCGAAGCTTCGAACGTGATCGGATCGACGACCTCGGCGTAGGCGACGTCGAGACCGCTGTCCTCGAGGATGGTGAGCATGGTCTCGCGCACGATGCTCGCCGGTGCCGCGAGGGCCTCAGCGGCGCGAAGCGCCCGTGAGAGCCCTAGGGCACTCGTGCGCTGGGGCGGAGCTAACAACACATTGCGACTCGAGAGCGCCAGGCCGTCGTGGTCGCGCACGATCGCAGAGCCCACCACCTCGACGTCGAATCCCAGGTCGTGGACCATCTGTCGCACCACGGCCAGCTGCTGGAAGTCCTTCTCCCCGAAGTAGGCACGACATGGTCCGGTGATCGCGAGGAGTTTGGCCACCACGCTCGCCACTCCCTCGAAGTGACCGGGACGCCCGGCCCCTTCGAGGGACTCGCTGATGCCGCCTACGGAGACCGTCGTGGGGGTCGACTTGGGGTACTGGGGCCACATCTCTTCGAGCGTCGGCTCCACCAGGCAGTCAACGCCGTGAGCTTCGGCCAGCGCGGCGTCGGCCCCGGGAGTACGTGGGTAGGCGCGCAGGTCCGCCGCATCATTGAACTGGCGTGGATTGACGAAGATGGTCGCTACGACCAGCTCGCCGTTGCGCTTGGCGGCATCGAACAACGAGGTGTGCCCGGCGTGCAGGGCGCCCATCGTGGGCACCAATCCAATCCGATGTCCGAGTGAGCGTTGGTGCTCGGCGTAGGCTCGCCACGTCGAGACCTCGCTGATCCGTTCCACGTCAAGCGTGGGTCTGGGACCGGTGGCGTTCGGCCAGTTCGAACGCGCAATTGGCCATGGCGACGTAGGTCGGACGCTCCGATTCGGGGATGGCGGCCAGATGGGCGTCGATGGTGGTCATGTCTCCACGTGACGCGGCACCGGTGAGTGCCCGTTGCGGGCCGAACTCTGCCACGTCCTCGAGGGCCTGACGCGCCAAGGGCAGGAACACCTCAAGGCTCAGGCCGGCCGAGCGGGCGAGCTGCTCAACGTGACCCATCAGGGCGACGAGGTGATTCGCGGCGACGGCCGCGGCCGCGTGGTACGCGGTGCGCTGCTGGTCATCGATGGTGATTGTTTGGCCGCGCAGGGACGCCACGAGTTCTGCGCCCAGCGGATCGCCGCTCACGCAGAACGTCGCGCCGACGAGTCGACGGCTCCCGATCTCTCCCGTTGGCAACGTCATCAAGGGATGGATCGAAGCCACTCGTCGATGGCGAGCGAGCGCGTCGAGACCCCGAGAACCCGACACGTGCGCCACGACGTACTCGTCACGCACCGGCACCGCTTGCGCGACCACGGCGATCTCGTCATCAGGGACACAGAGCATCACCAAGTCCGCGTCTTCGAGTGCCGCGGCGCGTTCATGATGGATCAAACGGGTCACGTGGCCGGCTCGGCTCAGCGCGAGATGGAATGAGGTTCCGGCTCGGCCGGCACCGATGATCGTGACATTCATGGGATCTCCGTTCCAGCCCCTCTCGGGTGCCGTTCGGTTTCAACGCAACGTCTCGAGTGTACCTAGTTCCTCGACCCTCCCGACACCGCCGGCCAGTTGCTCGGGTGAGACCAATTCGGGAGCGAGTTCGTGCAGTGGGACCATGACGAAGGACCGTGCAAAGAGTCGGGGGTGGGGCACCACGATCTCGGGATCGTCGCTCGTCTCATCACCCACCAGGAGCACGTCGACGTCCAAGGTGCGCGGGCCCCAGCGCTGGTCGCGAACTCGTCCACAGGCGAGCTCCGCCGCCTGGCAACGTCGAAGGAGCTCGCGCGCCGTCGCTGAGGTACTGATTTCGACCACCAAGTTCCAGAAGTCATCCTGGGCCACACCGCCTACCGGCTCGGTCTGGTAGACCTTCGAGACTCGATACGGATCGTCGCCTACCGCGATGCGCACACCGGTCCTCAGGTACTCGACCCGGTCGCCCAGGTTCGAACCCAGCGAAAGATACGCGCGGCGCACTACTTGCGATGAACGGTACAGCGAACGCCGACCGTGGCGACGTCTTCGAGGACTGGTGGGCGCATTTTTCGAAGCGTGACGCTGACCGATCGGACCTCTGGATCGAGGTCGAGGATCTCGTAGGCAACTCGGTACGCCAGGGTCTCGAGGAGCAGGTAGCGCCCCTCGGTAGCCACGCGCACGACGAGGGCCAGGACGCTCGCGTAGTTGGTGGTCTCGGTGATGTCGTCGTTGAAGGCGGCGGCCTCGAACGGACGCGCGAGATCGAGGTCGAATTCGAGGGGCTGGGCGCGTTCTCGCTCTTCTGGCAAGACGCCCACCACCGCACTGCACCTCAGTGAACGCAGTTCGATCACGTCACTCATCACTGCGCCTCAGGCAGATCGGCCAGCACCGTGCGTCCATCAGGACCGATCGAGCGCTTGAAGAGCCGCTCGACTAATGCGATGGCCGTCGGAACCGTCGGGACCTTCTCGGACCACACCAGATATCCCGCCACGACCCCGAGCAGTCGGTCCGAGACCTCGTCGCTGTGCAACAGCACCACGGTCTTGTGCTCCATCGAATTGGCCAGGTCCAGGTAGCAGGCCTCGAGGACCTCACGTTGCTGGGGACCGCCTCGAAGCGCGTAGTGACTGGCACTCAGACCGTGCTCGAAGTACGCGCTCAGGTTCTGCATCACCGGCAGGATGGAGATGACCCGACCAAATCCTTGGTGCTTCAGCCAGAGCAACTCCTCGTCACGACGCACTCGCCGATGCACCGTGGTCGAGCCGCCGGGACGTTCGGAGACCGCGAGAATCCCCTTGTAGACCCAGGTGAAGCTCCGTGGCTCGATGCCCGCCGCCCACTTGCCCCTCACGCGACTACCTCCTCGAGCGGGCGAACGAGCAGCTCACGTAGCTGAACGGCGGCGCCAGCGTCGTGTACTCGAACCATACTGACACCTTGCAGCATGGCCCACGCCTCGGTGGCGATCGAACCCTCGAGACGCTCATCGACTTCGAGGACCCGCGGTCCCACTTGGCCGAGGAACCGCTTACGACTGGTGCCGATCAACACGCCCGCCCCGAACTCTCGGGCCATGGCCACGAGTCGCTCAGCGCCGGCGAGCAGCGCAAGATTGTGCTCGACCGTCTTGCCGAACCCGATGCCCGGGTCGAGCCAGAGCGGTGCGACGCCGAGCGAGTGAGCGCGTTCAGCCTGGTTGCGAAGGAAGGCCAGGACTTCGCCGAGCACGTCGTCGTAGTGGGGATCGAGCTGCATCGTGAGCGAGTCTCCTCGACGGTGCATCACGACGTATCCCACGTTCAGTTCACCGGCGAGTTCGAGCAACGTACACGACACGTCATTGATGACCGTCGCGCCGGCCGCAACCGCCTCGCGCGCGACGAGCACCTTTTGGGTGTCGATCGAGACCGGCCCCGCGTGCGCCAGCGCCGCCACCACCGGTATCACCCGCGCCAACTCCTCTGCGAGGCCCACTCCCTGAGCACCGGGTCGAGTCGACTCGCCACCGACGTCGACGATGTCACAACCCGCGTCGAAGAGCGCTCGGCCCCTCGCCAGAGCATCATTGGTTGTGGTGCTGCGAGACGCGGGGAAGAACGAATCGGGCGTCACGTTGACGATGCCCATCACCGCGGGATTCAGCGCCACGTAGACCTGCGCTGATGGATGTACTGCAGCGCCTCGGCGCGATAGGCGGCATCGTCACGAAATACTCCACGTACGGCCGAGGTCACCGTGGTCGAGCCGGCCTTCTTCACCCCGCGCATGGACATGCAGAAGTGCTCGGCTTCGAGCACCACGATCGTCCCCTTGGGACTGAGTTCGCGTTCCATGGCCTCGACGATCTCGGTGGTCAACCTCTCTTGGACCTGTAGACGCCGAGCGAAGCCCTCGACGAGACGTGCCATCTTCGACAGACCCGTAATTCGACCGTCGGGACCGGGCAAGTAAGCGACGTGGGCCAGTCCCATGAACGGTACGAGGTGATGTTCACACAGCGACGTGAACGGGATGTCGCGAACCATCACCATCTCGTCGTGACCGGCTTCGAAGGTGACTCGAAGGTGCTCACCCGGATCGACTTCGAGGCCCTCGAAGAGCTCGACGTACATGTCGGCCACACGCCGCGGGGTCTCGAGCAGACCATCGCGGTCCGGGTCCTCGCCAATGGCCGAAAGGAGCTCTCGGATCAAGACCTGGACGCGGGCGTGATCGACCATCCTCAGGCCTTCCCGGTAAAGCTGTAGATCGCGTCCAGATTGCGATATCGCTCGTTGACGTCCAATCCGTAGCCGACGACGAAATCAGACGGGATCGTGAAGCCCACGTACTTGAGCGACTGCTCGACGCGTTGCTCGCCCGCCTTGAGCAAGAGGGCGCATACCTCGAGGCTGCGCGGGCTCCTCGCGCCCAGGTACTGGCGCAGATAGTTGAGTGTCAAACCCGAGTCGACGACGTCCTCGACGATCAGGACGTCACGTCCGGCCAGGTCCACGTCGAGGTCTTTGACGATTCTCACCACGCCACTGGTCTTGGTGGCAGCCCCGTAGGACGAGACCGCCATGAAATCGACCTCGACTGGCAGCTCGATGGCGCGCATGAGGTCGGCCATGAAGTTGATCGCACCCTTCAAGACACAGACCAGCAGAGGTGGGTTATCGGCGTAGTCGTCACGGATCTCGGCGCCCAGTTCGAGGACGCGTTGGTGTATCTCTTTGGCCGAGACCACCACCTCACCGAGATCGTGCCCCGCCCACTTTGCCGTAAAATCCTTCGAAGTGTGGGTGCCCATGAACGCTCAGCGTAGTGGAGAGGACTGCTCGAGGGTGAGGTGCTGACCGCGCCGAGCGAGCCGGCGCCCGCCGCTCAACTCGGTGGCGACAGCCTCGCCGGTGACGACTCGTAGCGCCCGCTCGACCTCGGCGGCACTTGGTGGATGTTCTCCGTCACCCCGGTCGGGGCTGCGCAACTGAGCGCGCAGCCATCGTCGCAGACGCGCACGGGGCCACTCGCGAAGGTCCCGACAGTCGACCGACTCGAGGTCGAGTCGCGCGTCCTCACGACTGAGTACTTCGAGCCAGCTACGTTCTTCGAAGATCAGGGCGGCCTGGCGAGCGAGTATCGGCACCGTGTCTCGACCGGCTAAGGCGTTCATCAGCGGCACCAACTCATGACGAACACGATTTCTCAGGTGCCCGGGTGAGTCGTTGGTCTCGTCGTGGCGCGCCTGGTACCCCAGGGAGGCAACGAACTCGTGCAGCGCGCCACGACGCACGTCACGCAAGGGCTTGGTCGAGTCGTCCACCATCGGCGACAGGCCGTCCAGCGCGCCGCCGCGCATCATGTTCAACAGGACTGTCTCGGCCAGGTCGTCCATCGTGTGACCCGTGAGGACTCCCGGGGGCATCGCGCCTCGACGAGCCGCGCGAGCTCTCGACTCGAAGTTCGCCCCGGCAGGCACCTGAACATCATGAATCTCACACGCCACCGCGAGCTGTGCGCACACTGCTGCAACGAAGGCGGCGTCTTCAGTGCTCGAAGCTCGAGCATGGTGATTCACGTGATGCACCCTCAGGGTCAGGCCGTGGGCGTTTGCGAGCAACAAGAGTCCCAAGGAGTCCGGTCCACCCGATACCGCAAGGTCCACCGACGTCGCGCCGGCGTCGAAGTGACAGACCTCGAGAAGGTCCAGGGCGTCGTGGCTCACTGCATCAGGTTACGCAACCGATCGTTGACGCGGAGAAGTCCGCAGGCCCCCGGTGAGACGTGCGACCAGATACGACGTGGCGGCGAGTGCGGTGATCCAGAAGCTGACGGGCCCGCCGATCCACACTCCGAGCAGGAGTCCACACCACGCGCTGAACAGGGCAATACCCATCGACAGGCCCGCCGCATACAGTGGGCGGCTCGTCGTGACTTCAGCCGCCGAGGCCGGAGCCACCAGTAGTGAGAAGACCAGCAGCACGCCAACGATCTGGATCGCCACGACTGTCGTCACGGCCAAGAGTCCCATGAAGAGCAGCGACATCGTCCGCGCCGAGAGCCCCCTCGCCTCAGCCGATTGGGCATCGACCGAGATGAACAGCAGCGGTCGATAGACCAGCGTCAGTACGAAGAGGACCGCTGCGGACAACAGCGTGACCAAGAGCACGTCACTCGACGTGACCCCCAGGATCTGCCCGAAGAGGATTGAGTACGTGGCGTTGGCGTAACCGCTGTAGAGCGAGATGAACAGGACTCCAAGACCCAGGGCCGCGGTGAGCGTGACGCCGACCACCGCATCACTCTCGTCGAGACTGGCCCCGCCGAGGCCGATCAAGATGCCCGCACCAAGACAGAACACCAACAGACCCACGATCGGCGAGAGCCCTAGCCACACCGCCCCGGCGGCACCCGCGAAGCCGACGTGGCCGATGGCGTGAGCGGCAAAGGCCTGACGTCGAAGTACCACGAAGTACCCGATCGCCCCGGCGGCGAGGGCTACGGCGGTGACGGCGTAGAACGCGTGCTGGACGAACGTCGTGGACAGGAGTTGGCTCAAGCTCATCGCGGGTCCCCAGGGGTGTGGTGAACGTGGGCGCCCTCGAGGTGCGCCTCGTGTCCATGAGCGTGTTCATTCTCGTGAGAGTGATCCGAGCCGTGCGGGTGGGGGTGGGCGAACTCCTCTTCCAGCCCGACGATGACCCGTCGCCCCCTCGGCGTCACGACGATCTCGATGGGGTGGCCGTACAGGTCGCTGAGCGTGGCCTCGTTGACGACGTCGTCTACCGTGCCGCTGCGCACCTGGCGTCGAGCGATCCACAGGACCTGGTCGACGATGGCCGAAAGCGGGTTGAGGTCGTGGGCGACCACCACCACGGCCGCACCCGTGCGCTCCGACACAGTGCTGGTCAGCTCCACGATCTCTGACTGCGCCGCTATATCGAGCGCCGCCAGCGGTTCGTCGAGGAGTAGGAGTCCAGGCTGAAAGACGGTGGCGTGGGCCATGGCGATGCGCTGGCGCTGCCCGCCCGAGAGGCTCGCGAGTGGACGGTCGGCGAAGAGTTCGGTTCCCGTCAGAATGAGTGCCTCGCGAACCACTTCGCGCTTGGTCCTGTCGTGTCCCCATCCAAAGCGCGGACCATCGAATCCCAGACCAACGTAGTCTCGCCCGGTCATCGCCGACATCGTGTCAGCGACTCGAGATTGGGCCATGTACCCAACTCGCCGGCTACCACGCTCGGGCCGCTCGCCAAAGACGCGCAGCATTCCTCCACTCAGTGGTATCAGTCCAAGGACCACTTTGAGCAATGTCGACTTTCCCGATCCGTTGGGACCCAGAACCGCGGTGATCGTTCCCGCCTCGAGTTGAAAACTGGCGTCACGCCACACCGTTCGACCACCGAGTTCGACGGCTCCATCGCTCATCTCCAGCACGCTCATCGCCAACATCCTTTCAACCGCAAAGCACTCTCCATCTGGCCGATCACCCCATCGATCCAGCTGACGTAGTTCGTCCCGATCATCGTCTCGGTGACCCGGATCACCGGCACATGAAGGCTCTCGGCCGTCGCCACGAGTTCGTTGGTGAGCGGCGTGGCGGTCTGGACATTGTCGATGAGGAAGGCCGGATGACGATGCAGTTGCGCCAGGGCGGTGGCCAGGTCCTGGACCGAGGGATCGACTCCGTTGCCGATCGCGAGTCGGAACCTCTCGGGTGTCATGATACGCAACCCCGCGTCAGCGAGCAGATAACTTGCGACATCCTCGGTCGCCGCTACCGGCACGTTCGAACAGCTCGCGCGAATGACGTCGACGCGACGCTGCACCGTGCCCAGCTGAGCGAGCAGCACCCGCGTGCGCCGCGCGAGATCCCCATAGTGACCGTGCCGCTCCAGAATCGAGCTCAGTGTGGTGACCATCTTGATGGCCGCTTTGGGGTCATAGAAGAGATGGGGGTTCTGGCCGGTCGCGACGCCCATCAGATCGGCGACATTGATCACCCGGGCCTGTGGGCCCTGCAAACTGGTCAATTGCTCGAGCCAGGTGTCGTAGCCGGCCCCGTTCACCACGACGTAGGCCGCTCGTGAGACGTTCGCGGCATCGGAGATGGTGGCCTCGTGTTCGTGCGGATCGGCATTGGGGTCTACCAAGAGCGACACGACCTTCATGTCGGGTCCCAGAAGTTGGCGAGCGAGGGCGCCCCACTGTGAAACACCAGCGACCAATACCGGTTGGCTTGACGTCGCCGACGTGATCCCTCCGCGAACGAACAGCACGAGCGTCGCGAGCGTCAGCGCTGACATCACGAGCAGTACCGCCCGTCGAACTCTTTCTGGAATCATTCTTATTATGATATCTGGAATGATTCCAGTCTGCAAGTCAGACCACGGTACACTGGGGTAATGGCATCAACTCGAAACACCACGCAACGGCGTGAAGTGGTTGGGGTGCTCAGTCGGGTTCAGGGTTTCGTCAGCGCCCAGGAACTCCATTCGTTCATCGTGCGAGACGGCGGCCAGATTTCACTGGCCACCGTCTACGCGCAGTTGAAGCGGCTGAGCGCCTCGGGAGAGATCGACGTGGTGATGACCGACCGCGGCGAGAGCCTGTATCGGCGCTGCGTGGTCGACGCCCATCACCACCATCTCGCGTGTCGTCACTGCGGAGCCACCGTCGAGGTCGACGCACCCGAACTCGAGAAGTGGGCGCACGAGATCGGCGAACGCTTCGGGTACCACGACCTTCGCCACGTTCTCGAACTCAATGGAATCTGTCGAGCATGCCAGTCGACTTGAGACTCACTCCCGAGGTCCGTGGCCCGCTGAGCGTCTACCCGTTCTTCGCAGCCCGAGACCTCGGCGTCGATGCGTTCGTGACGGATCGCTTCGGCGGCGTCAGCGACGGCCCCTACGACTCACTGAACCTCGGCGAGCACGTCGGTGACGATCCGAGCCGTGTGCGAGAGAACCGACGTAGGGTCGCCACGGCCGCCGGTGTCGACCTCGCGGACTTGATCATCGTGCACCAGGTACACGGTCACGTGGTCGCCCGTGCGGACACGGTGACCCCCGACACCAATGCCGACTCGTTGATCACTTCATCGACGCGCCACGCGCTCGCCATCCTCGTCGCCGACTGCCTGCCGGTTCTCCTGGTCGACACCTCGTCGGATCAAATCGCACTCGTACACGCTGGATGGCGCGGACTACGCGGCGGGGTCCTCGCCAGTTCGCTCGCCTGCTTCGCCGATCCCGCCAGGGTGCACGCCTTCATCGGACCATCGATCTCGGCCGAGGGCTACCAGGTCGGACCAGAGGTTGCTCAACATTTCATCCACATCGATGCTGCGGTCCTCTCCGATGTCGGCGATCGTTCGAGGCTCGACCTGCGACGGGTGGCGATCGAGCAGTTACGAACACGTGGAGTCGCGATGGAGCACATGAGCACGAGCACGCAGTCGACCAACGGCGGCGAGACCTTCTTCAGCGATCGAGCACTGCGTCCGTGCGGTCGCTTCGCCCTCGTGGCGCGACGAACGTCCTAGCATGGTCTCGTCATGAACCGAGCCCGAACGAAACATCGCGGCGAGGTCTTTCGCTACGACGGACTCGAGGTGTCGGCCAGTTCACTCACTGGCCACTACGACCTCGACGGGCGCCACTTCGAAGAGACCGTGACCTTCGAGGGCTTCGCCGACGTGGACGCTCGCGCGGCGATCGCGCTAGGACAACTGTGGTATCTCGTCGCCGGTCTCTCCTACTACAAGGCCGGCGCGGCGCGGCGAATCGATGTCGGCAAGACGCCCCTGGGTCCTATGGGCCGGCGTCTGCTCGAGGGCGCGCTCCTCGACGGCCTCGCCGAGTTCGCCTATCGAAATGACCTCGACCTGCGCGACGTGGTCATCGAAGGCGGTGTCGACGCCCAACGAATCGACGTTGAACTCGACGCTCAACGGGTCCTCACGCCCTTTGGCGGAGGTATCGACTCGATCGTGACCATGACCCACCTCAACCCAGAGCTTCATCAGTCACTCTTCGTCGTCAGTCCTCGAGCGGGGCGATTCGACCCGCTCGAGGCGGCCGCGGCGCTGAGTGGACTCGACGTGGTGCGCGTCACCAGAGATCTCGACTCGCAGATCCTCTCTCGCGACCCGCAGTTCTTCAACGGTCACGTCCCGGTGACCGCCATGGTCACGCTCCTGGCGGCGGTCGCCGCGGTCGCGTCGGGTCGAGGTGGCGTGGTCATGAGCAACGAGCATTCGGCGTCAGTCCCCAATCTGTCGTGGCGCTCGCGGTCGGTCAACCACCAGTGGAGCAAGTCCCTCGATGCCGAAGTCCTCATCGCCGACGCGTTGAGCGAACGCCTGGGCGACTCGCTGAGCGTGGCCAGCTTCCTGCGAAATCGCAGCGAACTCTGGGTCGCCCAGGAGTTCAGCATCCAGTCGGCCTACCATCCGGTCTTTCGAAGCTGCAACCGCGCCTTCACCCAGGACGGTGGCGCGCGCGCGACGACCTGGTGCGCCGAGTGCGACAAGTGTCTCTTCATCGATCTCGTGCTCGCTCCCTTCCTCTCGAGGGACTCACTCAAGGCGATCTTCCGGGCAGAGCCACTCAGCGAGCCGGCCCGAGAGCGACAGTTGCGTTCACTCGTGGGCCTGGGCGCCGAGCACAAGCCCTTCGAGTGCGTGGGCGATCCCGACGAGAGTGCGGCGGCACTGGTGCGACTGAGCGAGATCCGCGAGTGGTCCGACGTCGCGATCATCCACGAGCTCAAGAACCAGGTACGACCCGGTGTGCGCTTCGAGGACCTCCTCGTCGAGCAGGGAGTCAGCCGTGTTCCGGCCCACTGGCTTCGCTGACCTCGCCGGTCGGCGTGTGGGGATCTTCGGATACGGCGTCGAAGGTCACGCCACGGCGCGACGCCTGCACGGCGTGGTGCAGAGCGTGGTCGTCGTCGATGATGCTCCACGGGGCGACGGGGTGCTCGTCACCTCAGAAGGCGGATTCGAAGCGCTCTTGGGTTGTGACGTCGTGATCAAGAGCCCGGGGATCGCGCGTCGACGGCCCGACGTCTTGGACCTCGAGCTGCACGGCGTCGCTGTGGTCTCGGCACTCAACCTGTGGCTGCACGATACCGATCGGTCCAGGGTCGTGGCGATCACGGGTACCAAGGGCAAGTCGACGACGACGGCGTTGATGACGTTCTTCCTTCACTGTCTCGACGAACCGGCGTTGCGATTAGGCAACATCGGCCAGCCTCCTTACGATCCCACGGTCAATACCGCTTCGGGTTGGCTCGTGGTCGAGGTCTCGAGCTTTCAGTGCGTGGACATCGACCTCGCCCCAGGCATTGTCGTGGTGACGTCGCTCGGTGCTGACCATCTCGACTGGCATGGCTCACTCGAACAGTACCGAAGCGACAAGTTGTCGCTCACGCGAAGTGCGGGAGTTCACGCCACCCTGGTACCCGACAACTCGACCTTCCGATCGATCGAAAGCGAACTAGGTGGTGACGTCGAGTTCGTCGGCGCTGAATCGTCGCACCTGGCGACGGCCCTTGGCCTCTTGGGTTCGCACAGCAACTCCAATGTCGCCCTGGCCCTTCGCGCCGTGTCGCGTCTGACTCTTCGCGACCCCGACGAGATCACTGAGATCGTGAGGCGACGCGCTTTTGAGTTCGAACCACTTCGCGGCCGGCTCACCCTGGCGGCCATCGAGGGTTCGAACGGTGTTCGCTACGTGGACGACGGACTGGCGACGTCCGTGCTTCCGGCGATCGCGGCACTCGAGGTGTTCAGCGACGAGCCAGTCGCGCTCATCGTCGGTGGCTTCGACCGGGGTGTCGACTACGGACCGCTCGCCCAAGCTCTGGTGGCACGTCGGGCTCCAACGGTGACCGTGACCATGGGTCCCGCCGGGGAACGCATCGGTGACGCCATCGAGTCACTCGACGCCTCCGCGACAGTCCTTCGCGTACCAGACATGTTCGAGGCGGTGCTCCAAGCGCGCCGCGCACTCGTGGGCCACGGGGTCGTGTTGCTCTCGCCGGCAGCGCCAAGTTTTGACCGCTACGACAATTGGGAGGAACGCTCCCAGGACTTCACCACCGTGGCCCGTGAGATGGCGAGCGAATGGAGCCTGGGAGGAGATTCGAACTCCTGACCTACGCATTACGAATTGAGTGCGGCCGGTTTTTTGGTGTCGTTGATGTCTACGAAGTCCTTTGTTTTCAAGGAATGATGTCGATGAGAGTCGTTTTGGTATCGCTGGTCTCTGTGGTGTGTGGGTCTTTCTGTGCGCGTTTGACACGAATCGTGGTCTCGGCCCTCTTCGTCGTTGGCGTCACGCTCGGAGCCCGGACCGCATCATTGATGTAGCACGCGGCGTGCTACACTACTTCACATGGCACGCATTGGTATCCGTGAACTCCGCCAACACGCCAGTCGTTACATTGAGCAGGTACGCCAGGGTGAGACGATTCAGGTCACGGACAACGGGACGTTAGTGGCTGAGCTCATCCCGGTCGGCGAAGCGCGTAGCGCACGCGAACGACTGCTCCGTGACGGGCAACTGATCGCCGCGCAGCGCCCGTTTCAGATACCGACTCCCATTGCAGCGAAGGTGGGGTCGCCGAGTAACGCCCACATTCTCGATGAGCTTCGCAGCGAGCGGTTTTGATTTATCTCGACACATCCGCGCTATTCAAACTGGTTCGTAGGGAGGCCGAGACCGATGCACTGTCGGCTTGGTTGCTCGAACGAGTTGACTTGCCAAAAATTACTAGCGCGCTGACACGCGTTGAACTTCTTCAGGCAGCCCGGCGACTCGATTCGTCGCCGGTCGGTATTGCCACAGCCTTGCTTGCAGGTATTGATGTGATTCCGATCAGCGCCGTCGTGATCGACGTCGCGAGCGAGCTCGATCAGGTCCGGAGTCTTGACGCGATTCATCTCGCGAGCGCGTTGTCGATCAACGACGGTTCTTTGGTGCTGCTCACTTACGACGCGCGCCTTCGCGAGGCGAGTCTTCGGGTCGGCGTTAGCGTCGAGGCACCAGGCGCCTAGTCCAGACCATCTTCGCCGACTCCTCAGCCACCGGCGAGCAAAGTCGTGGGGAAGGCTGTACACCACCAGCCAAGAAACTGCGCGGCAAGCGCCCACGAACTGAGTCCTTGCTCCTCTGCGCTCTGCGCCTTGCCAAACAGGCCAGGTCCGATAGAGACGTTCGCCTAACGTATGGAAACTTTTCCAGAAGTTGCCAGAGGCCGAACCAATCATTGTTCCATGGGGCAACTCACGAAGGAACTCGGGTTGTCCGGCGTTTTGTTGGCCGGTGGTCGCCCAGACGAGGACCTTGATCCGTGATGACCACGATCCGCCCCACCTTGTACTTCTTCCAGACCGTCCGACCCAAGACGATGACGACGAGGATGA
>JABEUR010000134.1 GCA_013044405.1 Acidimicrobiaceae bacterium | reverse complement strand
GGCACCGATTACTCGACCTATTTGCGCATCCACGACCTGTTGAAGCTGCAGAACCCGCTCAGCACGGACGCTCCCGATGAACTGCTCTTCATCGTCGTGCACCAGTCTTACGAGCTCTGGTTCAAGGTGATCATCGATGAACTGCGTCGCGCCAGTACGCGCTTGTACGACAACGAGCCCTGGGGCGCGATCTCGCACCTGCGACGCATGGTCTCGATCGAAGACCTATTACTGGGTCATCTTCGCGTCCTCGAATCGATGTCGCCCGAGGGTTTCCTCGAGTTCCGTGACCCGCTCGATCCAGCGTCGGGATTCCAGTCCTTCCAGTTCCGGGCCATTGAGTTCCTGAGTGGCGCTGGCAAGGCGTCGATGCTCACCTTTGAGCTCTTCGACGACGAGCGCCGTGCTTGGCTGCGCGACATGAGTGAGCTGCCCTCGATCTGGGGTGGATTCGTCCATTCGCTTCGCCGTACCCTGGGCGCTACGGACCAAGACGACGTGCTCGACCTGCTACGAGCCCTCTATCGCTCGCACGATGGGTCCCAGCACAGTGCGCTGCACGCGGTGGGCGAACTACTCATGGACCACGACGAGCGTCTCGCGATGTGGCGCCACCAGCACATGCTCATGGCCGGTCGCCAGATCGGGCGACGACCGGGCACTGGCGGAAGTGAGGGCATGGCGTATCTTGATACGACGATCGCGCAGCGTCTCTTTCCGCTGCTGTGGGAAGTGAGGTCGATACTGTGACCACCCGTGAAGAGTGCGTGGCGTTGGATGAGCGTGATGAGTTGGCCGCCATCCGAGACGAGTTCATCCTCGACGAGCGCGAGATCTACCTCGACGGCAACTCGCTGGGCCCGGTCTCTTCGGCCGTCAGGGCCCGGGTCATCGACGTGATCGACGACCAGTGGGGGCGTGGGTTGGTCCGAAGCTGGGGGCAGGCCGGTTGGATGGCTCAGCCCACCCGACTCGGCGATCGAGTCGCACCACTGATCGGTGCGCGCCCGGGCGAGGTGTTGGTGGCCGACACCCTCACCATCTTGATCGCGAAGCTGGTGGGGGGCGCCCTCGAACTGCGCCCCGATCGTCACGTGGTGCTCACCGACGCCGCCAACTTCCACTCGGACCTCTACATCATCGAGGCGGTGTGCCAACGGGCCGGACGGCCGATCACGCTCAAGGCCATCGACCGCAACAACCTCGACGCCGAACTCAACGACGACGTCGCGCTGGTGGAGCTGACCCACGTGGACTTTCGTACCGGTGAGGCGCTCGATCTGAAGGCGATTACGGCGAAGGTCCACGAAGCGGGAGCCCTGATGCTCTGGGACTTCGCCCACTCCACCGGTGCGCTGGCGCTCGACGTCCAAGGCGCGAACGTCGACTTCGCGGCGGGCTGCACCTATAAGTACCTCAACGCCGGTCCGGGTGGCCCGGGCTTCATGTACGTGCGCGAGCACTGGCAGGGCGTGCTCGAGAACCCACTCCCCGGGTGGCTCGGACACGCCCGGCCCTTCGACTTCGAACCCGACTTCGAAGCGGCTGACGGGGTGCAGGCCTTCGTGACCTCATCGCCATCGATCATCGCCCTCGCCGCCCTCGACGGGGCGCTCGACGTCTGGAATCGCACCTCGATCGACCAGGTACGGGCCAAGAGCCTCGCCATGACCGACCTGTTCATCTCGCTGGTCGAAGAGCGCCTGGCGCGGGTGTTCAACCTCTACACGCCGCGCGAGCACGAACGGCGCGGCAGCCAGGTGGCCCTCGGGCACCCCCACGCATACGGGATCGTCCAGGCGCTGATCGAGCGCGGGGTGATCGGGGACTTCCGGGCTCCCGACATCTGTCGTTTCGGCTTCACGCCGCTCTATCTTCGCTACGTCGACGTCTATGACGCCGTGGAGCACCTCGTTGAGGTCATGCGCACCGGCGCGTACCTTGACCAGCGCTTCGCCGAGCGAAACCCCGTCACCTGACTCACTGGGAGAAGATGACGGTGCGCTGACCGACCAGAGCTACGCGGTCCTCACCGACCAAGTGGACCGCCCGAGCGAGGACGCTGCGCTCGATATCGCGCCCGAGTGCGACCAGGTCCTGGGCCTGGCGCGCGTGGGTCACTCGCACGACGTCTTGTTCGATGATCGGACCCTCGTCAAGGTCTGAGGTGACGAAGTGCGCCGTCGCACCGATCAGTTTGACGCCTCGCTCGTAGGCCTGGTGATAGGCCCGCGCCCCCTTGAAGCCGGGCAGGAACGAATGGTGGATGTTGATGATCCGTCCGCTGAACTGCGCACAGAACGCGGCGGACAGTATCTGCATGTAGCGCGCGAGCACGACGAAGTCCACGTCCAGATCCTCGATGAGACCGCGCAACGTCTCCTCGGCCTGGTCGCGCGTTGCCGGGCTCACCGGCACCAGGTGGAAGGGGACCTCGTACCTCGCGCACAACGGGGCCAGATCGGGGTGATTGGCTACGACGCCCGCGATGACGACGGGAAGGTCGCCTTGTTCGAGTCGGTAGAGCAGGTCGGCGAGGCAGTGATCGACCTTCGAGACCATGACGAGCACTCGACGGCGCTCGTTCTCGAGTCGCACGCCGAGTTGCGGCTGGAACTCGGCGAGGTCCTGGTCGAGACGCGAGCGGATCGTGCTGACGTCGTCGAGCGGCGTCTCGAAACGGGTGCGCATGCAGAACTGCCCGGTGACCGGATCGGTGAACTGGTCGTTCTCGAGGATGTTGCCCTCGAGGTTGAAGATCGCCGAACTGGTGGCACGAACGATGCCCGCGGTGTCGGTGCACTGCAGGGTTACGACATAGGTGAACACGTTGGTCTCCTGGTCGACGCCTTCGCGCAACAATGTAGCCCGAGCGCAGTGGCCCGTTCGGCGCGCGTCGTCAGGCCTTGTAGGAATAGAAGCCCTGGCCGGACTTGCGCCCGAGCAGGCCGGCCTGGGTCATGCGCGACAGTAGCGGTGGCGGGGCGAGGTGGGGCTCTTTGAACTCGGCGTAGAGCGAGTCCGCCACCGCCAGGGTCGTGTCGAGGCCGATGAGGTCGCTGAGCGCGAGTGGGCCCAGCGGATGCGCACAGCCCAGCACCATGCCGGTGTCGATGTCTTCGGCACTGGCGAAGCCCGATTCGAGCATACGGATCGCCGAGAGCAGGTAGGGGATCAATAGGGCGTTCACCACGAATCCGGCGCGGTCCTTGGAGGTAATGACGCGCTTGCCCAAGGGACCGCTCGCGAAGTCGTGGACCCGCTGGGTCGTCTCGGTGCTGGTGAGCAGTGACGAGATCACTTCGACCAGCTTGAGAACCGGGACGGGGTTGAAGAAGTGGACTCCGACGACTTGTTCTGGACGCTTCGTGACCATGGCCAGCTTGATGATCGGGATTGACGACGTGTTGGTGGCGAGGATCGCGTCGGAACTCTCGACGATCGCGTCGAGACGGCGAAAGACGTCGATCTTGATCTCCTCGTCCTCGGCCACCGCCTCGATGACCATCTCACGATCGGCCAAGAGATTGAAGTCCTCTGAGTAGACGAGGTTGGCCCGGGCGCGTACGGCTTCGTCCTCGGGAAGCTTGCCCGAAGCAACGGCGCGAGACAGCGAGCGTTCGATTCGCGCTGTGCCCTGGGCCAGCGCCTCAGCGTTACGTTCGATGACGATCACGTCGGATCCGGCCCGAGCGGCGATCTCGGCGATTCCCGATCCCATCAGACCACAGCCGACCACACCAATACGTTCCATCGAGACCTCCTCGTCCAACAAACTCAAGTGCAAATCCTAGGTCGCACGTCGCCCGAGACCCTAGGGCGTTAGGTCCCAAGCCCGTCGAGCACGTGAGAGAGACCACGATGGTGGCTACGATTGAGTCGAAACACGTGTTAGCACCACTCATGCCAAAGGAGCCCGCGGCCTCATGGAAACGGTAAACGTCATTGTAGAGATCCCGCGCGACAGCCGGAACAAGTACGAATTCGACCACGAGACGAACTCGATCAAATTGGACCGTCACCTCACCGTCGCCATGGGTTATCCGGCCGAGTACGGCTTCATCCCCGACACCCTCGGCGGCGACGGTGACCCCCTCGACGCGCTCGTACTGAGCCAATACCCGACCTTTCCGGGCTGTCTCATCGAGTCTCGAATCCTCGGCATGTGCATCATGACCGACGAGAAGGGCGAGGACGCCAAACTCATCGCGGTTCCGGCGTACGACCCCGAGTGGAAGTCGGCCAAAGACATCGATGACGTGCCCAAGAGCACGCTGGACCGCATCAGCCATTTCTTCACCGTCTACAAGGACCTCGACGAGGGCAAGTGGGTGAAGGTCGAGAACTGGGTCGGACGCGCCGAAGCGCTCGTGGAGCTTGAGGCATCGCGCGCCCGTTTCCACGGTTGAACCCATGTTCGGCCCGGTCGTGAATGGTCTCGAGACCAAGGTCACGAATCGGTCCATCGAACTGGCGACCCGCCACGTCCTACTTTTGACCCAAGTAGCCTTCTTCACCTCGTTACTGTGGTGCTACATCCTGTACCACGGTCCCAAATTGCAGCTCGACGGGATCTCCTTTTTCGGCGTCTTTCACCGCACGTTGCCCATCATCTTCATTGGTTACCTGATCGCAATGATGGGGCTGTGGCGCACCGGAGAGTACCTGCGAAGTGCCGGAATCGGTGCGTTCGTGTGGACTGGACTGCGTGTCGTTGGCCTGTCGCTGATGGTGCTGCTCGCCACCCCCTTCAATCACGGGGCGTTCTTCAACTGGGCCCACATGACCACCGGCGTCGTCGGGGCTCTGGTGCAACTGGGGATTACGGTGCTCCTGGTCAACACTCGACGGACCTTGCGGTCGGTTTCGGGTTTCGTGCTCCAGCTCGCTGGCGGGATTCTCAGCGCGGCGTCACTGCCCGATTGGCACTTCACGTACTTATTCACCGGCGAAGTCCTCTATCAACTGGGTTTCGCCTGGTGTCTGATCGAGTGGACCTATACGCTGCGGGCCCGAGACCTGTCGGGAGCCCCCCAACTGGTCACCAACGCCGAAGCCAATGACTTTCCTCCCACACCCGCGTAACTGAGCCGGCGAACCAGCTGACGAGGTTCAGAAGTCCGGTTCGAAGTCTGGACGAAGGGCCATGGCGCTTCGTCCATGTTCAGGCTTGACGCAGAGGACTTGGTGGATCTCCAAATGTCGGCGTTCGAAACCGACCGCCGAGCCCGCCATGTAGAGCTTCCAGACACGCGCTCGCTCGATCCCGACATCCTCGACGGCCTCGTCGAAGCGCTTGTCGAGATTGGCAACCCACTCGCGCAGCGTGCGAGCGTAGTGTTCTCGCAGACTTTCGAGGTGACGCACCTCGAACCCGTGGGTCTGGAGCATCGAGACCAGGTTGCCGACTTCGTGGAGCTCCCCGTCGGGAAAGACGTAGCGCTCAATGAAGGGGCTCGCGGTCCTCGAGGGACCGCGCATGCCCGCGGCGACCTGGAACTGTCGAAGGAAGGTCTCGACCCGGGTCGGTCGAGGGTCCTCCTCGAAGGAGACCGGTCGGCCGATCGCGTGGTTCAAGAGCCGTCCTCCGGGCTTGAGTCGATCGAACATCACCTGGCAGTAGTCGGGTAGGGCCTTTCGGCCGACGTGTTCGGACATGCCGATCGAGCTGATCGCGTCGAAGGGAGCTTCACGCACGTCGCGGTAGTCCTGAAGTCGAAATTCGACCAAGTCCTCGACACCTTCCTCTTTGGCGCGCTGGGTGGCGTAGACCCTCTGCTGTTCAGAGAGGGTGACCCCGACCACGCGCACGCCGTAGTGGCGTGCGGCGTGGATCGCCATCGCGCCCCAACCGCATCCGACGTCGAGCAGCCGCTCGCCGGGCGACAGGTTGAGTTTTCGCGCGACGAGGTCGACCTTGCGGCGCTGGGCGGTCTCGAGGGTATCGTCCTCATGCTTAAAGACAGCGCACGAATACGTCATCGACGAACCGAGCACCATCTCGTAGAACCGGTTTGAGACGTCGTAGTGGTGCGATACCGCCTGACGGTCGCGCGAGCGACCGTGGAGCGCACCACGTACCCGGGCCTCGATCATGGGAGGGGTGATGGGTCGAAGGGCCGAGGTGCCGATGACGTTCAGCAGCGAACGCACGTTGTTGGGGCTGAGCAGTTGACGAATTGGGGGAAGTTCGAGCTCGAAGAGGGGATCGAGGTCACCTTCGATGTCGAGGTCTCCGGCGACGTAGGCCCGAGCCACCCCCAACTCGCCGGGGTGGGTGAGGACTCGGGTGATGGCGTCTCGGCGCAGGATCTTGAGGGTCACGTCGTTGGCCGAGGATACGACCGTGGCTTCGGCAACGCTGCCGTCGTAGGCCTCCACGCGAAAGGGGAGACGGTTGTTGAACACCGATGCGACAAAGGTTGCAACGTCCATGGGACCTCCTGTCATCTTGACCCTTGAAGATACGTCGGCGCGCCACCGTGCGCCAAAGCACTCGTCGCGCTCTTGGAACGTGAGCGACTCGATGTCAAGCGAACCACGGTTGCGCCCTGACCCAAGGATATTGGTCGAGGCGACCAACTCCTCACGTGGAATCGAGATGGTGTATGAAGCGGAACTCGAGGCGACTTCTTGGTCCGTCGGCCCCCGGGCCCACGCTGAGCGCGCTCGAGGTTCCAAAGTGGCCATTTTGCGTCGTCGGTCTTCTCGCACGGGGGGCCTTAGTCGATGTCACTTCGCCACGCCACCATGGCACCACGGACTCAGCGCAGCGGCGTCTCGAGGGTGCTGGATCGTCGCCTACGAACGCCGCATTTCGCGCCGGTGCTCACCCCCCAGCATTTTTGGTGAGGTCGGGGCATGAGCCAGGGGGGAAATCACAACGATCACTCAAAATTGGAAATTGCCCCGATCCGTGCTGAATCTTCGGCGAAATGCTGGTAGGTCGAGAATGAGGTGTCGGGTTTATTGAGCGAATCTGCCAATCAATTCTGGGAAAATCAGAGTTTCGAGGTGTCTCGAACTCGAAGTTGACACGAAAATCAGACTTTTTACCGAAACCTAGCGCGAGTAAATGATCATAAAGAGCATTCGAACGAGACGGATGACCCTCACGAAGTGAGAAATACGTAGTTTCGACCGACGCCGGCGTTGAAACGACTCCGACAGATCTGGTTCCACGGTGCTCGAGAGGATTCTGCGGCTCTAAGTGCCGACCGGTCAACCTTCGGGTACCTTTCGATTCGTGGTTCGCCCGACGAATCGAATCTTGAGATCATGCTGCTCAAGGTGCTCGTTGCAGTGCCCGAGGGACGCTGGACCCGCCCAATGACCGCCGTCAAAGCTCCAAGTGCATGCACATCGAGTCACAAGTCATTCACGCCGATGATTCTCGTCGAAGATCGAAGCCACGAGATTTGAGGTCGAACTCGCCGACCACCCGGTCAAGAATCCGAATTAAAGAAACTCGAAGTTGCGGTGACGAATTACCACAAAACGCGTTCACGATGCGGTAGAAATGATTTCCAGGTGCAGTGTCGGCAACAGAGCACAACTTTAAATCAACGAAATCATCCATCAATCACTGGGGTCGCTGTTAAAAACAGCAGTGGTCCGGTAGAATTGTATAGAAGATTTACTCATTCAGGGGAATTGCGGGGTGGCTGTGGCGTTCAAGAAGAAGAACCGTGATGACGTGAACGAGGCGAATCAGGCAGAGCCGTCGCCCGGAGCCGTCACGACCATCGAAAGTCGTGCTGGAGCCGTCGGCTCGCGCGATTCGGGGCCGGTATCTCCAAAGACTCCTCAATCAGGTAACGAGCCCGGTCGGGTTCGCCTGGGCCAGCAACTGATCGGTAGCCACCTGATCACCGAGGAACAGTTGGAGCAGGCGCTGGCGATGCAGCGCGAATCCGGGGGCCGACTCGGCGAGGTCCTGGTGAGCCTTGGCGCCTTGAGCGAGCAGTCACTGGCTCACGCACTGGCCGCCTTCTTTGGCTTTGACGTGGCGAATCTGCGCCGTGACGCCGTCGACCCCGCCGTGACGACGTTTCTCACCGAAAGTGTGGCGCGTGAGAACATGGCCTTCCCCGTGCGACTCACCGACGGCGACCTCTACGTGGCGGTCGCCGAGCCCAGTGACGAGATTCGTGACCTGCTGAGTCGGGCCAGCGGCAAGACGGTACGGCTGCTCATCGCTCCGCTGGGCGACATCCGTTGGGCGATCGACAGCAACTATCGCGCGTTGGGCAGCGTGGAGAAGTTGGTCCAGGCCTTCGAGTCGGTCGAGGGCACCCGTCGTCGCGGTAGCGCCGAGGTCACCGAGGCCGAGGTGGTCGCCGACGATGCACCGGTGGTCCAGGTGGTCGATCGCATCCTCACCCAAGCAATGCGCGACCGTGCCTCGGACGTGCACATCGAACCGTCCGACGACATCGTGCGAGTGCGCTTTCGCATCGACGGCGCGTTGAAGGAGGTCCTCCAACTCCCGGGCTCGATGGGACCCGGACTGGTGAGTCGAATCAAGATCATGTCCAACATGAACATCGTCGAGCGACGTCGTCCCCAGGACGGTCAGCTCACCATCACGATCGACGGCAAAGAGGTCGACGTGCGAGTGGCGACCGTGGCGACGATCATGGGCGAGAGTTGCGTCATGCGTCTTCTCGACAAGACGCGCTCGGTACTTCGACTCAACGACCTGGGTATGCCGGTCGACACCCACGCCGCGTACTCCAAGATCGTGCGTGCTCCCTTCGGCATGGTGTTGTGCGCGGGACCGACGGGCAGTGGCAAGACGACGACCCTCTACGCGACGCTGAGCGAAGTGAGCAACCCTTCGCTCAACGTCATGACCATCGAGGACCCGGTCGAGTACGTCTTCCCGTCGATCAATCAGATCCAGACCAACGAGCAAGCCGGCCTCACCTTCGCGACCGGACTCAAGTCGATCTTGCGACAAGACCCCGACGTGATCCTCGTCGGTGAGATCCGCGACGTCGAGACGACACGCGTCGCGGTGCAGTCCGCGTTGACCGGTCACTTCGTCGTCTCGTCGTTGCACGCCACCGACTCGGTGTCGGCGTTGCACCGATTCCTCGACATGGGCATCGAGTCGTTCCTCATCGCGTCCTCGGTACTGGCCGTCGTTGGTCAACGGCTGCTTCGTCGGATCTGTCCGTCGTGCAAATCGCCCTACCAACCTTCAGACGAGGAGATGGTCTTCTACGAGGAGAGCGGCGGACCGGCGAAGACGGATTTCTATCAAGGCTCCGGATGCAACTTCTGCTCGAACACCGGCTACAAGGATCGCATTGGAATCTATGAGTTGCTCATCATGACTCCCGAGTTGCGACGATTGGTCGTTGGATGGGCGACGCAGGAAGAGCTTCGCACCATGGCCGTCAAACAGGGCATGCGCACCATGCGTCAAGAAGCAGTGAACCTCGTTGGACAAGATGTGACCACCATCGCCGAAGTGATCAGGAGCGTGTACACACTATGAGCCGTGACAAGACTCTGACCAAGGCCCCCAAGGCCGCGAAGACTCCCAAGGCGCCCAAGGCGAAGAAGGCCGCGAAGCCAAAGAAGGAGTTGCCGCCACAGAAGTTCCGCTACACGGCACTCAACGAAGCCGGTGAGCGGGTGACCGGTGTCGAGGTGGCGCTGTCGAGCGGCGCGGCGCACATTGCGTTGCTGGCTCGGGGCCTCCAGCCACTCGAGGTCAGTGCCAAGCAGAGTCTGCTCAAGTTCGAGATCACCAAGAAGAAGGTCCCACGCCAGGACGTCATGAACTTCACGCGCCAACTGGCCGTGTTCATGAAGGCCGGGATCCCGATCATGGAGGCGCTCGAGGTCATTGTCCAAGAGACGCAGAACAAGATGCTCAAGGTCGTGCTCGAAGACATGGTCGACAGCCTGCGCGCCGGAGACACGTTCGCCGCCGCCGCCGCCGCGCACCCCGAGGCCTTCCCCAATTTCTACGTGGGTATCCTCGAATCGGCCGAGCTGACCGGAAACCTCGATGCCGTGCTCAATCAGCTCGCCGACTATATAGACCGTGACCAGAAGGCGAGGGGCAAGGTGACGGCCGCCCTCATCTATCCGGCGGTCGTGGCCGGCATGTCGGTCGTGACCGTCATCGTGCTCGCGGTCTTCGTGCTGCCCCGATTTGTGGTCTTTTTCGCTAGTTTGCACGCGAAGTTGCCCCTGGTCACTCGCATGCTGCTCGGCTCGTCGTCGTTCATCTCGACCTGGTGGTACGTGGAGATTACCCTGATCATCCTCATTATCGGTGGCTACATCGCCATGGACCGCTCCGTCTCTGGCAAGGCTCGTCTGGATGGCTGGAAGCTCAAGTTACCGGTGATCGGCGACCTCACCGAGACCGCGATCGTTGAGCGCACGTGTCGCATCCTCGCTTCGATGCTCCGTGCCGGCGTCGACCTGCCGCGCTCGATGGCCGTCACCGCTGAATCAGCCAATAATGCGGTCTATCGCAGGGCTTTGGAGAACGTTCGTGAAGTGATGATGCAGGGTGGCGGACTCGCTGGACCCATCGCCGAGACGGGATTATTCCCCGCCGCAGCCCGTCAGATGTTCCGAGTCGGGGAAGAAACGGGAACTTTGGACCAGCAACTCGAGGTCGCCGCCGCCTACTACGGACGTGAACTCGAGACCAAGTTAGAGCGCGCTACGGCCCTTTTTGAACCCGCCATTATCATATTTATGGGCGTAGTTGTGGGATTCGTGGCAGTTGCACTAATTTCTGCGATGTACGGCATCTATAACCAGGTGAAGGTTGGATGAGTTACCTAAAGCGTCGGGTATTAGGGTTGCAGCCTTCAAGGCGCGACCCGCGACGTTCGAAGTCGAAGAATGGATCACCAACTGGTGGTGATGAGGGATTCACGTTAGTCGAGTTGTTGATCGTGATCACCGTACTACCCCTCGTGGTCGGAGCGATTTCGGTCGGTCTCATCTCGGTCTTCTCACTGCAGTCGGGAGTTTCGAGTCGACTCAGTCACACCGCCGACGCCCAAGTGGTCGCGGCGAACTTCGCCAAGGACGTCCAAGGGGCGGCCGCGATCACCACGGCGAGTTCGAGCAACCCCGAATGCGGTGCGGGGACCGGTACCCAACTCATGGGACTGCAGTACAACTTGGACACGACTCAGTCAGACCCGACGGTCGGTCAGTACCAGTACAACGTCTCGTACCGCAGCGTGCCCGTCACCTCCAACGGCACGACCACGTACTCTCTGGAGCGCTTCTACTGCAACAACTATTCTCAGAACCTGGTGAGCACCTCGGTGCTCGCCTACGACCTCAGTTCATCGCAGAGCGTTCCCGCGCTCACGTGCGTGCAGAACCCCGTGCCGCTCAACGCATGT
>JABEUR010000133.1 GCA_013044405.1 Acidimicrobiaceae bacterium | reverse complement strand
GAGTTCGTATAGAAGAGCTTGGCTCGTACGGTCAGCGAAGTACAAGGGCAACGCCGCGAGTTGGTGCTCGAGGGTAGCTCGCTCGCTCGATATCTGGTCGTAGGAGTCGAGGTCGGCGACGAGCGGCTGGAGCAGTTCCAGCTGGGCGCGGGCCCGCAACACCGCATCGTGAGCCTGGGTGAGGTTATCGAAGTGTTCGATCAACGAGGCGATGTGGCTCTTGGTGTCGAAGGGCTCGAGCATGTGGCTGCGAACAAAGTCGTTGAGGTTGTCGACCGCCTTCATAGATACCGTCTGATGGAAGAGCTCCATGGCCTGCTCGGATTCGATGCCGAGGCGGCGTCGGAAGTCCCGGCCGTACTCGGGGAAGCTGTCGTAGACTCTCGCGCCACCATCGCGAAGCCGGCGCTTCAGGGAGTTGAACTCGGTGCCGAACTCGGAGAAATCCTTAGCGATCGACTGGTCTGAGTCGGCGACAACGAAGAACCGCTCGGGCTGACCCGAGCCCATGTCTTTGGTGCGAAACACCTGAGCCAAGGTGACCGTGGTGGCGTAGCCGGTGTTGGCGAAGACTCCCAATATGACCGAGAAGTGTCGGGTGTCGCGCAGGGCGACCGGGCGAGAGACCCCTGTCGTCTCGTTTCGTTCGGACTTGTAGTGTCCCTGCACATAAGATCGCAGATCGCGCTCACGGGTCTCGGCACCGGCAGCTTTGTTGTAGGAGATCTTGTTCGCCGGCAGGAGGAGCGTGGTGATCGCGTCGACGAGCGTGGATTTGCCCGAGCCGATGTCGCCCGTCAGCAGCGCGTTGCGACCCCTGAACTCGAACGACCAGACCTTTTGGTCGAAGGTTCCCCAGTTGAAGACTTCGAGGCGCTGCAGGCGACTTCCGGAGAGTCGGTCGGGCAGTCCGTCGTCGAGGTCGATCAGGCTGAACAGCGGCGACATCAGCCAGACCCCTCGACGTGGTTCAGTTCAGTCAGGTAGTCGTCTAGTCGGGCGTCGAACTGCGAGAGCCACTGCCCGTCGACATAGGCCTTGAGGATTCGTCGGACCTCGAAGAGGTCCTGTTCGTCGCGCAGTCGGCGAAGGAAACCGAGTTCGGTCACCTTGTTGATGTGGGCGTCGATTGTGTCCACCAGTCGGGCGTCGTTCGTGGAGCCGGGCATGAATAGCCGGAGCATCTCTACCATTTGATCGCGGCTCAGGATTAGTCGGATATCCGCGCTGCTGGCGTCGAACTCGGCTAAACGCTTGCGCAGTAGGGCTAGCAGCACGCTGACGTGAAAGGAGAGGGCGCGCCGAGCCACCAGCCGGGGAAACTCAGCGGCGTCGTCGTCGATGGGACGGCTACGCAGGTAGGCGTAGCCCTCGGCTTCGTCGACTACAGCGTTCAGTCCGAGCACCGTCACGTAGTCGCTGACCTGGTGGTGCGCTCCGAGCAAGAGACCCCAGAGCTTCTCGTGGGTGTCGCGGTACAGGGGTCCCTTCATGAGTTGGATAAGAACCAGGGATAGATCCGATGGTTCAGTACTTGCGCCGGGCGTCATGTCGGTCACGGCATCTCCGATCGGTCCCGGCTGAAGTTGACCCGTGGCAGGTCGGCCACGCGCTCCACGTCCGCAGCGCTCCACTCGATGCGCTCGCGTCGTTCTTCGTCGAAGATCACGGAGAGCCCGGGTTGGTTGAGTGACAGGTAGCCAACGAGTTCGGCCAGTCCCTGCTCCAGTGGTTCGCCGATGATCACCTCGCTGAGGCTGACCTGGTCGTGACGCCCGAGCGAACTCAGCACTCGTTGAGCGAGCAAGTCGCGATCGACGTAGAGCTGGTTCAGCATGGCTGAGGAGTCGAAGTCGTTGCTTCCCTGCTCCATTGATTCGCTCTCCAGCGGTGCCCGCAGCGTTCGCCGGTACAGCGGACGCTCCATGGGCAGGCTGAGAGCGAGGCTGGTGTCGTCAAGCTCCATGCTCACGGCCGGGTTGGCCTGGTCACGAACGCGCAGGGCCTTGGCTTCGATGGCGCGAAGCAGATCGAAGACCCGACGATTCTCCAGCCACACCTGATCATCGAGAAAGCGCCGGAGTTGATCTGACAGTAGGCGGACAGTGGCCTGGGTGCGCTCACTGGCGTCAATCCAATCGAAGTGAATTCGGCTAAGTCGGCCGTCCTGGCGTCCGAGATCTTCGATCTGCTGTAGTCGTTCGAGCAGTTCGGTGAGTTCAGCCTGCTTGTGGTACGAGAGCAAGAAATCGTAGAAGGTCTGAAAGCTTCGGCCCTGGTCGGACTCGGCGATGCCGTTGCGACTGCCGAGCGCCTCATCGAGCAGCGCGCCCTTCGATCCGGTCCAGCCGGCAATCTGCTCGCGCAGGTTGCGGTCGAGCTTGCGGAAGTTCTCCTCCACTTCTCGAAAGTCGGCGAGCAACTCTCGGGCCGTACGGGCGAACTGCTGGTACCGGTCACGCTGGCTTACGGCGTCAAGGACCGTGATCTCCCCACGTTCGGCTCGGGCGATCTCTTCATCGATTTCGGCGCGCCGCCGCCGCAACTCGACGAGGCGGCGTTCGGGGTCATCCTCCGCGCCAAAGACCATCTGGCGTAACAGTTCGAAGATGATGTTGAGGCGTGACTCGGTTCCGATGAACTCGCGCGTAGGGAGGTCTCGCACCCAGAGGAGCGCCTTCTCAACGGCTGGGGCGAGGTCAAAATGTGCCTCGTCAGACCCCGCTGGATAGTACTTACGAAGCCAGCCGTGGTCCGGTGACGCCCAGTCGTCCAAGTACGCTGACGCGGTCTTGGGGAAACTGTCCTCACCGAGACGCTGGTTAAGCGCGTACAGTTCTTCGTCCAGCGCGACCGTGAGCACGGTGGCCGGAAGGTCGCTGGAGTTGTTGTCAACGAACACGCGGCCAAGGAAACTGAGAACGAGCGCGGCGTTGTTCGAGCGAAGGAGCGCCCACGCCGGGTGCTGGGACCGTAGATGGGCGAGTTCGTCGTACTGCATTGTCACGGGGTCCCCCCGCACTTGGGAGTAGAGGCATTCCAATCTTCGTAGAACGGATGGGACACGAGATGAGCGTACGCCATTGTTGTGACGTTGGTTCTACCTCGGCGCCTGGTGATGGGCCATCTGGGTTTGTCACCTGGCGCTGTTCCCTGCTCGTATCCAGTTTCGAAAGTTGGATCCAGGGGATGTTTCACCCGAGTGACGAGCTACTTCGTTGCATGAAGAGTTCATGCAATTGCGCGCATTCTCATTTCATTCATGAATGCTCAGATGGCGAGCTCGTCGACGAGGTCTTCTACGAGTGCGACCAGGGAGGCCGCAATTATGGTATCGAGTGATTGCTCTCCAGCGGCTCGAACGGCCATTCTCGTTCCCGGAGAATCACTTTGGCCGAAGAGAGCGGGGAGGACGTCGATTGCCTGGGCCGTCGCATCGCCCGCAAGATCTGAAGTCCTCAGTTCGTTCAATCGGTTGCTCAGGGAGTTGGTTGAAACGGACTGGAGTAGTCGCAAGACATCCAGCGCATCCTTGTCGTTTAGCCGATCTGGAGAGTCGAGTCGTTCGTTGATCTTGTGGATCTTGGCAATGAGCAGTGCGCTCGGACCGGCTACCCAAATCTCCACCGACCGTTCATCAGATGGTTCGAGCGCGGTTATGACTGTCCGTTGGCGATCGAGAAGCGAGGCCTCCAGTCCTTTGGCACGCCGTGCCGCGCGATTCCCATGGGGACCAAGCCGAGCACCTCGCGAGCCGGCACCGGCCAGCACTTCGGGCACCATAAGGTCCACGGTGATTCCTCGCGGACTGATCCAACTCCCGGGATTCGTACCGATCTCATAGCCATTGGCGAGCAGACAATCGGCGAGCAGGGGGCTGTCGGTAAGCAGGTCGAGAGCAATGCAGAAGTCGGCGTCGGTCGTGTACTCGGCGACCGATAGCGTCGTCGCGCCGGTGTGGACGTACACGGCTTGGGCGCCAACGAGGACCAGTGCATCGTGGTGCTCGCGTAGTGCATCAAGAGTGTCAAGCAGCGCTGCTCGCGCTGCTACGTACAGCGGATCAGGATCGCCAGGCATCTTCATTTTTCTCCATCCAGTCAATCAGCGCTTCCCCCTCAGCGGGCTCTCGGCCCGGACCGGTCAGCAGGTCGACCGCGACTTGGCTCGGGGCAGCAACGATAAGGCCATCTAGTTTGACTGTCCTTTCGAACACCACCTCATCGAACGGCTCCACCAACAGGACGTTGGCACCGGCCTCGGTCGAGCGCAGGTCGAGTGTTTCAGCTGTCGACGTGGCGTCATCGACGTAGAGCACGGCAATCCGAGCAGGCGCCACCGGTGCGAATCGTTGCGCCGCCAGCGACGAAGTGACGGCATAACGCCACGGCACGTCGTCGAGTCTTTGGCCCAGCGCTTCGAGTCCTCGGGGTTCGAGATAGGAAGTCACGGTGTTGGATCTACGAAGCTCATAGTCCTGACTCCAGCGACGCAGTGCGTCGGCCCAGTCGACGCTCGCCACGCCACCTCGACTGTCTCTCGTGACGATTGCGTCTCGTTCCAAGAGATCGATGACTCGGGACAACGTCGGCGCAGCTACGCCAGTTCGGGCGCTGAGTTCTCGGACGCCGTACGGCGGGATGGTGTCGACGAGGGCCCGTACTGCACGTCCCGCTCCTCGTCCTCGAAGGGTGCGCAACGGCTGGTCATCTGGCCACGGATCCTTCTGGGCGCCCTGGACTTCAACGAAGAGGCCGGGGCTCGATGCCGTGAGCCTGATATTCCCCGTGGTGTCGACGTAGCTGACGTCAAGCTCTTTGAGGACCTCCTGAGAACGGCGGCCTAGGTAGCCAGCGGCGAGCAGGGGCAGTTCGCCCTCTCTTCCTTCGAGCAGGAGTCTGAGCTGCGTGACCGCATCGACGATCGACTTTGCAGTGGGCGAACGTTTCACCTCGACCATATAGTTAACTGAGCGCTGGTCCGGGGAGGTCAGCGTGAGCAACGAATCGTATTGACGGGTCTTCGACTTCAGCGCCTCAGAGGCTGTGAAGCTCCAGTTGGCAGGCAACACGCCTTTGATCAGCTCTGCGCAGGCTCGGAGCACTTGCTGCTCGCTCACTATCTTGTTCGGTTGCATGCCTTTCACGCCATCTTTCATAAAGCAGTCCGAGCGGTTGTTCTCGATGTGTCAAGTATAGCCATGTTTCGTATAACACGATACGGGTATGTTTATGAAACATCATGAGCGTGTTCTCCTCGACATCGCCTAGATTTGGCCGTACAATGGCCGTACAATGGCCGTACAACAAACGTGAGAGAGGGATCGATGACGAATTCCATTCGAGCAAGGAGTAAGCGACTCGAGGTGAGGACAACGGCCGAAGAGCGCAATCTCATTAATCGTGCAGTCGACGCGGCCGGGACCGACCTCACTTCCTTCGTTGTGGCGAACCTGGTGGATGCGTCGCGTCAAGTTCTGGCTGATCGTGGCCACTTCGTTCTCTCGAGCGAGGTGGCAACGCAGTGGGACAAGATGAATGAACTTCCCGCGCGCGAACTCACAGGTCTACGTCATCTGATGAATCGACCTTCGCCATTCGGCGAGTGACATCTCTTTATCAGCCACCTCGCTTGATCACGACGAACGACAGCGTTGAGGACTTCAGTTGCACGTCCACAGAGCAGACCCAGTGGCTCCGTCGTCATGCCAAGCAGTCAGCGTCATCGAGCACGACTCGGGTATTCGTCGTAACGCGAAAGGACGACTCGACGGCGGCCGCCTACTACGCGTGGTGCATGGCCCAATTGGAACTTGCGGCGGCCCCCGAACGACTGAAGAAGGGGGCTGGACGTTATCCGCAACCGGTGGCACTGCTAGCTCGACTCGGCGTTGACGCCAGACATGAAGGAAAGGGACTGGGCGCCGCTCTTCTGGTCGACGCCGTGACTCGCTTGCTAACGCTCAGCGATGACATTGGTTGCCGGGGACTTTTGATTCATGCGGAGAGCTCGGTGGCTCGCGACTTCTACCTTCATCTCATTCCCGAACTCGAGCAGAGCCCCACCGACGAACTTCATTTGGTCCTTCTCTTGAAAGACGCTCGCCGAACCCTGCTTGGTGAGTAAGTTCGAAGGCACCCCGTCAGATAGACCGCTATCGGTGTCATTCCATTCGAGCGAGGCAAGCCGAATCGGAAGCGCCTTTCTTGAAATCTTG
>JABEUR010000132.1 GCA_013044405.1 Acidimicrobiaceae bacterium | reverse complement strand
CCAACCGTCGCCCACATCGACAATCGGACCAGCCAAGGATTCCTCTGGCGCTCCGCCCGGCATTGCCGAGGATCTGGATGAACGCCACGTAGAGGAAGGTCAGTGCCACGGCGAAGTGTTGCCGCAGGGCTGTCAACCTTGAAAGTCCAGTTCAGCGACGCGGAATGACATTCTCGGCACCCACAGTGCAGTTCAAGGCAATCGGCGGCCTACTCGCCGCGATGAGTAAGGGTGCGAACTTGTCTTTGCCGACAGCGAAGTCGCATGTTCACGGGTCCAGTGCCACCGGAAGACGGAGTAATCCCTCACAGGTGGATGACGACGTTAACAATCTCACTACTGACGGCCCCCTTACGACGAGGAGTCCGCTGGCCGATCGATGATCCGTAACCAGGATCCGTCGACTTGTCGGCGCACCACCTGTACGCGAACGCCGGTGTTATCGGCCGACTGCGTCGAGGTAAGGGCCAAGTTCTCAAACTGCACGATTGGCAGGGAAGATTCGTTGCCGAATTTCACTCCCGCGTTGACCATTTCCTGGTAGATCTCACGAATCGCTTCTCGACCCGTGGTGGGCTGATCGATCGGGTAGGCCAAGACGGCGTTGGGCTCATATAGCGCAGCGACGCCGTCTGCGTCGCCTTCGTTCAGTCTCTTGATGATGAGCCGAGCGACGTCCTCCGGCTCCTTCGCATATTCGTCACTGCTCATTAGAAACCCTCCTTCCAAGGGAATACGTTGATACTTCAAAAGCTCTCAGTGCATCGGGCGTCGGACTGACACGAAAGTGCGCCTCGACGTGGTTCGCGTCGCACCACTTCTCATAGAGTGCCGACTGAGTGCCCGAATTCACGACACCGGTGGCCTCGCCATTTGGGTCCAGGTACTCTACGTCACCTTCGATACGCAGGTACACGACGCACGCCTCGGTGCCCGTCGTTGCCCAGGAGTCAACGGTCCCCTCCGGCTCGTACTGATAGCCACCGGGTCCGAGGATCTCACCATTGGATAACAGACGCTGACCTTCAACGACCAAGGAGTCGACCGGGCCGCTATGGCGATGCAGCGACACCTCGACGCCGGGCTCGACGCGCATCAGTTCCGACCAACCCGTCTCCCAGAATCGTAGGGGTCGAAAGGTTTTCCCGGGTCCGCTCGGTACCCAGACCATCTCCGCGCGCGACAGTGTGGTCATATTGTTCACTCGCTCTACGGCGCTCATCTTTCGTAGGTCCCCGGCAGCCAGGCGCGAGTACTCACGCCAATACGGTTCCATGCGTTGACGGTGGTGACGAGGCACACGAGCGCTGAGAGCTCGATTGGGCTAAACCACTGGGCGGCGCTCATCCACACTGACTCGGGAACGTGACCCTCGGCGCAGAGCGTGATGGCCTCGGCCAGTTCCAGGGCGGCCGCCTCCGCCGGACTATAAAAGGGCGCCTCCCTCCACGCGGGCAATGCATCGATACGCTCGTCGTGGTCGCCGCAGGCCCGGGCGTCCTTGGCGTGCATATCCACGCAGTACGCGCACCCGTTGAGTTGCGAGGCCCGCAGGCGCACCAACTCGCGCAGCGAAGGACTCAGTTCGGCCCGGTCGGCCTGCGCCACCGCGGCGTGGTCGAGGGCGGCCATGGCCTTGGCAAAACCCGGGGCGATGGCATCGAAATCAAGTCGTCGTTCCCAGGGGGAGCGATTCGTGCTCGTGGTGACGGTTGGGTTGAATGATGTCATAGCGTCACACTATTGCGAAGGTGGTTCCCTGTTAAGGTCCAATTGAGTGATTAATTCATGGGCCACTTCTGGTATCGACCTTCACGTCGACTTGCGCGTTCCCGGTCGCACCCGTGCTCTTGAAGAGGGGTTGCGCCAAGCCATCATCGACGGCCGATTGCTCGCTGGAGTCCGTCTCCCCTCGTCACGGAGTCTGGCCGCCGATCTCGGCCTTGCGCGCAATACCGTCGTCGACGTCTACGCGCAACTCACTGCGGAGGGATGGCTCGTCGCTCGACAGGGTTCCGGGACGACGGTCGCGAACCGCCCCCACGCGCCCTCGGTGGCCGACGCCGTGGCCCGTGATGCGCCGCAGAAGTATCTCTACGATCTACGCCCCGGTGGTCCGGACCTCTCCAGTTTCCCCCGCAGTGCGTGGTTCGCCGCGAGCCGTCGGGCGTGGACCATCGTCCCCGACGCAGATTTGGGGTACGGGGATCCCCGAGGCACCCTCCAACTGCGTGAGGCGCTGGCCGGCTACCTCGGCCGGGCGCGCGGCGTGCATACCACGGCGTCGAACATCGTCATCTGTGCGGGGTTCACTCAGGCCTTTGGTCTGCTCTGTCGAGTGCTCAGAGCGCGCGGAGCCACCGCGGTCGCCGTTGAGTGCTACGGACTTCCTGAACTGCGCCGCATCGCGATCGACGCTGGTCTAAGTGTCGTGCCGGTGCCCGTCGACGGCGATGGTGCCAATCTCGCCGCAGTCACGGGAGTTGACGCGGCGGTGATCACTGCGGCTCACCAATTCCCGCTGGGGACCGTGTTGTCCCCGGGGCGCCGACGCGACGCCCTTATCTGGGCGCGGGCTCACGACGCAGTCATCGTCGAAGACGACTACGACGGCGAGTTCCGCTACGACCGTGATCCACTCGGTGCCCTGCAAGGCCTCGACCCGAGTCGTGTCATCTACGTCGGCACCGCCAGCAAAACCCTCGCCCCCGGACTACGCCTGGCGTGGCTCGCCCTTCCCGCCGACCTCATCGCACTGGTGGCGGAAGCCAAGCTCCTCGCCGACCGGCACTGCGCGGTACTTGAGCAGTTGACTCTCGCCGATTTCATCACGTCAGGTGCCTACGACCGTCACGTCCGCCGGCGTCGACTGGCCTACCGCCGGCGTCGGGACGAATTAGTCGGTACCCTCGCCCCCGGTCAGGTCGAAGGTATTGCCGCGGGACTGCACGCGGTGGTGACTCTCCCCAACGGCACCTCCGAGGCCGAGGCGGTTGACGCGGCGGCGACCCACGGCCTCGCGATCGAAGGACTCGACGTCTATCGCGTTGGGTCGACCATGCATCCTCCCGCTCTCATCATTGGTTACGCGACGCCGCCGGAGCTTTCCTATCGGTCTGCGGTAGCGACTTTGGCTCAAGTACTAGCGAATATTCCCACTCACGCCTAAGTCAGGCACCATTAGTTCTTCTTCCGTCCGGAATTAATTTGAACGATTGTGAAAGTTGGTATCTAGCGTCGAATAGCCAGTGACGTGTGAATGAAGGACACTCGTCGTCGTGTTCAGCAGCGCCGTTCGCCCGGCGCCGCGATTGCGAGTCCTGTTCTCGATGTCGTAATCGGGATGTGGAAATCCAGAGACTTGGCCCCGGTGATCTTTACGGCGTAATGGCGGCATCACCATTGTTTGATGGATCCGCTCGAAAAATGGCCACACGAATGTTTCTTGCTGAAGAAGATCACCATCTCTTCATCGCCTACGTCGATGGAGATCCGGTTGGTTTTGTGAGCGGGGTCGAGATGACGCATCCCGACAAAGGAACCGAGATGTTCCTCTACGAACTCAGCGTCGAAGTTTCGTCTCGCCGACAAGGAATCGGGCGAGTTCTCGTCGACAGACTTCGTGAACTTGCAATCGAGCGCGAGTGTTACGGCATGTGGGTTTTGACCGACGAGGGCAATGTTGGGGCGCTCGCGACGTATGAAGGTTGGGGCGCCGCGTCGGAGCACGGACAGGTAGTCCTGGTGTGGACATTCCCAGTCGATCCCGCGACGTAGCGTGACTGGAACTCGGATACACATGTCGAACAAGTGGTTCGCAGTCGTCAAGATGGGCCAGATTACCGGCGACTGATCGGGACCCTGGTTAGTCAAAGGATCAATCCATGATCCTGAACGCCAGTTCAATTTCCCATTGCTTCTTGCGCGGCTCCACATTCGGGTCGGT
>JABEUR010000131.1 GCA_013044405.1 Acidimicrobiaceae bacterium | reverse complement strand
TCGAAGCACAGTGCGCGCGCCCCCAGCAACTCTTGAGCCTTGTCGAGTCGCTCCAGGTTTCGCCCACAGACCGCGACGTGGGCACCCTCGGAGATCAGGCGTCGGGCGAGCGCGAGACCCAGTCCGTCGGTGCCGCCGGTGATCAAGAAGGCGCGGTCGTTGAGTTGAAGGTCCATGGCGCAATCCTACGAAGTGGCCACCAGTGCATCAACGTGCGCGAGACGCCTCTAGAGCGTCCACGAATCTGTGCAAAAGTTGCGACTAACTGGTTGGTTACGTCGAATTATCCTCGTAAATCAGTGGAAAACTGCTCGATAGTTGGGTAAAAGTCTGTGATTTACAGATTCGATTGGCGCGCGACCTGCAATCTCTGGCACTGTGTCACTTGTAGTTCACGCAGTACCTGTCGACGAGTCGGCGAACCGCAAGGGGAGTCGGATCGGGAGGGGAGAGGGACCTCGCAAGAGGGACGGATTCCTTCCAGCGGGCAACGGAGTTCGGTCCGTAGTTCGCCAAGACGAATAGCGTGAAGTACCTGCCGTCAAACGGTGGCCTGTCCGACACGGGTCAACGGGTGATGTGCCTTCGGAAACCCCGAGGGGCGGGTGGGTCTCGACTCACTGGTCACTCGGGGTTTTCGGCATCTTGGACCCAGCGAGCTCGATTCGCGTGCTTCGAGCGGTCCTCAAGCGCGACGACGGGCCAGCAACGTGAACGACAGCGGGATTCGTGGACGGCCATCACCGATCACGTATCGTCCCTTGCGCGTCTCGACCAGGTAGGGGAACTGGCGGAACTCGGTCCACTCGTGTTCGACGAGCGAATCGAGACTGAGCCCCTGGGTGGTCACACTCGCCACGATGTCCGATAGGGAGTGGATCCATTGGAAGTTACGTGTTGAGTGCAGTGAGGCGCCGTCGGTGTAGCTCGAGGCGTCGTCAAAGACGAGAGGATGCTCGGGATCGGTGAAGTACGAGTACGTGATCCGTTCGCCGTCGTCGTCGAGACACGCGGCCAGAGGGTGCACGTCATGGAGGTACAACCGTCCATCCGGCGCCAGCAGCGCACCGACGACTTCGCCCCACGCGACCACGTCGGGTAACCAGCACAGAGAACCGAGATTGACGTACACGACGTCGTAACGACGGCCCGAGAGGACCGTGGGAGCGTCGTAGACATCGGCGCAGACGAATTCCGCACGCTGGGCGAGGTCGGATCGCTGTGCGAGCCTCGTGGCCTGCTCAATCGCGACTGGCGAGAAGTCGAGGCCGGTCACTCGAGCGCCGGCGCGGGCCATTCGCAAGGTGTCCATGCCGAAGTGGCACTGCAAGTGGACTAGAGAGAGGCCCGTCACGTCGCCCAGCACGGCCACCTCGTGGGCCGGCATCGCGGGTGCATCTCGTAGCCAACCGGGCACGTCGTAGAAATCGGAGTTCACGTGGATGTCGACTCGGTCGTTCCAATTCGCGCGGTTGGTTTCAAGTCGAGGGTCCATGCTCGCAGGGTACCTCGACGCGTTTCGTCGGGCTCTAGAAGAGGGCTTGCGGTTCGACGGGGGTGATCAACTGCGGACCGTCGTTCTTCACCGATCCGACGCCCTTGTCCACTTCGTAGTGCGAGAGGGTCCCGGCGGGCGCGGGTCGCAAGAGCCCTAGCCGTTCGTCGCGACCGTAGGTGTGAACGTCGAGCCAGATCTCGACGTGAGCGGGGTCAAGGATGACGGGCATGCGATCGTGGATGTCGTCCAGGTCGGTGCTGGGCTCGGTGGTGATGACCGTGCACGTCGCGAGCGGCGCGGCGTCGGCGGGTTGGGCGGGGTCGTGCCAATACTCGAAGAGCCCGGCGAAGAGCATGGGCTCGGCGTCGCTTCGCGTGAAGTAGTTCGGCTGCTTGGCGTGTCCGAGGCGGTGGTCCCACTCGTAGAAGCCATCGACGGGGATCACGCACGGTCGCTTGGCGAAGGCACTGCGAAAGGACGGTTTCTCGGCCACGGTCTCGCCACGGGCGTTGAAGAGTCGGTTGCCGATCGCCGGATCCTTCGACCAGTTCGGTACGAGCCCCCAGCGGTAGCGATCGAGCACTCGACCAGACTCGGTCTCGGTCACGGCGAAGAGCCGGCGTTGTGGACCGACGTTCCAACTCGGGTGAGCATCAGGGTCGACTCCCGACGCGAGCGCGGCGTCGAGGAGCCGCGCGAAGCGGATCGGTGGGCTGAAGAGGGCGATGCGTCCGCACATAGACCACCATTCTTGCCTCACGGCCAGGGCTTTGGCGCGTGTGACCGGGAGTGGCTACTCTTACGAACATATGTTCGCTTTTTCACCCCAACGCCCCGTGTTGTCAGCGGATCTCGTGGCCAGTCTGCGACCCGTCACCTTGGCGAAGACCCGCACGTTGCCCCTCGGCGAACCATGGAATGCACTGGTCCCCGACGCTGGGCTGCGTCGTGGCTCGACCGTGGTCGTCCAGGCTCCCCCTGGACGGGGTGGGTTGAGCCTCGCGCTCAGCCTGCTCAGCGAATCGAGTGCCCGTGGGCACTGGTCGGCGGTCGTCGGGGTGGACGATCCCGGTGTGGTCGCCATTGCCGATCTCGGAGTCGACCTTCGTCGGGTGCTCTTTGTGCCGCGTCCCCGTGGTGCCTGGGCGGAGTCTTGCGCGGATTTACTCGACGGGGTCGACCTGTTGATCGTGCGCCCGCCGTCGCGCGTCGCGCACGGAGCGGCGCGTCGTCTCATGGACCGGGTACGCGAACGTGGAACGGTGTTGATCGCCCTGACCGAGTCGGCGGCTCCGTGGCCGCTGCCCGCCGAGCTCACCTTCGACGTCACCGCTGCTCACTGGGCCACGTCGTCGCGACTCGACGCGCGCCTCCTGACGGTTCGCATCACGGGACGCGGACAGGCCGGGCGAGCACGTGAGCACGTGGTGGTGCTGCCGAATCGAAGAGGCCGTGCCGAGGCGCGTTGAATGGAACGGCTGCTCGCCATCTGGATCGAAGCGTTCGCCCGGGAATCGCCAGACGGCTCGACCCTGCGCACGCACGCCGCACTACAGGACGCCCTCACGGTGCTGTGCCCGTTCACCGAATCGATTCGCCTCGACTTGCTGGTCTTGCCGCTGCGCGGACCGAGTCGATTCTTCGGAGGTGAGGAGGCGGTGTTCGCTGCGGTGCGCCAGACGGTTCGTGAGGTGACCACGGGTGAGGCCTCGCTCGGGGTCGCCGACGGTCTCTTCTGCGCCGAGATGGCCGCCCGGCGCGGTCTCGTACTGGCTCCGGGAAAGACTCGGGCCTTTCGCCGGTCGCTGCCCCTCGGGGTACTCGGACGCAAGGACGTCGCGACGACGTGCCAACGACTCGGTCTGCACACGGTTGGTTCGTTCGCCGACCTCGAGCGCGCCCACGTCGCGGAGCGTTTCAACAAGCACGCGCTGGTCCTGCACCGGATCGCTCGGGGCGAGATGAACGAGCTGGACACCCAGCGCGATCCACGACTCGCCAAGCGCTTGGTCCAACTGCGTGGTGAGGATCGACCACGCGAGGAGCAAGTCGGCTTCTTCGGTCAACGTGGGGCGGGCGAGGACCGCGCGGAGGCGGCGGCGCACCGGGTCCGACGCCGTCTCGGCGCCGACGCCGTGGTGGTGGCGTCACTGCGTGGGGGACGTGTGCCCGAGGACCGCGCCACCCTGGTCCCCTGGGGTTCACCGGCGTCGAGGGTCCACGAGACGGCCCCGTGGCCCGGCCAGATGCGTGCTCCGTCGCCGGCGACGTCCCTGGCCCATCCGGTAGCGGTGCAACTGCGCGACGGGGCGGGAGGTCGCGTCGTCGTGAGTTCCCGAGGTCTCTTGAGTGGAACTCCGGGGGCGGTCCACTTCTCCAACTGGACTCATCGTGATGTGGTCTGGCATGCCGGTCCCTGGCCGCTCGTCGAACGCTGGTGGTCGACGAACCGGCGTCGCGCCCACCTCCAAGTTCTGCTCGCGACGGACGAGGCGTTGCTGTTGGTCGCCGAGGCGGGACGCTGGTGGCTGGTGGGGATCTACGACTGATGACCACGTACGCCGAACTCCACGCCCATTCGGGCTTCAGTTTCCTCGACGGAGCGAGTGACCCCGAGGAACTCGTCGCCGAAGCCGCGCGTCTGGGCTTATCGGGACTGGCGCTCACCGACCACCACGGACTCTACGGGGTCGTGCGCTTCGCCGAGGCGGCACGGGCGTTGGGTGTCCCCGCGGTCTTCGGCTGCGAGGTGACCCTCGACGGCGATGATGACCGGGTGGGAGTTCGTGATCCCTCCGGCGATCACCTGGTCGTGCTCGCACGCTCGCCCGAGGGCTACCGCAGTCTCTCGACGATGTTGGCCGAGGCGCATCTTCGACGAGGAGAGAAGGGCGCGCCGCGCTTCAGCTTCGACGAGCTCGGCGCCAACGCCCATGAGTGGCTCGTGCTGAGCGGTTGTCGCAAAGGACCATTGACCCGGGCGCTGATGGACGAGGGGCCGCGTAGCGCCCAACGCCAGTTGGATCGGCTGTGCGGTCTCTTCGGGCGCGACAACGTCGCGGTCGAGCTGTGGGATCATGGATCGCCCGACGACGTTGCGCGAAACGACGTGCTCGCCGAGATGGCCGTGCGCGCCGACGTGGCGTTGGTGGCGACGAACAACGTCCATTACGCCACCCCCGACGCGTTCGCGCGGGCCAACGTGCTCTCGGCGATTCGCGCACGACGAAGCCTTGAGGAGATGGAGGGATGGCTGAGCGCGTCGCCCCTCGCCCATCTACGTAGTGACGCCGAGCAGCGTCGCCGTTTCGCTCGGTGGCCGGGGGTCGTTGATCGGGCGGGGGAGATCGCCAGTGAGTTGGCGTTCGACCTGCGACTCGTCGCACCGAACCTTCCGCCGTTCCTCACCCCCGATGGGATGGATGAGCAGACGTACCTGGAACATCTCGTGGTCGCGGGCGCGACGCTGCGTTACGGGTCGCGCGATCGAGAGCGGGTGAAGGGGGCGTGGCGCCAGATCGACCACGAGCTCGGGGTCATCGGCCAACTTGGATTCGCCGGCTACTTCCTCACCGTCTGGGATATCACCGAGTTCTGTCGACGCGAGAATATCTACTGCCAGGGACGCGGTTCGGCGGCCAATTCGGCGGTCTGTTTCTCACTGGGCATCACCAACGCCGACGCGGTGAAGTTGAATCTCTTCTTCGAGCGTTTCTTGTCGCCCGCGCGTGATGGCCCACCCGATATTGACGTGGATATCGAGTCAGGTCGGCGCGAGGAGGTCATCCAATACGTCTACGCCCGTTACGGACGCCGACACGCGGCCCAGGTGGCCGCGGTCATCACGTACCGGTCACGCTCGGCGCTGCGTGACGTGGCGCGGGCGTTCGGGTACTCCGAGGAGGAGGCGAATGCCCTACGTGATCGGGCCGAGCGTCATTCGGTGGCGTGCGGGGATCCCGACGTGCCAGGGATCGTCACGTCCATGGCGGCCCAGCTACTCGATCGGCCGCGGCACCTGGGCATCCACTCGGCCGGCATGGTGCTCTGCGACCGTCCGGTCATCGAGGTCTGCCCCGTTGAGTGGGGGCGCATGCCTGGGCGCACGGTGCTCCAGTGGGACAAGGACGACTGTGCGGCCATTGGTCTGGTGAAGTTCGACCTACTGGGACTGGGGATGCTCGACGCTCTGCATCGTGCGGTCGATCAGGTTGAGTCCTTCCACGAAGTCACGATCGACCTCGGTGCGCTGCCCCAAGAGGATGGCGTTTACGACCTGCTCTGCGAGGCCGACACGGTGGGCGTGTTCCAGGTTGAGTCGCGCGCGCAGATGGCGACGCTGCCGCGGGTGCAACCGCGATGCTTCTACGACCTCGTGATCGAGGTGGCGCTGATCCGTCCGGGACCCATCCAGGGCAACGCCGTGAACCCCTACATTCGTCGACGGCGAGGTGATGAGCCGGTCACCTACCTGCACCCCCGACTCGAACCGATCCTGGCGCGCACGCTCGGCGTTCCGCTCTTCCAGGAGCAACTCATGGAGATGGCGGTGGCCGTGGCGGGCTTCTCCCCGGCCGAGGCGGACGAACTGCGCCAGGCCATGGCCGCTAAGCGTTCCGAACTGCGCATGATGAGGTTGAAGAGTCGTTTCTACGCCGGAATGGCTAAGAACGGAATCTCCGGGGCGCCGGCCGACCAGCTCTTCGACGCGCTCGCGGCGTTCGCGAACTTCGGATTCCCAGAATCGCACTCGGTCTCATTCGCCCATCTCGTCTACTGCTCGGCCTGGATCAAGTGGCACTATCCCGCGGCGTTCCTCGTCGCGCTGTTGAACGCTCAACCGTTGGGATTCTGGTCGCCCCAGAGTCTGGTCGCCGATGCGCAGCGTCATGGTGTGGTGGTGCATCGTCCCGACGTGAACCGCTCGGGGGTCCAAGCCACGCTTGAGGGAAGTGTCGAGGCTCCCGGGGTGCGCCTCGGATTGGCGTCGCTTCGCGGGGTCGGTACCGAACTCGCCGAGCGCATCGTCGAGGCTGCACCGTGGCGTGACGCGTCGGACCTGGTGCGCCGTGGGGGCGCTCAACAACACCATCTCGAGGTACTCGCCGCCGCGGGGGCGCTCGACTCCTTTGGCGAGAGCCGCCGCGCGATGGCCTGGGCCGCTGGCGCCGCGGCCCAGGCGACACCGGACCGATTGGATGGTGTGGTGACCGGACTGCGCTCGCCCGAGCTGCCCACGACCAGTGAGATGGAGCGGGTGGCCGACGACCTGTGGTCCATGGGGCTCACTCCCGAAGCGACGGCCATCGCCCTGGTGCGTTCTGAGCTGAATCGCCGTGGGGTCACCCGGGCGAACGGGCTCGTCGCCGTGGAGGGCACTCGGGTCGCGGTGGCGGGCGTGGTCACGCATCGCCAGCACCCCGAGACCGCCAACGGGGCCGTCTTCTTGAACCTCGAGGACGAGACCGGACACGTCAACGTGATCTTCTCGAAGGGGGCGTGGGCGCGCTGGTCGTCGCTCGCGCGAGGCGCACCGGCCCTGGTCATCCGTGGATCGCTCCAGCGCGGCCAGGGCACGGTGGCGCTCAGCGCCGAATTTGTCGAACCCCTCACGCTCGGAGCGACGGCCCCGTCGAGGGACTGGCGCTGAACTCGAAGAGGTCGCACGACGTCGAGTCAGCGCCCGAGCCGACCGTCCTCCTGACCGGTTCGCCTAGGGGCCGGAGAGAACCTCGAGCAACCGATCGAGTGTCGGAATCCTCAACGAGCACGACGCGCCGACGAACTCCTCGCCATCGCTGCCCACAGGATTCACACCATCGATCAGTACCGTTGGTGAACCCGCGAAGCCAGTCGCAACGCGCCCGTCCGCACCGACCTCGACCATACGCACGGCGCTGAGGTCAGCCCCAGCTCGGCTGAGACGCTCGAGCACCACCGACACGTTCGCACAATCGGCCACGTACTGAACCACGATGTCTCTCAAGTGGACTCCCAGGTTGCTATCCCGCCAGCCTCAGCACAAGATCGCTCGCGACGCATCAGAGACGACGACCGATGCCGAACTGAAAGTACTCGGCGGTCTCGCTCACGCTCACGTCCAGCCCCGCGCGCTCGCACCGCTCCTCGAGGTCCTTCGCTCGCCAGAAATTCTTCACGATGGTGAACTCTCGTCCGTCATCGAGGCGACGCACCATCAGCTGCTCGGATTCACCGGGCAGCACGTGGTCCGCGGCGGTGGACGTCGGCTCCTTGCGCCCGTCGAGGAAGAACACCTGGCCTCCCGGCTTGAGGAAGGCGGCGACCCGTTCAAGAAAGGAGTCCAGCTGCTCACGCGGGACGTGGCTGATCCAAAAGCAGAAGACCACCGCGTCAAAGGACCTTTCGCACTGCCACTCGAAGAGGTCACCAAGGACGTAGGTCACCTTCGTCGCATCGTCGCCCAATCGTTGTCGATTCAGGGCGATCATCTCGGGCGATGCGTCGACCACGGTCACGTGACTTGCGCGACGACAGATCTCCTCGGTCCAGATCCCGGTGCCCGCGGCGAGCTCCAAGACGTCGGCCCCGTCGATTGGAACGCCCCCCAACGCCGCGCGTACTTCGGCGACCTGTTCGAACCAGTTTCGAGTCGCCTGCTCGCCGCGGTCGTACCTCCCCAGTCGCAAGAACCAGTCGTCGTACTCATTGGCGCGCGCCCGGTAGTAGTCGATCTGACCCTGGAGGATCGACTCGAAGCTAGAGCTTGCAGCCACGCGGGACATGATGGCACGAATCCTCGCCTCGCGCATCGCCCGGTTCGAACTGACTCGCATTGGGGCGCGACCTCACGGAGCTCGTGACCCATCACGTGGCGGGCAACGCAGCAATGGGCGAACTTCGCTGCGTGCGGGGCGCGCGAAACGCCAACACCCGATTCAGACGAACGCGTGCTCGGGTCGGTGTCCGGACTCGATCTCGAGGCGCACCATCAACTGGGCGATTCGAAGGTCCTCTGCGTGGGTGACCCCGATGCAGCGAGATCGGGTCGGCAAGACGTCAAAGCGCATCGGCGTGCGGTGCAGTATCTGTCCGACGAAGGTCGAGAGTTGCATCTCGGAGTCCCTCGAGAAGTCGTGCTGATCGCGAGCTTCGCGCATGAGCGCGATCACGGAACTCTGGAATCCCCACAGGTTCATCGAAACCGTGGTCAGTGGCGAGAGGGCTCGTGGCTCGAGTCCGTCGTCGGCGTCGTAGCCCTCCAGGGTCGTATGCACGTTGCGTCGTTCGATGATGTCGGTGAGATGGCCGTTGACGACGTTGCAGGTGCCTCGCGACACCGGCAGGTCACCGACGAGGGCGCGATCGAGCTCGAAACCGACCAAGCACGAGTTCGTGCTCGTTCGCAGGTGCTCGCCCAGCAGTAGGAAGGCGGCGCGACCATAGAGGTCGTCCGCGTTGGACACTCCGAAGGGCTTTGACAGGTCGAGAGCGGGCTCGGCGGAGAGTACCGCGTCCACCGTGCCGCGAAGTTTCTCCTGGACGGCGTAGGTGACTGAATGATCCGTTGGCCAGTGCTTGGCGACGTGCTCTTCGATCTGAGGTCCGGTGTCGGCGTTCACGACGATGACGATGTCATCGAAACCGGCCGCGAAGGCGTCCGAGGCGATCAGGTCGATGACACCTTCACCGTGTTGGCCAATCGGGGCGAGCTGTTTGACGCCGCCGTAACGTCGCGCGCGACCCGCGGCGAGGATCACCAGCGAAGGTCCGCTCACCGAGACCACCTGACGACTGCCGACGCCCAGGTCATGCCTGCGCCGAATCCCGTCATCAAGGCGAACTCTCCGGGTTTGATCCGACCGTTCGATCGTGCGTCGTAGAAGGCCAGGGGAATCGACGAGCTCGACGTGTTGCCGTAGCGGTCGAGGGTGATGACGGCCTTATCCATGTCGATGTCGAGTCGTTGGGCCGCCGCCTGGATGATCCGGATGTTGGCCTGGTGCGGGATCATCAGGCTGAGGTCGCTCGAGGTGATCCCCGCGCTGGCCATCGCCTTCTCCGCGGAGTCCACGACGACACGAACCGCGCGACGAAAGACCTCGCGCCCGTTCATCTCGAAGAATCCCCCGTGCTCACACGTCAACAGGTCCGCCGCCGAACCGTCAGCACCGAGGTAGAACGAGAGGAGGTCGCTCCCGTCGGGGTCGTACTCCAGTACCGCGGCGCCAGCCCCGTCGCCGAGGAGCACGGCCATGTTGCGATCGGTCCAGTCCACCCAACGTGAAAGGTTCTCGGTACCGATGACGAGGATCTTCTTGTTGCCGGTCTCGAGCAGACCGTAGGCCGTGCGCACCGCGTACATGAATCCGCTGCAGGCGGCGTTCACATCCATCGCCGGACACGTCAGTCCCATGCCGTTGGCGATCATCGGTGCCGTCGCCGGACACAGCCGATCGGGTGTGGTGGTGGCCACGACGAGGAAGTCGATGTCGGACAACTCCAGTCCGGCGTCCTTCACGGCTTCGAGTCCAGCGGTGATGCCCAGTGACATGGCCGAGCCGCCAACGTGGCGCTGGCGAATGCCGGTACGCTCAGTGATCCACTCGTCAGAGGTGTCGAGGGTCTGGGAGAGTTCGTCATTCGTGACGATGCGCTCAGGTACGGCAATGCCCCAACCCGTGAATCGAACTCCCATTTGGTCAGCTCCTCTGCCGGTTCGCTACCTGGAAAGTCTAGGCGTTATGCATGGTTGAACGTAGTTGCGTCGAGCACCTGCAAGGAACAGCGGGCCACGCAGATGAGTCGGTCATCGGCGTCGGTGAGGTCGATCTTCCAGACGTGAACGGTGCGGCCCTTGCGAACCGGCGTCGCGGTGGCGCGAAGGACTCCGCTCGTCATCGATCGAAGGTGCGAACAGTTCAGCTCGGTCCCCACCACGATATGGTCCGGACCAACGCTCACCGCACCGCCCAGCGACGCGGCACCCTCGGCGAGCAGAGCGGAGACGCCACCGTGCAAGATGCCGTAGGGCTGGTGGACCTTGGGGCCGACCTCCACCTCCAACACCACCTTGTCCGCTGAGACGAAGACCGTCTCGATGCCGAGCGAGTCGTTGACGTTGGGACGATACGGCATCTGGCCAGCCAGGTTTTCACTCATGACCCAAGTGTAGGAGCGCCAGTAGCCTCTGCTTATGACTCGACGCGTCGACCTGCGCAGTGACACCGTGACCCAGCCCACCCCCGAGATGCGTGCGGCGATGGCCAGTGCCGTGGTGGGTGACGACGGGTACGGCGAGGATCCGAGCGTGAACGCTCTCGAGCAGTACTTTGCCGAACTCGTGGGAAAGCCTGCGGCGATCTTCGTCCCTTCTGGGGTGATGGCCAACCAACTGGCGGTGCGCGTGTTGACCAGGCCCGGAGACGTCATCATCGCCGGCCGGTCTCAGCACGTGGTCAGTTTCGAGATGGGCGCCTCCGCCAGGAACTCCTCGGTCCAGTTCGCCACCGTCGATGACAATCGTGGTTCGTTCGCCGTAAGCGACGTGGTCGACATCATCGACGCCCAGTTCGACCATCAACCCGACGTTGCCATGGTGGCGGTGGAGAACACCCATATGCCTTCGGGCGGAGTTCCCTGGGACGTCCAGGAGCTACACAATCTGAAGCGGGCGATCGGCGAACGCACGATCCACCTCGACGGGGCACGACTCTTCAACGCGGTGGTGGCGACCGGGACGAGTGCCGCGCAATACTGCGCGCCGGTGGACACGGTCATGGCCTGCCTTTCGAAGGGACTGTGCGCGCCGGTCGGTTCACTGTTGGCCGGTCCGCTCGAGTTGATGGAGCGCGCTCGAGTCGAGCGAAAGAGACTGGGCGGCACGATGCGCCAGGCCGGCGTCCTGGCCGCGGCGGGAATGGTGGCGTTGACCTCGATGATCGATCGACTAGCCGAGGACCACGTACGCGCCCGACAGTTGGCCGAGCTCTTCTCGGCGACCTTTCCTGAGGTCGAGTACGACCCGACGACGTGTCGAACCAATATCGTGGCCTTCGACCACCCCCAGGCCCGCCAACTGGTCCAAGAGCTCTCGACTCGCGGTGTCGAAGGTGGGACCGTGGCGCCTCGTCGCGTGCGCTTCGTGACCCACGCCGACCTCAGTGATGAGGACGTCTCCTACGTCGCTGAGGTACTGGGCGATTTTCGATCGTCGATGCCCAAGAGAATCGCCACCAACTGAGCGCCGTTCACCTAACGTTCACGATCCTCCGTTGGTCCCGGCCGTTACCAGGGGGTAGCCTTACATCGTTGTTCAAGGCATCTCGTGACTGACATTCTTCACCTCTCCACTTTCCTGCACCGGCCGATCTACGACTCCGACGGTGACAGAATCGGACGCGTCCAGGACCCGGTCGCGCGCCTCGGCAACGACGCGCACCCGCCCGTGGTCGGTGTCGTCGTGCGCATCGAGGGTCGTAACCTCTTCGTGCCGATTCGAAAGATCGGAGGACTGTCCGAGGGCCGAATGACTTTCAAGGGCAAGCGGGTCGACCTACGGCGATTCGAGCGCCGTCCCGGTGAACTCCTACTCGCCGAAGACCTGCTGGCACGCCACTTGATCAACTTGGTGCGGGGTCGACTGATCATCGCCAACGAGATCGAGATCGCCCAGATCGATGGCCGCTGGGAAGTGGTCGGCGTGGACCCCGGGCGACGATCGTTCCTGCGCCGGGTGTTGGGCCAGAACGTGGGCCAACGCGTCAAGACCGAAGCCATTGTCGACTTCGCTTCGATCGAGCCCTTCGTCTCGCACGTCCCCTCAGCTCGACTGCGCATCCCCTATCGCAAGTTGGCGAAGCTCCACCCGGCTCAGATTGCGGACCTCGTCGAACAGGCGAGTCACGAGGAGGGCGAGGAGATCATCGAAGCCGTCGGACTCGACCGCGAACTCGAGGCCGACGTCTTTGAGGAGTTGGACGTGACCCACCAACTGGAGTTCCTCGAAGCGAGGTCTGACGTCGACGCCGCGCGCTTGCTGTCTCGGATGGAACCGGACAACGCCGCCGACCTGATCAGCGAGGTAGACCAGGACCGACGCCTGCCCATCCTCGAACAACTGCCGACGGACCAGCAGACCAAGGTTCGCCAGTTGCTCTCGTACAACGCAGAGACGGCCGGCGGCTTGATGAACACCGATTTCGTATCGGTTCCCTCGAGCGCCACCGTGGCTGACGCCCTCGACACGGTAAGGAACTCACGCGTGCCGGGCGAGTCGGTTCACGCCGTCTTCATCCTCGACGAGAGTGGGCAGCCCGTTGGTGCGGCGACGTTGGCGCCGCTGGTGCGCGCTCGGGGCACCGAATTGGCACTGAGCGTCGCGCGGACCCAACTGGCGCACGTGCACCCGCACTGGGACCTGCACCGGATCGCTCGCAAGATGAGTGACTTCAACTTGACGGTACTGCCCGTGCTCGACGACGAGCATTCAAAGATGATCGGGGTCATCACGGTTGACGACCTGCTCGAGGAGCTCTTACCCCAGGGTTGGCGCCGCGAGTTTGGCATGACGGCGGTCGAGGAATGATCCGACGTCGGCCAATCCGAACCGTTCTAAGGGGGTCCCTCTGAAACCCCCTAGTACCGGCTTTGAGAGCCCCAAAGATTCACCGCAACTTCGAATGGACACCGTGAGCGCCCACTAGTTCGCCACCTGGTTTCGTCGTGGTTGCCGCGCATAACGACCACGACGAGACGAAAGGAGGTGGAACGTGCAGAACGAGTCCAAGCCCGAACAACAGATCAGCGGAGCATTCGGCACCATCAAGGCGCACGACGTCGCCAGTCGCAAGGGTCTTCGGGCTCGATTTCTGACCTTGATCGCCATCATCGGACCGGGCCTGATCGTCATGGTTGGCGACAATGACGCCGGGGGCGTCTCCACCTACGCGCAGGCCGGACAGAATTTCGGGTATTCGCTGCTGTGGACCTTGCCCCTGCTCATACCGGTACTGATCATTAATCAAGAGATGGTCGCGCGACTCGGCGCGGTGACCGGCGTGGGCCACGGCCGTCTGATCCGCGAACGATTCGGACGTCGTTGGGGCAATATCTCCATTGGGTCGATCCTGCTGCTCAACTTCCTCATCATCATCACCGAGTTCATCGGCATCTCGCTCTCCATGGAGTACTTCGGGGTGAGTCCCTACCTCTCGGTACCGATCGCCGCCCTCATCCTCTTCGCCGTGACGGCGTCGGGATCGTTTCAGCGCTGGGAGCGATTCATGATGCTCTTCGTGGCCATCAACTTCTTCGTGGTGCCGCTCCTGCTGGTCACCAAACCGCACTACGCCACCGCATTTCACCATGCCGTGGTGCCGGGCGTACGTGGCGGGGCCACGTCGAGCGCGGTGCTCCTGATCATCTCGATCATCGGGACCACCGTGGCACCCTGGCAGCTCTACTTCCAACAGTCCAACATCGTCGACAAGCGCATCACACCGAGATGGCTCAACTACGAGCGCATCGACACCGTCCTCGGATCGGTGATCGTCGTCATCGGAGCGACCGCGCTCATCGCCGCCAGTGCTGCGGGACTGAGCGGTCACGGGGGGACCAACGCCTACAGTGACGCCTTGGGGGTCGCGCGCGGCCTGGGTCGCTACGTGGGACACGGTGCGGGAACCCTGTTCGCCATCTTGCTGCTCAACGCTTCGGTGATCGGCGCCGCTGCGGTGACCCTGGCGAGTTCCTACGCCCTCGGGGACCTGTCGGGTAGTCGTCAGTCGCTCAACGCCCGAGTCCGTGACGCCAAGGGCTTTTATGGAGCATTCGCCGGACTGCTCAGCGTGGCGGGCATTGTCACCCTCATTCCCGGGGCGCCCTTGGGACTCATCACGTTGGCCGTGCAAGCCATGTGCGGGTTGATGCTGCCGAGCACCACGATCTTCGTGCTCCTGTTGTGCAACGACCGAGAGGTCCTGGGACCGTGGGTCAACGGTCGATGGCTCAACGTCGTGGCCACCTTCATCGTGGTCGTCCTGGTGGTCCTCTCGGTCACGATGATGGTTTCCACCCTCTTCACCAGCATCAACGTGGTCGCCCTGCTCACCGCGCTCTCCGTAGCCGCCGGCGTCGGCCTCCTCATTGGCCTGCCCATTGGCCTACGTCGAGCCGGGACCGCTCCGAGCTATGACGTCGACAAGCGCGACTGGCGCACGCCGCGACTCACCCTGCTCGCACCGATCCCGAGTTCCTTCGCGCGCCGGATGCTCCTGCGTGCGGTGGGCTCCTACCTGGCCGTGGCCGGCACTTTGCTGGTCGTGCGCATCGTTCAACTGTCAACCTCATAACCTCATATGGTGAGCTCTCGTCGAACACTCCTGTGCGTGCACGCGCATCCCGACGACGAGGCACTCTTCACGTCGGGCATCTCCTCGCACTACGCCGAGCTGGGGTATCGCGTCGTGCTCGTGACGTGCACGAATGGGCAACTGGGCATCGACGAGGGTGGGCGCGAAGGCTCCGACCCCGATCACGAAACGGCAAAGACGCGTAGCGTCCGTGCCGCAGAGCTGCAGCGCGCGGCGCCGATCGCGGGTTTCGAACGGGTCATCAACCTGGGCTACGACGATTCGGGGATGATGGGTTGGGTCCAGAACGAACGACCCTCAGCCTTCTGGCAGGTCGATGTCGATGCCGTGGGAATGGTCTTGGCGGCGATCTGTGACGAAGTGGAGGCCGCCGTGGTGGTCACCTACGGCGAGAACGGCTTCTACGGACACCCCGATCACGTCATGGCCAATCGCGTGACTCGCCGAGCGGTCGAGCTCTCCAGATCCGTGCAACGTCTGTACTACCGGATCGTGCCCCAGAGCATCCTCACCAGATTCGTCCCCGACGCCCATGCGCTCGAGGTGTTCCTGCCGGCCTGGGTGCTCGACGCCGGCATCGGTACGCCTGACGAATTGGTCACGACCGCCGTGGACGTGCGGCGTTTTATCCCGCGTCAGCGTCTGGCCATCGCCACGCACGCTTCGCAGATCGACAACGCTGACTTCATCACGCTCGACGACGACCTGTTCACGGTGCTCTTTGGCACCGAGTACTACCAGCGCGCCTGGAGCCGTCACGAGCGCGCTGGCGACGAGACCGATCTCTTTGGAGGACTTTGATGAGTGACCAACTGACGTTCCTGGCGGTCCACGCCCACCCCGATGACGAGGCGAGCTCCACGGGGGGCCTGTTTCGGCTCTTGGCCAATCAGGGGGTGCGAACCGTACTGGTGACCTGCACCAACGGCGAGTGCGGTGACAGCGAAGAGGGCGCCAAACCTGATTCGGACCATCACGACGGTGATGAAGTGGCCCAGGTGCGTGCGGTCGAGCTCGACAACGCGGTGAAGATCCTCGGCATTGATCGTCTCGTTCGACTGGGATATCGAGATTCGGGGATGAAGGGCTGGCCTCAGAATGACGACCCCCAGTCCTTCTGGTCGACACCGGTCGACGAGGCGGCCGAACGCTTAGCCGACATCCTTCGCGAGGAACGGCCCCAAGTGGTGATGACCTACAACGCCTACGGTTTCTACGGTCACCCCGACCACATCCAGGCTCACCGGATCACCATGGCTGCGATGGAACTGATCGACTATGAGCCGACGCTCTACTTCAACGCGATCCCGAACTCGGTGATGGAGGTCTATCGCGCGAGGTGGGAACAAGAGGAGCGCGAACGCGCCGAGGCCGATGCCGCCAAGGGCATCGCGCACGAGACGCCGTCGCGAGGTTCGAGCGACGAGGAGGTCGATATGGGCACACCCGATGAGTTGATCGGCGCGACCATCGACATCTCGAGTGTGGTGAACGAGAAGTTTGACGCCCTGGCGGCGCACGTCTCTCAGATGGGCGATTCGTTCTGGATGAAGATGGGCCGTGAGCAGTTCGGCGAAGTCATGCGGATCGAGTGGTTCGTGCGCGTGACGAATCCGAAGAAGTTGGCGGGACCGGTCGAGGACATCTTCGCGGGCTATCGCTGAGGCGCGATGGGCCGCCAGTCGAGCCCCGAGCGAGGTAGGTCGCGCGCATTACATTTATCGGGTGATCGATAATGCGCTGCTCGAGTTGCGAGACGTCGGAAAGGTGTTCGGAGACACGGTCGCCCTTTCGCCGACCACGCTCAACATCAAAGAGGGATCCTTCGTAGCTATCGTGGGACCGTCGGGCTGTGGCAAGTCGACGCTCTTCAACGTGATCGCTGGACTACTGACCCCGGATTCGGGTGACGTCGTGCTCGCCGATCAACGCGTCACCGGGGCCACGGGCCACGTTGGCTACATGCTCCAAAAGGACCTGCTCGTGCCGTGGCGAACCGTTGAGGACAACATCACGATGGCGGCGCGCCTCACGAGGAGGGTCACCGCGAACGACCGCAGCGAGGCTCGTAGGATCGCCACGCAGTACGGACTGGGGGACTTCCTGCGCCACTATCCGAGCGCCCTTTCCGGAGGGATGCGCCAACGCGTCGCCTTCATGCGAACCCTGGTCACCCATCAACAACTCCTGTTGCTCGATGAACCCTTCGGCGCCCTCGACGCCCAGACGCGCCTCGAGATGCAACAGTGGCTCTTGCAGGTATGGCGCGACACCGGGCGCACCGTGCTCTTCATCACCCACGACGTGGACGAGTCGATATTCCTGTCCGATCGCATTCTGGTCATGTCGCCACGTCCCGGTCGGATCGTCGCCGATTTTGAGAATCCACTGGGGCGACCCCGCGACATCTCGACGTTGACCGACCCGGACTTCAACGAACTCAAGAGTCGGATCATGGGCCTGTTGCACGGGAAAACGCAGTGAGTGCTCGCTCGAACCCTCCGAGTCGGCCACGCCCGACGAAGCGATTCCTCTTCCAGGTCGGTAGCGACGCCGGGCGCGCTCCGACCGGGGCGAAGCGGGGGATCGGACGCACCGTCGCTCGCAACGTCGGCATACCGGTGCTCTCGCTCGTGCTGCTGATGGTGCTCTGGCAAGGGATCGTGGTCGGTTTTCACATTGCGCCCTACATCGCTCCGCGACCCCTGCAGGCCTTCCAGGCCATCACGGGCGACTGGTCGACGCTGTGGCCGCTGGTGCTCGGAACCATCCGTGAGACCGTCTACGGCTTCGCGGTCGGCGCCCTGCTCGGCCTGTTCTTGGGCGTCATCATGGCGAGGGTCCCCTTCTTGCAACGAATGCTCTATCCCGTGCTGGTGCTCTCCCAGGCGGTGCCGATCATCGCCCTGGCGGCACCACTGGTCTTGATCCTGGGCTTCAGCGTGACCCCCAAAGTGGTCATCGTGGCGTGGATCGTCTTCTTCCCGGTGACCGTGAACGTGCTCGACGGGCTCAGTCACGTCGACCAGGACCTGATGAACCTCGCCAAGGTCTACGGCGCACCTCGCTGGCGGGCCTTTTTGCAGATCGAGATACCGGCGTCGGCGACGTCGATCTTCAGTGGACTGAAGATCGGGGCGACCTACGCCGTCACCGGCGCGATCATCGGAGAACTCGCGGCGTCGGACGGCTCGTCCCTGGCGCTCTACCAGGAGCACGCGAACTCCAATCTCAACACGGCGGCGGTCTACGGCACGACCATGCTGATGACGGCGATCGGGATCAGCTGGTTTTTGCTGGTCGTGGGTACCGAGGTGCTCCTGACGCCCTGGCAGCGTCGCAGCGTCGCGCGCAAGCCACTCTTTCGACACCGCCAGAGCGCACTGACACCGGTGGGGGCCGAGAACTAGGATTCGACCACGCCGATCCTTGGGAGAATGTCATGAAACTCAACCGCCTAGGTGTCCTCGCGACGTCCGCAACGTTGCTCTGTGGTTCACTGCTGGTCTTCGCGGCCGGCTCTTCGGCCACGGCGGCGTCGCCGACCAAGATCACCTTCGCCTACGACTTCCCCGGTCCCGACTTCGAACTCACGCCGTTGGTGGTCGCCCAGGATCAGGGATTCTTCAAGGCGGCGGGTCTGAACGTGAAGGTCGTCTTCCCGCCCAATACCTCGACCACGGTCAAGATGCTCTCGACCGGTGCCGCCGGGATCGGCTTCTTGACCACCACCGACATGGGGGTTGCGGTGAACGCTGGCGTCCCCGTGGTGTCGGTAGCGAACTACTCGATGCGCAACAACTGGGCGCTCTTCGCCAAACCCGGTACCAAGTTGACCCCGGCCACGCTCAAGTCCGAGCTCAAGGGCAAGCGGATCTTCTCCTACGGCGACACCTGGACCGAGGCGATGTTGCCCTTCGTGCTCAAGCGGGCGGGGCTCAACACCAGCCAGGTGAAGATCATCACCGACCCGACCGGAAACGACCTCACTGACCTGCTCGCGGGAAGGGTCGACTTCTCGACCTCGACGACCAACTACGAGATCCCCGGATTTCAAGGCTCGCACCAGAAGGGTCACTTGTCCCAGCTGCTCGGTACGCAGGTGGGCGCGCCGAACATCCCGATCTGGGTGTACGCCGTGACCAAGAGCTACGCGAACGCCCACGGCGCCAACGTCAAGGCGTTCCTCTCCGCCGTGAAGAAGGCCACCGCCTGGGCCGTCAAGAATCCCGCTCGCGCCGCCGCGGAGTTCACCAAGGCCTACCCCAAGAGTGGATACACCGCCGCCTACAGCCAGTCGGGCTGGAAGCTCACGCTCCCGTTCTTGACCAACGCTTCGGGTCAGTACTTCACCCAGACGAGCGCGCAATGGTCGACCCTGGCGCACGCACTCAAGAGCGTGAACCTGATCTCGTCGGTGCCGAAGCCTTCAACCTATTACACCAACAAGTTCCTTCCCTGAGGTGACGAGCCGCGGCCCCAGCGTGGGGGTCGTGGGGAGTTGCAACGTGGACTACGTCGTCCGCAGTGCGAACCTGCCGCGACCTGGTCAAACGATCATCGCGAGCGACGTCGCTCGTCTGCCCGGAGGCAAGGGTGCCAATCAAGCGGTCGCCGCGGCACGGCTGGGCGCGCGGGTCTCGCTCTTCGCCGCGCTCGGCGAGGATGAGGCCGGGCGTTGGTTGCGCTGCGTGCTCGTTGAACAGGGCGTCGCGCTCGATCGTCTGAGGAGTTCACCTCGTCCCACCGGCACGGCGTTCATCATCGTGGACGACGCCGGCGAGAACGAGATCGTCGTTTCGCCCGGGGCCAATGGCGACTTGAGCGTCCAAGACGATCGCTTCGACGACTTCGACGTCGTGCTCGCACAGTTAGAGGTGTCGGCCCGGGTCGTCGACGACGTCGCGCGTCGCACGAGCCGATTGGTGCTGAACGTGGCACCGGCTCTAGCCGTCGACCCCGAGACCCTAGGGCGCTGCGCGGTGGTCATCGCCAACGAGAACGAGGCCGAACTCCTCGAGGTGGCCACCATTGACCACCTCGTCATCAGCCTCGGCGAACGCGGCGCGCGCCACCTGTGTCGGGGTCGAGAAGTGGCCAGGGCGAGCGCACCGCACGTGTCAGTGGTCGATGCCGTCGGGGCGGGAGACGCCTTCTGTGGCGCCTACGCCATACGCTACGCCGAGGGAGCGTCGGCTCAGGACGCCCTTGATTTTGCGGTGACGGCGGGTTCACTCGCCACCCAGGCGCGAGGAGCACAAGGCTCGCTGGCGACACGAGAGGAGGTCGAGGAATGTCTCGCACGAAGGTGATCATCGATACCGACCCGGGCGTGGACGACGCGGTGGCGATCCTGCTGGCCCTGGCGAGCGACGAGCTGGAGGTTCTGGCCATCACGACGGTGACGGGCAACGTCGACGTGGCGTTGACGACGCTCAATGCCCGTCGCCTGGTGCAACTGGCGAAGCGACCCGATGTGATCGTGGCGCGCGGATGCGCCCAGGCCCTCGCGGGACCACTGGGCGAGTTCGAAGGCGTCCACGGCAGCGACGGACTCGGCGACCTCGAATGGGACGAACCGACGATTGACGTCGACCACGACGACGCCGTCGAGGTGATGCGTCGCCTGATCGAGTCCGATCCGTTGAGCATCGTCGCCATTGGTCCGCTCACCAATCTGGCCGTGCTCCTCGAGCGCCACCCCGGTATCGATCGCCGGGTCGAGAAGGTCGTGATCATGGGCGGCGCCTCGTTCGAAGGCAACGTTACCCCCGCGGCGGAGTTCAACATCTGGGCCGACCCCGAAGCGGCGCAGAAGGTCTTCGCCGCTCACTGGCCGATCACCTTCATGCCCTTAGACCTCACCCATCAAGCGACCTTGGGCGACGCGGACCTGCAGTTCCTGCGAGAGCTCGGCAGCGAGGTCGGTCGGCGCACGGCCGACATGCTCGAGCCCTACGCGGCGTTTCACGATCAGTGGTACGGAAGTCGCGACGTCTACATGCACGACGCGGCAGCGGTCTATGAACTGATCGATCCCACGGCCATCGTCAAGCAGGGGGTGCGTGTCGCGGTGGAGACCGGGGGTCAACACTCTCGCGGGGCGACCCACATCGACCGTCGACGAGGTCACGCCGCGAGTTCGACCCGTGTAGGACTGACCCTGGACAACGCCCGGTTCAGGGAGCTCGTGCGCGAACGTCTCTCACGTTTCGACTAGGGGACCGCCGAGCCGTCGTGGTGACGTAGCTCGTGAAGTTCATCATTCAGATCGAGAGAGCAATGACCCTTCTCGGGCGAGATGGGATTGTGCAAAACTCAAAGCGATGCACGTAATCGAGCTCATCTTCGAGGTCGGGTGGGGGGCATTTTGGATCTACTGGCTCGCCGCCGCCTTCTCCACGAAGCGCGGCCGCGTTGCCTGGAACGGTGAACTGCGAATTCGCGCCGTGATCGCCATTGTGGTGGTGCTCTTACTGCGCGTGGGAGCGCTGCGAGGCGGTGGCCTCAACTCAGACCCGTGGAGAGCCGGCATCGGTCTCGTGCTCTTCGGCCTCGGACTCGGCTTCGCCGTCTGGGCCCGTCTCCACATCGGGCGAAATTGGGGAACCCCGATGTCCCAGAAGGACGATCCCGAACTGGTGACGAGCGGTCCGTACGCACTCGTGCGCCATCCCATCTACTCGGGCATCCTGCTCGCGGGCGTCGCGAGCGCGCTGGCCCTGGACTGGAACTGGCTGCTCATGGTGGTGCTGACCGGTATCTATTTCATCTACAGTGCGAAGGTCGAGGAGCGCCATCTGACCAAGGTGTTCCCCGTGGACTATCCGTTGTATCGCCATTCGACCAAGATGCTCGTACCGTTCATCTTCTGATCTCAAAGCGCCATGGCATCGAATCGAGCGTGACGGCTGGGTTCAAAACGGCTGAACGAGATCGGGTCACTTGACTTGATATCGAAATGATGTCATAATGGTGTCATGTTGATATCTCACTTTGTGGAAGGTGTCCGCTCCGATCTGGAGGGTTTGGGTCGTCTGGGCGGCGGCGAACTCGAGACGTGGGCCGGTCGCTTGGGCGAAGCCGCCGGTCCGGCGCTTCGCACGAGGCTGATCGAGGCCTTCGATGCGCTGATCGCCGAGGCGAACGTCCAGAGTGGCCGAAACGACCTGTCACTGGGACTGGCCGGTGACGACGTGAGCCTGATTCGAGCCAGCGCGCTGAGCGACGCCGTGGAGTCCCCGGGGGAGTTCAGTGCACGATTCGCCCTGCGTCTTCCCGAAGAGTTGAAGAGCCGCATCGAACAGCAGGCTCAGCTCGCCGGGGCGTCGGCCAACAGTTGGATCGTCCGGGCACTCGCCCACGAGGCGGCAGAGAGCGCGGTGCGCGAAGCGAAGGTGACGGGGCGTCAGCTTCGTGGTTCAGGGAGGAGTTGAGCAATGGATTCCAAGAGTGAGGATGGTGCGCTCGAGCAGGCGTCGAGCGACGGAGACGGTGTGAATGCACACTCGAGGTACTCCTTTGACGTGCGCAGCGGACTCGATGTCGAGGTGCGCTCCGCATCGGGCGATCTTCGAGTCGTGCGCGCTGAGGGGTTGCGCTGTGAGGTGAGGCTTTCTACCGACGACCCGGATGCCCAGAAGCGCCTGGCGAGGGCCGAGTGCTCCTACGACCCAGCGACCAATCGCCTGTTGGTCGACACCGGGGCGGGTTTTCGGATGCACGCTTCGGAGCCAGGGTTCAGAAAGGTCCTGTCTCACTTTCGAGAGACCATGCGTCATGACGTCGACGTTGAGTTGATGCTACCCACGCCGGCGAGTATCAAGTTCGCCTCGGCTTCGGGGGACCTTCGATGTGAGAGCGATGTCCAAGACGTCGAGGTGACCAATGCGTCGGGAAATGTGCACGTCGCACAGGTCGGAGGCGACCTCAGATTTCGTTCCGCCTCGGGTGACATCGTGGCCGGTGAGGTTGTCGGCGCGGTCGAGTCCAAGACCGTCTCGGGCGACGTCGCCTTGGGACGGGTACATGGCGGCGCGAACGTTCAGAGCGTATCGGGCGACGTCTCGCTCTCCCTCGACCGCGCGGTTTCGGCGAGCGTCAATACCGTGTCGGGCGACGTGCGGGTGGGTGTCGTCGCCGGACTCTTCATTGACGTGGATGCGAACACCGTCTCGGGCGAGCTCTCCTCGGAGATCGCCCTCGATGGTGCGCAGAGTGGGTCCGCTGATGAGTCGATTCGCCTCAGAGTTCGTACGGTGTCGGGAGACCTCAAGGTCCAGCGTCTGGCGCAGTGACCTGGGAACGTGACGGAGCGACCAACTGATGGGGCGTCGCCAGTTCCAACAGTGTCGATGCGCTCGCGAAGTCCCACGGCGAATCATTTCGTCTCGCTGGGTGACTGGGTCTGACTGGTGGGCCACAATGGTCGATGTGACCTACCCACCCGACGGCTCCTCGAGGGCCGTTTCGTCTGGTTGGCGCTACGTTCCTTGCGCCACGGCGTCGACGTCGTGTTGGACTTTGGGGTCTGGGCCAAAGTCGAACGAAGCGCTCTTCGAGTTCTCGCCGTGGAAGCGGGTGCGTCGTGCGATCTGGTCTGTCTCGAGATTGACGAGGTCGAGCAACTGCGGCGCCGAGACGACCGCGCATCGTCAGAGCCCGATTCGACCGTCTATATAACGAATGATGAGCTCGCCGACTACCGGCGACGAATCGAACCTCGCGATGACGTCGAGCTCTTGGGAGGCGAAGTCGACCCGCCACCGGGCGGTCATGACAGTTGGCGCGCGTGGGCCTCGCAGTGATGGCCCACATCGATCCAGTGATCGTTGGCGAGTGACGATTCTCACGCTCGTGAGCAAGACCTGTGAGATGGACTCGTCGATCAGCCGTCGAGCGTTACGCGGACACCTCACTGGGTGAAGGCCCGACGACTCGGCCCATCTCCACGGGGCCGGGTCGTCGGGATGTATGGAACTGACTAGTAGCGGTAGGTGTCGGGCTTGTACGGGCCGTCGACCGAGACACCGATGTAATCCGCCTGGGTCTTGGTCAACTGGGTCAACTTGACTCCGAGGGCGTCGAGGTGCAGTCGCGCGACCTTCTCGTCGAGGTGCTTGGGCAGGACGTAGACCTTCTTCTCGTAGTTCGAGTTGTTGGTGAAGAGTTCGATCTGAGCCATGGTCTGGTTCGTGAATGAGTTGCTCATCACGAAACTCGGGTGACCGGTGGCGTTGCCCAAGTTGAGCAGACGGCCCTCGGAAAGCAGGATGATCGAGCGTCCACTGGGCATGATCCACTTGTCGACTTGGGGCTTGATCGTCTCACGCCGGACGCCCGCCACCTTGGCGAGTCCCGCGATATCGATCTCGTTGTCGAAGTGTCCGATGTTACCGAGTATCGCCTGATGCTTCATCATCAACATGTGCTCAACGCTCACGATGTCGCGGTTCCCGGTGGCGGTGATGATGATGTCGGCGTAGGGGAGCGCTTCTTCGAGGGTGGTGACCTGAAACCCGTCCATGGCCGCCTGCAGGGCGCAGATCGGATCGATCTCGGTGATGATCACCCGCGCACCCTGGCCGCGAAGTGACTCGGCCGAGCCCTTGCCGACGTCACCGTAACCACAGATGACCGCGACCTTGCCACCGATGAGCGTGTCGGTCGCGCGGTTGATGCCGTCGATCAGCGAGTGACGACAACCGTACTTGTTGTCGAACTTCGACTTCGTGACCGCGTCATTGACGTTGATCGCGGGAAAGAGGAGGGTGCGATCGCGCTCCATCTCATAGAGACGGTGCACGCCCGTCGTGGTCTCCTCCGAGACGCCCACGATGCCAGCGGCCATTGGCGCGAAGATCTTCTCGCCACTACTGATGAGGCGTTCGAGGAGTTCGAGGATGACGCGGTACTCCTCCGATTCGGCCGTCTCGGGTGAAGGGACGAAACCCGCGGTCTCGAATTCGAGCCCCTTGTGTACGAGCAGCGTCGCGTCGCCACCGTCGTCCAAGATCATCGTGGGGCCGGCGTGGCCCGGCCAGCGCAGCAACTGCTCGGTGCACCACCAGTACTCCTCCAAGGTCTCGCCCTTCCAGGCGAACACGGGTACACCCTGTGGCTCGGCCACGGTGCCTTTGGGTCCCACCACGATCGCCGCCGCGGCGTGGTCTTGGGTCGAGAAGATGTTGCAACTCACCCAACGAACATCGGCGCCCAGCTCAACGAGGGTCTCGATGAGGACGGCCGTCTGGATGGTCATGTGCAGTGAGCCAGCGATGCGCGAGCCCTTCAGGGGTTTGGAGGTGCCGAACTCTTCACGCATCGCCATGAGGCCGGGCATTTCGTGTTCGGCCAAGTTGATCTCGGCCCTGCCGAAGTCGGCGAGGGAAAGGTCAGCAACCTTGTAATCAAAGGCGCCAGAGGTCATGATGCTCCTAAGCGGTAGTGGTTTCCAGGCGCCGACCTCTGTCGCATACGCCTTGACCAATCGTAGTGGTTCAGGCGTTCACGCGGAACTCTACGACGTCTCCATCGTGCATGACGTAGTCCTTGCCCTCGATGCGGGCTTTGCCGGCGGCGCGCACCGCGACCATGGAGCCCAGGGCCATCAGATCATCGAAGGCCACCACTTCAGCTTTGATGAAGTGCTTTTGGAAGTCCGTGTGGATCTCGCCCGCCGCTTCGGGGGCGGTCGCGCCACGCTGAATCGTCCAAGCCCGCGTCTCCTTGGGCCCCGCGGTGAGAAAGGTCTGCAGACCCAGTGCATGAAAGCCAACTCGTGAGAGCAGCGCGAGGCCCGATTCTTGTTGGCCATAGGACTGCAGCAACTCGAGCGCTTCGTCAGCGTCGAGGCCGGCCAGTTCGGATTCGACCTTCGCGCATAAGATCACACTGGGTGACGGCGCGACGGACGCGGCCAACTCCTCGCGGCGCGCCTGGTCGCCGAGCGTCGCCTCGTCAACGTTGAAGACGTAGATGAACGGCTTGTCGGTCAGCAAGTGGAGATCGCCCAATGCCGTACGGTCGAGTTCTCGACCGACCTTGGAGATGACGCGTCCTTGGTCGAGCGCGGTGCGAGCCTTGGTGACCTCGATGAGCCTGCGCGCGACTTCAGGGCTTCGCCGAGCCTCGCGTTCCATTCGCGACAGTGCGCGCTCGACGGTCTGCAGATCGGCGAGGATGAGCTCGGTTTCGATGGTGGCGACGTCTCCCGCGGGGTCGATCCGTCCGTCCACGTGAATGACGTCATCGTCATGAAAGACGCGCACGACCTCACAGATGGCGTCGCACTCTCGAATTGCCGCCAGGAACTGATTGCCCAGACCTTCGCCCTCGGAGGCGCCACGAACGATTCCCGCAATATCGACGAAGGTCACCGACGCCGGCAGGATCCTCTCGGAGTGAAAGACCTCGGCCAATTTGGCCAAACGCTCGTCCGGTACCGAAACGACGCCGATGTTGGGCTCGATGGTGGCGAACGGATAGTTAGCAGCCAGCACGTTGTTGTTCGTCAAGGCGTTAAAGACAGTGGACTTGCCGACATTGGGCAACCCGACGATTCCAATAGAGAGTGCCATAGACCGAAACGAGGCTACTCCATTGTCCAAAACTCTATGACGGGTCTAAGACGCCTCTTAGAGCGCTCTTAGTCCTCGATGTCATGATTGATACACGTTGATCCCTAAGGAGGCAACATGCGAAAGACTCACGGATTCTTTTCTTGGGCGCTGACGAGCGTGCTCACCATTGTTTCGGCATTTGGCATCGTGGCACTCACCACCGGCGGAACTGCCGCCTCGAGCGCCAGCACCGCGGCGACCACCTCGGCCAATACTGCGGCACTGTCAACGGCCACGGTGACCGCTCCGCACGTGGTCACGTACAAGACCACGTATCACGACGACTCGTCTTCCAGCTCCTACCAGGGCGACAACTGAGCGGTCGGGGACGTGCTGACCTGAAGTCGGCCTAGGGTCTTTGCAGAGGGCGAAGGTCGAAAACGGCGCGATCACCATGGAAGATCCCAGAAGGTTGGGTCCGTCGTCGTGCGAGCAGATCTGAGAGGGGCCAACGGATGAACCGGGGTTTGACGGCGGATGCAACAGTGGTTGTCTACGGGGCTCTGTGGTGCCCAGACTGTCGGCGCGCCAAAGATTTTCTCACTACCCATCACATCAACTTCGAATGGATGGATATCGAAGAGCATCCAGAACTCGTCGGTGAAGTCCAAGCGCGTAACGGTGGACACCAAGTCATCCCGACCATCGTCTTTCCCGATGGCTCGCACGTCAGCGAACCGAGCGACGAGGAACTGGTGAAACTCTTCGACGTATCTTGAGATACGTCTCGCAGACTTCGTAGTCGAATTCGCAGTTATTTGAACCTGCAGAGCGGCGTCCTCACTCGCGGTCGAATCCACCAGCGAGAGAGTTGAGCGGGTGTCACATGAACCGGCCGGGATCCTCGTCGAAGCGCTCGGCACAGCCCACGTTGCAGAACCACACGTCGTGACCCTCGTGCACGCGATGAGCCGCGGCTGTTT
>JABEUR010000130.1 GCA_013044405.1 Acidimicrobiaceae bacterium | reverse complement strand
GCTGCGAACCGAGCGGCGCCACCGAGCTCGTTAGTCTCGAGAATCTGATTTCGTGAACTTGGAGCTCATCTAGGGAGCGTCATCGGACCCGACAATGGGGGGAGTCTCTGGAATCTCCAGTCGTGTTCGCGGCAACGCCGAGGGATAATGGTCGCGTAAGTGGGCCACGAGGTGTTCTCGCACCGCACATCGAAGGTCCCACGCTTGGCTGGAGGACGCCGCCGAGACCAATGCTCGCAGCTGCACCGTGTGCTCAGTGGCGTCCACCACCTGCAGGCTCGCTGCGCGATGGTCCCAGAGCGGACTCGCATTGACGAAGTCGAGCAGTTCCGCTCGCAACTCTTCAACGGGCACCGTATAGTCGCAGAACAGCATCACCGTGCCAAGAATCTGTGAGTCTTTCCTGGTCCAGTTCTCGAATGGCGTGGTCACGAAGTAGGACACCGGCAACACGAGTCGTCGCTGATCCCAGATGGCTAGGACAACGTAGGTCAGCGTGATCTCCTCGATTGTCCCCCAGTCGCCGTTCACGACGACCACGTCATCGATGCGCAGGGCGTCTGAAAATGCGATCTGGATCCCGGCAATGAAATTGCCGATGGTCGATTGGCCGGCGATGCCAACCACGAGTCCCAGCACTCCAGCAGAGGCCAGGATGCTCGTGGCGATGGAACGACCCTGAGAGAACGATGTCATCGCAGCGAGAATCGCGATCACCACGATGACCGCTGCGATAACGCGTCGCATCACTCTAAGTTGCGTGTGCACCCTTCGAGCGCGCCGGTTGTCGCTGACCGAGAGGTCGAATCGACCTTCGGTGAGATCGATGAGGATCCCCGACGCCACAATGACAATCCATGCCATCGAGAAGATGATGGCGATGTTGGCCACCTCTTGGAAGTTGGACCTCAATCGTGGCTCGATGAAACGTACGCACTCGGCGCCGACGATTGAAACAACGAGTGCTCGGAGCGCTCGCTTTGATCGACTCAGTAGTTGAAAGAGACGAACAGACGGAGCACGTCGAATGACCATGCGCACGATGAAAAACGCGATCTCAAGCAAAGCGAGCGCGCCAAGAACGAGGATGATTGATGTTCCCCACGCGCCGAGTGGCAGAGTGTTCTTGCTCATTGCGATCATCGGAGTTCCATTCAGCACATCCACGCGACTGACAAAGACCTCTCCGTCTCTCCATGGATGCCCGGACGGATACGCCCTGAGGCTACCCCATGCGGTTTACGTCGGATTTCCATCGTGTTTGGTGACGATGTGGAGCCGTACGACAGCAAGTCTGTTCGGGGAGCGGGCGACGGTGTGCGACGAGCATCGAACTCTCGTTCCCAGCGTGAAGATCCCCGCAAGGGCCCAATCACCGGTGATCCCTTGGTGCTTACTCCGGCGCCGGAGAGCGGCGAGAGCCACGCGACAGTGGCGAATCGTGCCCGAGCGGCGGCTTGGTAAAATGTTGTATCGAGAGGCGCGCGGCGACGGATTCAAACCGTCCGTCACATGATCCCCCAATTCCACATCCCTCGCGGCTTCGAGCGGGTGTTGCTCTTTGAGGACCTCGCCGCCTAGCTCGTCGAGTCCGCCCACACCCCCCACCCAATGGTCGTCGAGGGGCTACTCCGACTTCCCGAGGCGCTTGCGACCGTGCCTGCACAACGAGCGAATCGCCGTCACTTGTCGCTCGACCGAGGCGTGGCTCGTCGAGGTGTCGCGAGGAGCCCCGTCAACAAGGCCATGGCCAACAGGGGCGAGCTGGTCATTATCGCCAAAGGACAGCGGTGCCAGGTCTGTTGGGTGTTGGAACTTGGCGACGGGCGCAAACTCACGAACTTCCACCCGCTCGCCACGTCGCCAGCTGCTCGCCCCTTAGCGCTGGCTGGAGGAGAGTTCGATGACTATAGGCGCGTTCGGTCACCACGTCTCTGAGTTTCGACGTCAGATCTTGCCTCGCTCGTTAGACCACTGACGAAGTTTCAAATTGCAGGCGCAATAACGTTGCGAGGACGCCAGCGCAGCGGCCGGTGACGCCGAATCTCTTCAACTTTTCAATCAGTGCTGCACGTAACGGACTTTGATCGTCTTCTTGTTCGCCAGGGTGATCGTGAAGGTGAAGGTTCCCGGTCGCGAACCTGCCCGCACGCTCACGCGCACGAAGAGCTGCGTACCGGTGTCCTTGGTGACCCGTGCGATCGTGCCAGCGTGACTGCGAACCGTTGGTCGACCATAGAAGCCCGACCCGATGATGCGAAGCATGACCGTGCGTCCGGCTACAGCGGTACCGATGACGCGTCGGGCAATGAGTGGCGGCACATTGGGCGGATGGACCGCGGTAACTGTGACGGTGAGCGTGAAGGTTCCTGTATCGCCACTGAGGTCCGATGTCGTGCCCTGGACGAGGTACGAACCGACTACCAGCGCTCCGCTGGTGGATGCGAGACCGGTGGGCGAGACGACGAGTGATGGAGTGCCGCTGGATTGAGTGAAGGTGACCGTGCCACTCGCGCCGGTGACGGCGAGCTGATCGGCGAAGGTCGCCGAGGCGTTGGCCGCCACTGCAGCGGTGGTCGGCGAACTTTGCAGGACTGCGCCCACGCGCGAGACGATCAGATTGAAGAGGAAGGTCCCGGCGTCGCCGCTCGCATCGCTCGTCTTGCCACGCGTTACGTAGGAACCGACTGGCAGTACTCCACTGGTGGACACCAGACCGGTTGGTGAAACGATGAGTGATGGGGCCCCGCTGATCTGGGTGAACGTGACCGGACCGCTGGCGCCACTCACGTTGAGCTGATCGGTGAAGGTCGCCGTGGCGTTGGGTCCGACGACGGCTTTAGACGGGGGGAGTCGAGAGATGGTGCCGACGACGACTTGGAAGGAGTACGGCCCCGCGTCACCCGCCTGGTCACTTGCGGTGCCTTGGGCTACGTAGGTCCCACTGGCGAGCGCCCCGCTGGTCGACACCACTCCGGTGGGCGAGACGAGGAGCGACGGAGTACCGCTGGTCTGGGAGAACGTGACCGGACCGCTGGCGCCGCTCACGTTGAGCTGGTCGGTGAAGGTTGCCGAAGTGGGCACGGACGCTGACGCCGAGGTCGGGGAACTCTGCACGAGCAGACCCACGGTGAGCGTGAAGGAGAATGTGCCCGTTAGACCCCCAGCGCTAGTTGTGCCAGTGGCGTTATAGGTGCCCGACGCTAACTGTCCCGAAGTCGTCACCATACCCGTGCTCGAGACGTTGAGGCTCGGTGAGCCACTGGTCTGCACGTAGGTGACGGACTGACTCTCTCCAGTGACCGCGAGTTGATCGTTGAAGCTGGCTGACGACGTCACCGATACAGACGCCGTCGTGGGGGTGCTCTCAAGGGGACACACGTAGTCACCGTCCAGACCGTTGGACGGATACTGGATCATCGCGACTCGTCCATCGGTGAACGAAGCCGCGGTACAGGCCGCCTGAGCATCGGTCAGTGTCGCGTAGCCGGGGAGCCACACGTTGTTCGCCGCTAATGACGTCCCGGATGAACCGACGATGGCCGACCACTGATACGACGTTGAGTAGATCCCCACCGACGAGACCCCGAGGGCGGTGAACGACGCCACCTCGCCCTGGATGACCGCGAGGTCGTTGGCGAGTTGCGCACTGGTCGGTGCAGTGCCGGTACCCAGTGACTCCCACGAGTTAGCGGTCTCCACGTCGAGCCACCACGGCACGGCCGCCGCCGCTGTGCTGGGAGACGACGCCCCGAGCTGGGTCTCGGCGACCACAGCGTTCTGGAAGGAGTTCTGCGCAGCGTTCCATCCCCAATCGTAGGAGCACGCGACCGAGTCGTCGCCGGGACACACCTGAGGGGTCTGTTGGGACGTCGGCCAACTCGTGTTGTTCAGTGGCCCGGGATTGCCGGTATTCGCGTAGAAGGCCGGGCTGGCGGATGTGGTCGTCTGGGCCCATGCGATCTCCGTCGCGAGACATGGATTCGTGGTCATGGTCCGGCCATCGTTGACCCCCACGACTGCGAAGCCGATCGAGGTGGGCAGTGTTGCACCGCACTGGGGCCAGCTCACGTCCACGCCGAGTGACGTCGCGGGAACCGAGCTAGCGGCCGAGGCCGCGCCGGAGTCGACCACGGTGAGAACGACCGCAAGCACCGGTACGACCAGCAGAGCACGAGCGAATCGGAGCATGTGAGATTGTATGCCCCGTAGTCGACGGTGACGCGCCTCGCCGAACCACGTAGGTGGTGGGCGTGACCCTCGGGCACTATCGTGAGTCAGCTGGCTAATTGGTCCCCGTCTTGCACAATTACCCGGTCCCGGTCCCGGACGGGCTCGAGAAGCTGTTTCGACAGCCACACCAACAACCGCTCCCCGAGACTCGCTCGACGCACCGATACCGTCAAGCGTCCCAAACCGCGATCGCCGGCCCACTTGGCTCGGTTCGGTCTTGTCACGGCTGCCGCTGGTAACTTTCGCAAGTAGATGGGTCTACTTCCGTGGGCTCTCTTCAACGTGGCATTGAATGGGACGTCTCTTGCATTGTTGCGCGGCCAGAGCACACTGGGGGCACAGGACACCGATGTGAGGCGGCCTCCTCGTTCGATGTTGCGACATTACTACGACATTCGGCGTTGACAACCTATGCGAAACAAGGGCGAAATCTTGCAAAGTGTGCAATGCCACGTTGACGTGGTCCACTAAACGGGACTCAGGCCACTTGGAGCGGGTGACGGAAATCGAACCCGCGTTCTCAGCTTGGAGTACGTCATTGATGGGGCACAAGTTGGGGCTCAGTCGAACTCAGGTCTCGAATACTCGCATCCGTGTCCTTGCAACCTATAACGTTACACGTTATAATTAACGGGTGCTGCAGTCCTTTGGCGACAAGATCACAGAGCGAGTGTGGCACCGAGAACAGGTTCGCTCATTTGATCCAGAACTTTTGAGATCAGCAGTACGGAAGCTTCTGATTTTGGATGCCGCAGAAGATTTGCAGGATTTGCTGGTACCTCCCGGAAACCGACTCGAGAAGCTTCGAGGTGACCGCGCCGGTCAACACAGCATTCGAATCAACCAGCAGTGGCGGATCTGTTTCAGGTGGACCGCGGCAGGGCCCGAAGAAGTATCGATTGTGGACTTCCACTGAGGTGACGACATGACAAAGACGATTATTGATCCCATTTACCCGGGAGAAGTTCTCAAGGAGGAGTTTCTGACGCCACTCGGCATTAGCCAGAACGCGCTAGCGCGAGCGATTGGCGTTTCTCCGAGGAGAGTCAACGAGATCGTTCTGGGCAAACGCCGCATCACCGCCGATACGGCACTGCGCCTTTCTCGATTCTTCTCGATGAGTGAGGGATTTTGGATGAATCTCCAGGATCGTTATGACCGGGAAATCGCTCGAGTCGAACTTGGCAGCGTCCTATCCTCGATAAAACCATTGACGGATACGCGGATGTCAGCTCAAGGACGCATGGCGAACTAGAAGCATGCCAATCCGATGAGCACCTCGCCCAGTCCTCCGTCTTGTCGGTCCGCTTCGGTGCGAAGACGATTCGGTCTTTGGGTTGTGGTCTCCACTCTGGTGCTGGTAGCGGCTGTTACGGTTCTGTTGGTGGACACGTCGCTTCGTCCATTTGAACGGAGTGCGCTCGCGACGAAGACTGATTCAAGACGGCTGGCCCATTCAATCGGTTCTCCGATACTTGGCCCGAAGCTCTCTCGACTTCAGATGCTCACCGCTCGAGTTGGCGTTGGGGTCGCACCGATCACCACCTACTCTGGCAGGCTCATACGTGGCTATCTGGTTCGCACTAACGACGCCGGTGCGTCGTGGAGAATCACCGGAGTATTTCCCAACGGCATCTACCCGTGGACGACGGCATTCATCTCACCAGAAGTTGGCTACGTGATCGACAGCACGGGAGCGTTGTTCACCGATGACGCCGGGCGGACGTGGTCGAAGGTCTTAACGTCTGGCGGTCCACTTTCGATCAGCGTAAAGGGTCGCGTTGTCTGGATCCCCGTTGAATACTGCAAACACAGCGCGATGCAAGGTCCTTGTTCCACCCACCTCGACACGTACCAAGTTGGCGCACTCGCGCCGAAATCGGTAGCTTCGGTTCCCCAGGAGCAGCCATTCTTTAGCCAGGTCGGCCCTGTGGCGGGATACGCGTTTGGTAGCGGGGGCATTAGTGGCAAGGTTTACGTCACCACCAACTCTGGCCGGACATGGCGCTCGATGGCGAACCCTTGCGAAAGTGGCCAGATCACCGGCGGGTCGGCAGTGTCGTTAACTCGGCTGTTCCTCTACTGCGGACTTGGACCAACGGTTCTCTACTCTTCGAGCGATGGCGGTGCCACGTGGCAGCGTCGGTCCGAGTCGCCGGGTGATGGTCTTGGCGCAGCGGTGGGATCCTCGGGAGAGTTTCTGTGGCAACTCAATCCGGGGCTGTGGGAAAGCGGCGACGGGGGACGTAGTTGGACGCCGGTCTCCGGAGTTACGTACGGACCGAGCGGCGACATCGTCACTTACGGTGCACACGAAGCCTGGCACGTGGTGCCAGGTCACGGAATATACCGGACCCTGAATGGAACTTCCTGGGATCTCCTGAAATGAGGGGAGCACGCCGATAGGCGTCGCTCGGTTGGCCGTTCCCGAATAGCCCGCAAAGGAACGGCAACTACTTGCATTGGTGAGGATTCTACGACAGTGTTGCGACAGCAAGAGGTGGCGAACGGGGGAAAGTAGTGGCGAACAGTGGCGAAAGCCAACGGCAATGCCTGCAGCGATTTGGACCATTGTTGCAACGAAATCAAGTTTGGAGCGGGCGACGAGAATCGAACTCGCGTTCTCAGCTTGGGTAGCAGGAGATGATTTCTTTTAAGAGCGTACAAAGCGCTGGAAACCAGCGGCTCGACGGTGACTTCATCATCAAATTCCAGCGTTGGGCATACTGTGGGCATATATAAGAGGACTGCTTGGGGTGGCGGTTTCTACCTGACTCGTAAATCTGAGTGTGCCCCAATCAGGCCGGTCCGATCGATCGAGTCTCCTGCACGGTCCCCAGACTTCCTCTCCACCTGCGGTTCTCGTTGGCCCGGACCTGCATTCCGCCGCTCTTTGAGTGCGCGGAGAGCGTCAGGTTCTCCCGGTGAAAGTACGTTAGAATGTATCTGAAGACTTTGTAGATACGTTCTATTGGAGATAATATGCCGAGAGTGAACATCGCAGTACCCCGTGCGTCAAAGGATGCATTAGGCGTTCTGGGCAACCAGATCAAGATCGGACGACGCCGACGTGGCTGGACCATCACCGATTTGGCCGAGCGTCTTGGCATTGACCCTCGCACGGTGTCTGGCATCGAGGCCGGGTCTCCAAGCGTGTCGATTGGGAACGTGTTCAACGCGGCCTTCCTCGTGGGTGTCGATCTCTTCGGCCTCAGTGGGCCAGAACTCGCTCGCGCCAGACGAGCTGGTGAGGAGACCCTGGCCCTACTGCCCGCCAACGTCCGCAAGCCTCGAGTGAGGGACAGCGCCAATGACTTCGCCTTCTAGCGTCTTTGTCTGGGCCTGGCTACCCGGAACACCCGATCCCGTGGTGGTCGGACGAATCTCTGCGTTCGACAATGGGTACCAGTTCGCCTACGGCGAGAGTTATCTCGCACGTCCCAACGCGATCAGTCTGTTTACCCCCGAGTTGCCGCTGCAGGCAGGCTGGATCGATCCGATTGACGGACTCGACATGGCCGGGTGCCTTTGGGATTCGAGCCCTGATTCGTGGGGCCAGCGATTGATCATTGCTCGACTCACCGGACTGAGTGGAGAAGCCGCGGACGCGGTGAACCTTGACAAGATGACCATCCTCATTGAGAGCGGTTCCAATCGAATTGGGGCGCTGGACTTCCAGGCGAGCCCGACCGAGTTCGTACCGCGTACCGAGACCGCAACCCTCGACCAACTTCACGCTGCCGCGCGCGATTTTCAAGCGGGTCATCTCGATCCATTACTCGCTCGGGCGCTCATCGATGGCACTGCAGTTGGAGGTGCTCGTCCCAAGGTGCTGGTAGCCGACGGCGATGTCGAGTACATCGCCAAGCTCTCAATGTCGACCGACCCGTACCCGATCGTGAAAGCTGAGGCCCTCGGCATGGAACTGGCCCGTCGAGTCGGGATCGACGTACCGAAGACGAAGATCGTCCAGTCACTTGGCCGCGATGTGCTACTCGTCGAGCGATTCGACCGATTGGCGAACGGACAGCGGAGGATGCTGATCTCTGGTCTGACCATGCTCGGATTCGGTGACTTCCTTGGTGCACGTTACTCCTCGTACCCTGAGATCCTCGACGTCCTTCGCAAGATGGCCAAATCCGGAAAAGACCTCGGGCGTACGCTGTTCGAGAGGATCGTCTTCAACATCGCCATCGGGAACACGGATGACCATGCGCGGAATCACGCCGCATTCTGGGACGGACATAACCTCAAGCTGACGCCGGCATATGACCTTTGCCCTTGTATGCGTTCGGGCGGCGAAGCGGTCCAGGCGATGGACATTGGTCGCAATGGCACCCGGTTCAGTCGGTTCGATACTTGCATCCTTGCGGCCGCAGACTATGGACTCGATGCGGGAGAAGCACAGTCCATTGTCGACCGACAGGTCACCATCATCAAAGAGGACTTCGACGAGGTCGCCGACACGGTCAGCCTCACCGCGATCGATCGCGCATTCTTGCTTCGGGGGCCGGTGCTAAACGCCTACGCCTTCACGTCGAGCTCTTAACCGATCTACTTTGCTAAGAAATGACGGCTTGAGGTCGATGGAACATAGCGCAACAAGTGTTGACCTGGGGATATACAGATCAATTCACCAGGCACAGACCTGGGTGGCAGTTGTCATTAAGCCTCAATCCACCGTCGTGCTCT
>JABEUR010000129.1 GCA_013044405.1 Acidimicrobiaceae bacterium | reverse complement strand
GAACTCCATGAGGTCCAAGCGGCCGCCGAGCGGGCCGGCGAGCTTCTCCAGCGCTTTCGCACGGCGAGACTCCCCATCGTGCACGTGCGACATATCAGCGTTGAACCGGACGCGAGTTTCTTCCTTCCCAATAGTGAAGGTATCGAGTTCGACGTCCACGTGCGCCCCGAATCCGGAGAGCGAATAATCACCAAACACACGCCCAATGCCTTCGTCGGAACGGATTTGAACGAGCATCTCAGAACATTGGGAGTCGACTCCCTTGTCGTGGGTGGCATGATGACGCACATGTGTGTCGATTCCACGACACGCGCCGCGTCGGATGCGGGATTTGACTGCGTTCTGATCAGCGATGCCTGTGCCACGTGCGCTCAGAGCTTCTCCGGCTCGACCATTGACGCCCAGAGCGTCCACACTGCGTTCCTCGCGGCCATCGACGGAACATTCGCAAGGGTCACGCCACTCGAGGAGTTCGCCTTTGAATGAGTCAACCGGTTGTCAAAGCGCTGCGCATGGAGTCGATGGTGAACGGGTCAAGGTCGTGGTGTCTCAAGACCACTATCGTTCTTCATGATGGAACGGTTCACTGACGAGCTCGACGGTACGGCCCTGATGCCTGAGCGGTTGCTGCGCTGGGCCATCATCATTGTTGAATACGCGATTGTGCTCAGCCTTCTGCTCGTCGCCGGTGTGGTACTCGTGCACACGGTCATCGACTTCTTTCGCAGTCATTCCGTGTTCTCAACTACGGTTGTCGTCGCCATCGATGGCATCCTCGTGGTCATCATCGTGCTCGACATCGCTCATACCGTCTTTGGGCGCCTTCGCACTGCATCGTTTCCGGTACGGCCCTTCCTCGAGATTGGAATTCTCGCGGGGGTTCGAGACATCTTGAGCGCCTCGGCTCACCTGACGTTGAGTGGACCACTCTCTCAACGTGACTTCAACAACACCCTGGTCTCGCTGGCGGTCGGTGTGGGGGTGGTGGTGATGTTGCTTCTGGGACTCTTCATCTTGAAGCAGAGTCGCTCGACGGGCCAGGAGTCAATGTCTCAAGAGCGTCCCGAAGCCAGCTAGCCGAGTCGTTTTGATCCGTGCAGTCGTTGATTTCGAGTCCACTTCCTAGGTTGCTGCGACCAATTCGATGGGTACGGCCGGTGAGGGTCGCGTCGGCGGGCCCGGTTGGTGACAACGTCTAGTCTGCACATCGCGACCGGATTGACGTGGGGGTCGCTAGAGGTCCCGGACCGGTTCGACCCGGGGGGCTGGCGCATCTACAATCGACCCGAGCGATGCGAGGAGCACGATGTCTGATTTTCCTTATGCGAACCAGTACCCGATACACCGCGAGTTGCCCGAACTCGGCACCGAGCGCACGGTGATCTTGGAGCAACTCCAAACAATGTCGAACGCGGAAGACCGCACGTGGGAGGGCGGTCAATGCTCCGGCACGATGTACTGCGGCGATCACGATCACTACGATTTTCTCAACGAAGCCTTCGCCCGGTTCTCGCACGTCAACGCCTTGCAGCGTGACATGTGCCCCAGCGCGACGAAGTTCGAATCCGAGATCATCTCAATGACCCTTGACATGTTGGGCGCGGGGGCCCTGGACTCGAACCCCGTCGGACTGGTGACTTCGGGCGGTACCGGGTCGATCACTCACGCGGTGCTGGCGTATCGTGAAGCCAATGCCGCGCGCACGTCGCGGCCCAACATCATCAAGCCCGAGACGGCCCATCCAGCCTTCTCCAAGGCGGGGCATCTACTCGGCGTCGAAGTGCGGGTGGCGCCGGTCGATCCAGTTACCACCCAGGTCGACCTCGACTGGGTGAAGCGCAACATTGACCAACACACCGTTGCCCTGGTTGGATCGGCGTGCAACTACGGGTACGGCACCGTCGACCCGATCGGCGAACTGGGCCAGTTGGCGCTCGAGTACGACACGGGCCTGCACGTCGATGGGTGTCTCGGCGGTTTCCTCCTGCCATTTGGCCGACAGCTCGGCTTCGACATACCCGCCTTTGACTTCTCAGTGCCCGGCGTCACCACGATCTCGGCTGACACCCACAAGTACGGCTACGCCCTCAAGGGAACGAGCGTGCTCTGTTTTTCGAACATCGCGCTTCGTGACAGCCAGTACTTCTACCAGACCGATTGGACCGGCGGGAAGTACTGCTCTCCGGGCATGGACGGCTCACGATCTGGTGGTCTGTTGGCTGCTACGTGGGCCGCGATGGTGAGCCTCGGACGCGAAGGGTACCTGCGTTACGCCCGCGCGATCTTTGAGACGTCAGCCGCCATGCAGCGTGAGGTCACTCGACACGGAGAGCTCCGGATCATGGGCAATCCGAGTTTCCTGTTCTCGTTCACCTCAGATGACTTCGACATCTATCACGTGAATGACTTCTTGCGCACCAGGGGATGGCGCCTCAATGGTCAGCAGTACCCGAACGCATTGCATATGGCTGTCACGCGGCCCCAGACCCAGCCCGGCGTCGTCGAGCGATGGGGAGTCGATCTGGCCGATGCCGTCACGTACGCCCGTGAGCACGCCAGCGACGTCGCGCAGTCGTCGGCAATCTATGGCGGCGTCGTCGGCGGACTCACCGACGAGGCCGATTCCTTCATCAAATTGGTGATGGCCGACATGATGGACAAGCAGAGTTCGATTCCCACCGAGCTCTGACGTGTCTCGAGACGTCTGTATTGCGGTCGACCTGGGAACGGGCGGACCCAAGGTCGGCCTCGTGGACTCTGACGGGACGATTATCGCTCAAGCCCTGGAGGCGGTGGCCACGACTTTTGGGCCCGATGGGGGCGCCGTTCAAGACGCGCGTGAGTGGTGGACCCTGATCCAGGCGTCGATTCGACGTCTGCTCAACGAGCGACCCGGGGTCGCCCAACGGGTCGGCGCAGTGGCCGTGACCGGACAGTGGGCATCGATGGTTCCCGTCGACGCGAACGGTGAACCCACCGGTCCGTGCATTTTGTGGATGGACACCCGCGGCGGTCCTCAGGTACGAGAGCGAATTGGCGGTCGGGTCGCGGGCTACGGCGCATCCGCCATCTGGCGTTGGGTCCGTACGACCGGTGGCGCCCCGTCGCTCAGCGGGGCCGATTCGGCCGGACATATCTTGTCCTTCGCGCACGAATACCCCGACATCGCCTCATCCACCCGCTGGTTGCTCGAACCCGTTGACTACCTGACGATGCGTTTTTGCGGCGTGGCGAGCGCCACGCACGCCTCGATGCAGGCGGCGTGGCTCACCGACAATCGCCGACTCGAGCGCATGGCCTACGACGAGGGTCTCCTGCACGCCCTGGGCATCACCAGTGAGAAGCTCGCCCCCCTTCGTCCGATTGGTTCGATCGTCACGAACGTGACCAATGAAGTGGCCCGCGATCTGGGGATCACACCAGACGCGGTAGTCATCACTGGTCTGCCCGACCTCCACGCGGCGGCCCTGGGTGCCGGAGCCACGTCCTTGTTCTCGACCCACCTCGCGCTCTCGACGACGTCGTGGATCAGTTGTCCGGTCGCGAAGAAGAAGACCGATATTGCCCATTCAATAGCCACGGTGCCCGGTCTCACCAATGACTCCTACCTCATTGCGAACAATCAAGAAACGGGTGCGAAGTCGCTCGATTGGTTTCGTTCGCTGCTCGCGGGCGCCGGTTCGGCACCTTCCTACGACGACCTCACGAGATTCGCCGCTCGCTCGACGTCTGGTGCCCACGGCGTCCGCTTCGCACCATGGTTGGCCGGTGAACGTTCACCAGTGCAGAATCACGAACTGCGCGGCGGGTTCACGAACCTCTCGGTCACCACGACCACGGCGGACATGACCCGCGCAGTTCTCGAGGGTGTCGCGGCGAACAGTCGCTGGCTCTTTGGCTATATCGAAAAGTTCTGCGGGCGCGAGCTCTCTCCAGTGCGTCTCGTGGGCGGCGGCGCGCGTTCGAGTCTCTGGTGTCAGATCGTTGCGGACGCCCTCGATCGACCGGTTGAGCAGATTCCTGACCCGATGTTCGCCCAACTGCGCGGGATGGCCGCAATGGCTTCGGTGGCGCTGGGCACCAAGACTTTGGACGACATCGAGTCGAATCGTATCCCCGGGGTCATTTTCGAACCCAGCCCCCAGGGCGTAGCGGCGATGGCCGAGGTCAACGAAGACTTGTCCGCGCTCTTTAGAACGAGCAAGACGTGGAGTCGTCGTCATCAGTCCAGGGCATAGTTGTTGAGTCCTGTCGCACGATTGGTTCCTGCCTCAATACAATTGCAACATTGTCCGCGAACGAGTTGTCCCCGGGAGACGAGATGCCCACTGTCAGCAATGGCCCAGTCGATATCTACTACGAGACATTTGGTGATCCTGGCGACCCGACGCTGGTGTTGATCAACGGTCTGGGCAGCCAGTGCATCCACTTCGATGCCGAGTTCTGTCAACTGCTCGTCGATCACTCCCTGCACGTGGTCCGCTTCGACAATCGTGACGTCGGATTGTCGACGAAATTCGATCGGTTTCCGCCCGACGTCTTTGGAGTCATCGACGCCCTGGCGATGGGCCGAGACCCTCAGGTCGCCTACACCCTGAGCGACATGGCAAGCGACGTCGTGGCGCTGCTCGATGCGCTCGCCGTGGACCGGGCGCACGTGGCCGGCTGGTCACTGGGCGGGATGATCGCCCAGCAGATGGCCATCGATCATCGCGAAAGGATGTGGTCGCTCATCTGCGTGATGTCGACGACGGGGGACCGCGACGTTGGTCAAGCGTCGAGCGAAGTGGCCGAGATCGTGCTCGGACCGAGCGATATTGACCGCGAGTCGATCATCGCCAAGCGTCAGCAACTCGAACGCATCATCGCGAGTCCGGGGCACTTCGACGCTCTGCGCGTGGCGCGTCAGACCGGTGAGGCGTACGATCGCTGCTTCAACCTCGCGGGGGCCGCGCGCCAGCTCTGCGCAGTACTCGCTTCGCCCAGCCGCTCAGCGGCACTGCGAGATGTGCGGATGCCTTCGTTGGTCCTGCACGGTGATAGTGATCGATTCATCGACGTCAGCGGAGGTGTACGTACTGCCGATTGCTTGGAGGCCTCGCGACTCGAAGTCATCGAGGCCATGGGACACGACCTCAGTCCGGTCTTCTGGGAGCGCATCATCACGCTGATCGTCGAGCACGTGAACGGCGTTAATTGAGCAGACTCAATCAGCCCGCTCTCGACTCGAGGGCGAGCGCTGATGAGAATGCGGCAAAGACTTCGTCTCTCGACCAGGGTACGGGCGACATCGTGATGAAGTAGTCCGCGAGCGCGAGGTCGGCCAATTCGTCGAGGTCCGACTCGCTCAAACCGAGGCTGGTGAGCACCGGGAAGTCGAGATTGGCGAGGATTCGGCGCACCGCGCGAATGCACCGACTCCCGTCGGCGGATCCATCGTCAGACTCGCCCATGGCGTCGGCCACCCGTTCAAGTATCTCGGGAACGTGGGCACGTTCCCGTTCGAGGGTCTCGCAGAGCACGAGTCCGATCGTCAGTCCGTGGGGCACGTGCTTCACGCCTCCGATGGCTTGGCCCAGTGAGTGTTCTGCAGTGCAGTCTGAGATGTTCATGGTGAGTCCGGCCATCATCGACCCACACGACATGTCCGCACGTGCGGCGCGGTCTGAACCGTCGCGGTAGGCAGCGACGAGCGACGCACTCATCATGCGGATCGCCTCGAGCGCAATGGCGTCACCGATCGGCGTTCGCACCTTGGCCACCATTCCAGCAATCGCCTGAGCCAACGCGTCGATGCCCGTGTTGGCGGTCATGGTCGGGGGCATGGAGTAGGTGAGGATCGGGTCCACCAGGGCGTACTGGGCTCGCAAGTTGGCGTTGGCGATCCCGTTCTTTCGCCCCGCCTGCGGGTCCGAGACCACCGAACCACCCGAGACCTCCGAACCCGTGCCCGCACTGGTCGGTATGGCGATCAGTGCGCGGTCCGGTGCTGGATAACCCGACGACGTCGCGAGGAACTCACCGAAACTCATGTCCAACTGCGCACAGAGGCGAGCGGCCTTGGCCGTGTCGATCACTGATCCCCCGCCGATGGCGACCAGTACCGAGGCGTTCGAGTCGCACAGCGCGCGTGTGGCTGCGTCGACCATGTCGATGGTTGGTTCGGCGGCGGGTTTGCTGAAGCGAGTGATCTTGACAGCACTCCGCTTCGCCACGTCACTCAGAAGTGAAGCCACCGCTGGATTGTGTAGCTCGATTCCTTCGTCGAGCATCAGGAATACGGAGTTCGCATTGAGTTCGGACAGGACTTCGGGAAGTGTCTCTGAGACACCTTCACCGAATCTGATCTTGACCGGGAGATAGTTGGTAAAGGCAGGGATTACGTTCACGCATTGAACTTTACTTCGCAACGAATTGGCTTGATTCCTTCCAAACGTGCGGGGTGGAGATTCTAGAATCGTGTTCTTTGAGGTCGAGGAGCCATGGTGACGCGGCTGCGCGTCGATGCGGTGTCGATTTTCCTTGAAGGATCCATGGCCGGTGCGAATTGAGGCGTCGAGCACCCCCTCGGCGTCAACGGCGAACGGCGTCACCAGTGGATCTTCGGACCCGGACATTCTGTGCTCGCCGGGGCGAGAAGGTGGCAGCGAAGAGGTGAACCACGACTTTGTGCGCCGCGGGTTCGAGGGTGTCGGGGCAACGATCATGGGGCGAGACATATTCGGTCCGGTACATGGCGCCTGGCCCGTTGAGCAGTGTCCGGGCTGGTGGGTGAGAAGCCACTATTTCATCACGAAGTATCCGTTTTCACCCACGAGCCACGTGAATCGTTCGAAATACGAAGCCGCACCATCTTCCGCCTCGTGACCGAGGTCATCGACCACGCGCTCGAACGGGCCCTCTTCGCGTTGAGGGACGAGGATGTTCGGATCGGGGGTGGAGCGTCGAACGTGCCACAGTTCCTTCGAACTGGTCTCGTGGACCGTCTGCACGTGGCAATCGTGCCAGTCACGCTCGGACGTGGTGAACGCCTCTTCGAGAACGTCGGTCGCCGGTGCGAAGACTGCGAATTCAGAGAGTCGGTGTCATCGCAAGGTGTTCCACATTGCGCCTTGGACCGAACGTCGCAGAAGTGGCAGCGGTCCGGCGGTCGCTGCTCGCTTCGATTGGCGCGGCTTCGTCTCGAATGAGTGGTTAGATGACTGCATGATGAAAATGGTGTTGGGCTCGCGCACGGGCCGGTGGGCAGCCAAAGCGGTGCAGGCTCGATGACCGCCGGTGAACCGAACGGACCTTCGCCCGAAGAGACGCAAGAGCCATTTGAGTCTCGCCGTGAGAGGATGTTTCGCTCCGCGGATGTGAATCAGGTACCGGCCCGAGCCATTTTGTTCACCGTCGCTGTGGTGGCTGGAGTCTTCATCGTCGGTCAGATCCTCTATCACCTGCGCACCGTGTTGATGTTGGGTGTTCTGGCAGGTTTTGTCGCGCTTATCCTCAATCCCGCGGTCGTCGCCCTGCAACGTTGGCGGATCCATCGTCGAGGGGTTGCCGTCGCCATCGTCACCCTCGGCGCGTTCCTCGTGTTCCTCGGTCTCGCCGTGCTCTTCGGCTATCCGCTCGTCAACGGCCTAACCCGTTTCTCCAGTGCTCTGCCCGGCTATATCAAGAATGCTCAAGCGGGCCGGGGTTGGGTAGGCCATCTTATTCGCCAGTATCACGTCCAACAGTGGGTGCAGCGCAATTCGGCCAAGATCGCCTCGTTAGCCACCAGCCTGGGCAAGCCCGCACTCGCCTTGGGCAAAGGAGCACTGTCTGGTCTGGTGTCCTTGCTCGCCGTCTTCGCCTTCGTGGTCTTGTTGCTCGCCGAGGGTTCCAAGATGCGCAAATCGCTCCTCGCGATACTGACGCCTGAACGCGCGATCCGCTTCACGCGCTTAGGCACAGAAGTGAGCAGGTCGGTTACTGGTTACATACTCGGCGACATGTTGACATCCTTGATCGCTGGCCTCGTCGTCTACGCGACGCTGCTCGTGTTAGGAGTTCCCTATGCGCTGCTCTGGGGGCTGTGGGTCGCTCTGGTCGACTTCCTCCCTACTATCGGAGGCGCACTGGCGGGGATACCTACGATTCTCTTCGCATTCGCTTACTCGGTCTCCTCAGGGGTCATAACCGCCGTCATTTTCTTGGCCTACACCCAGATCGAGAATCACGTCCTCAACCCATTGGTGATGAGTCGAACGGTCAAGATCAATCCGCTGCTCGTCTTTGTCTCGGTGATGATCGGAGCGGCATTGGGTGCGTGGGTCGGAGGTCTTTTTGGTGGATTCATCGCGGTCCTGCTCGCTGTTCCGGTGGCCGGTTCACTCCAAGTAATCGTCCAGGAGTACTGGCGCTCGTCGGGATTGGATACCAGAGCCGAGCACTTGGACGACCCGCCGCATTGATTTCTCGGTCGTTCAAGCGGCGATCGTTGGGCCCGAAGTGATGGGGGCCTAGCTACTGGTCTGTAGAGATGAAAACGTTCTTTTCCTCGCTGAAACTGCGTAGCGCATCAGGGCCGAGTTCACGGCCGATACCTGACTGCTTGTAACCCCCAAATGGTGTTGAGTAACGAACTGAAGAATTCGAATTCACCGAGAGCGCTCCAGTTTGGACTGCGCGTGCGACTCGTAGGGCTCGCCCGACATTGTTGGTCCAAATCGAGCCCGACAAGCCGTACGGACTGTCGTTGGCAATGGCGATGGCCTCATCTTCGGAGTTGAACCGCACCACCGAGACGACCGGACCGAAGATCTCCTCTTTGAAGGCTCGATCGGTGCCATCGGATTCGAGGACGGTTGGCGGGAACCAAAAGCCACGTCCAGATGGCGCAGAACCCTTGAAGGCCACGCGTGCATCGGTGAGGTAAGAACTCACGCTCGAGCGCTGAGCGGCCGAAATCAGCGGACCCATCTCGGCGCTCTCGTCCGCCGGGTCGAGGACTCTGAACTGCTTGACGGCGCCTTCGAAGAGGCTCATGAATCGGTCGTAGGCCGATGCCTCGACCAGGATTCGCGACCGTGCGCAGCAGTCCTGGCCAGCGTTGTCGAACACCGCGCTTGGCGCGCCAGCGGCCGCCCGTTCTAAGTCGGCGTCGGCGAAGATGATGTTGGCACTCTTGCCGCCAAGTTCGAGGGTGACGCGCTTGACCTGGTCAGCGCAACCAGCCATAATTCGTTTGCCCATGTCGGTGGAGCCCGTGAAGCAGACCTTGCGCACG
>JABEUR010000128.1 GCA_013044405.1 Acidimicrobiaceae bacterium | reverse complement strand
TCAGGCGACTGGCTCTTCCGAACTGGAAGTCCACAGGTACCTCGGCGTACACCTCAGGATCTCGACCACGACCCATGCGGATATAGATCGGATCGGAGATCTCGAGGGATGCGCGCAGGATCGCCCGCAGTTGATTGGCGTCGGCCGCGCTGACCACGATCAGATCGGCGATGGCGCGCATTGCGCTGATGTCCTCGAGCGAATGATGGCTCGTGCCGTAGTACCCGAGGCTCATCCCCGAATGATGCGCCAGAATTCGCACCGGCATACCCGTGTAGGCAATATCGGTACGAATCTGCTCGCAGCACAGCAGTGCCGCGTAGGCGGCGAACGTGCTGACGTAGGGTCTCAGTCCCGCCGAAGCCATGCCGGCCGCGACGGTCATCATATTGTGCTCGGCGACGCCGATGTTAAAGAATCGAGAGGGATGGCGCCGTGCGAAATCGATCGTACGTCCCGCTCCAGCCAAGTCCGCAGTGAGCACGACAATGCGGTCGTCGCTTTCAGCCAGGTCGGCCAGCTCCTCACCCGCGACGAAGGCTGGTATCGCCGCGGCTTCGATGCCACGGACGGTGCCCGCCTCCTTGAGCGACGGGGAGTGCCCAGCAGTCCCTCGGAAGACTTCGCTGATCTCTTGAGCAGTTTTCGTCTCTTCGACCTTGTCAACCATTATCGACCCCCGATGCTGGGCTGGAGACCGGCGTCGATCTCGTTCATAACGTCGTCGTAATCAGCGCCGACCAGATTGCCGACGTGCCAGTCAGTGTCGAGTTCCATCCGCTGTACTCCACGTCCCTTGATGGTGTCTGCGATGATGAGCTGAGGCGGGCCATTCGGGTCGTCGTCGAGTTGTGCGAACATGTCCAAGATCGCATCGAGGTCGTGTCCATCAATACGATGGACCTTCCATCGAAACGCCTCAAACTTCGCGTCAAGCGGCTCCACGCCCATAATGGTCTCGGTCGGTCCATCAATGGACAACTGATTGCGGTCAATGATGGCGATGAGCGACCCGGTCTTGAAGTGGCCCGCAGCCATGGCGGCTTGCCACACTTGGCCCTCGGCCAACTCCCCGTCACCGAGAAGACAATAGGAACGGTACGATCGGCCCTGCACTCGAGCGGCGAGGGCCAGCCCCAGCGCGACCGACAACCCGTGTCCGAGCGACCCGGAACTAAAGTCGATACCTGGCACTTTACGCATGTCGGGATGGTCCCCGAAGATGCTACCCAGACGGGTGTACTGGTCGAGAAGTGCCGAATCGAAGAATCCGACATCCGCCAGCACCGGGTAGAGTCCGATCGCGGCGTGGCCCTTGCTGAGCACGAAGCGGTCTCGATCGGGCCAACCGGGATCGCTCGGCTGATAGCGCAACTGGGCGTAGTACAGAGCGGCGATCAACTCAGCCGCTGAGAAGGTGCCGCTGTAGTGTCCGGCACCGGCGATGCGCGATAGGCGAACCGTCTCTCTTCGGATCAACTTCGCCTTATCGGCCAGGTGCTCGACGAGTTCTGCACGTGCGCTCGAGTTGCGCGGGGGCAGCGCGGCAATGTTGCGCTGATCCGACGATGACCTTGGAGGTGCTGAGGACTTGGGTTCTGCCATGAGGTGCCACCATAGTCGGACGTTCGATATAAAGCAAGTGTCTTGAGTATCCTGTGCGACGGGGCTGCAAAGGAGGAACATGCCGAAAATTGTCGACCATGACCAACGTCGCCAGCAGCTGAGCGATGCAGCCTGGAGGGTCATCCTGAGAGAAGGCGTCGACGGTGCGACGACACGCCTGATTGCACGAGAATCCGGCTACTCGGCCGGGGTGTTGTCGCACTACTTCGAATCCAAGGACGACATCCTTCTCGAAGCCCTGCGCAACGCTCACAGTGTCATCAAAGAGCGACTCAACGCCTTGCTCGAGCATAAAACTGGCTTCGAAGCGCTACGCACATTTTGTTATGACACCGTTCCACTACAGGCCGAGCAGATCCGCGAGACGCAGCTCGAGATCAGTTTCTGGAGCAGGGCCCTCGTGAAGGAAAGTCTGCGAAGTGTACAACTGACCGAGTCGGCGTACTGGCACAACATACTTCTCGGAGTCATCATCGCAGCCCAGGAACTCGGTGAACTGGTCGAAGGGGACCCCTTCATCATGGCTGACATCCTCGCCGGACTCATCGATGGGCTCAGCGTTCACGCTCTGCTCATTCCCGACCACTACGACGAGAAGAGGTTGATCAAGCTCATCGACGCTCAGCTCGCGCTCTGGTCGACCGCAACTCCAAAAGACCAACGCGGGTCGGTCTAGGCAACTTTCCTCGGATGCAGAACGAGTTCGTCACTCGGAGGTGACGAGACCGATGTCGCTCTGGTTCACCCCGGTCGCTCGTCGCAGAGTCACCGCACAACTCAAGCGAAGTAGCCCTGGCGCAGTTGGGTCTTCATGAACTTTCCAGCGGCATTTCGAGGTAGCGGTTCATCGGCGAACGCGACTCTCGTCGGGACCTTGTAGGACGCCAGCCTCGAAGCCACGAACGTTCGAAGTTCGTCCCCACTCAAGGTCGCGCCCGGCTTTCGATAGATGACGCAACCGACCTCTTCACCGAGCCGTTCGTGGAGCACCCCGATGACGGCCGCTTCATGGACTGAAGGATGCTCGTAGATCGCGGATTCAACTTCGGTGCAGTACACGTTCTCTCCGGCGCGAATGATCATGTCCTTCGAGCGATCGTCGATATAGAGGAATCCATCATCGTCGATGCGCCCAAGGTCCCCACTACACAGCCACCCGTCGCGCAGCGATTCCAATGTCGCCGCGGGCATTCGCCAGTAGCCTCGAAAGAGGGTGGGTGACTTCATCCAGATCTGGCCCCTCACATTGGACGCCACGTCAAGACCGTTCTCATCGCGTATCGAGCAGTCCATGACGATCGTTGGTGCGCGCCCCGTTGAAGTCGGATGCGAGACGTAGTCATCGCCAGAGTTGGCGGGACCGTACGCGTTCGTCTCAGTCATTCCGTACCCGATGGCCGGACGTCCATTGGGGAATGCTCCCTCGACTCGGGCCACCAGCGTCGGCGGCGCCGGTGCACCTCCACCGCCCACCATCATCAACGAACTCGTGTCGTGTTGAGTGAAGTTCGGACTCTCGATGAGGTCCCAAGCCTGGGTGGGAACGCCCACGAAGTTGGTCACCGCATGGCGCTCGATAAGTTGCAGGGCCCGCTCGGGATTCCAGTTGTACATCATGACGAGTCGGTAGCGTTCGTAAAAGCACGTGAGCATGACGCGCACACATCCCGTGACGTGGAAGAGGGGCACGATCAAGATAAAACACGGCGAATGATTCGCCACTCGCTGCTCGCCAGTACGACGCGAGGGGGCGTGCGCAGCGCGCGACGAGAAGGCCATGACCGATTGGCAGATTGCCCGGTGGGTGGAGACCGCTCCTTTGGGAAATCCCGTCGTACCCGACGTGTAGAGAATGGTGGCGTCAGTTTCCGGTGTTATCTGGACTAAGGGCATCGGGGCACCAGGTATGACGACATCTCTCCAGCGCTCCACACCAGGGGCGAGCGGCAATAGTTCGTCCAGACGTGCGCCGAGCATGGCCACCCCTGCACGACTGCAGGGACCGTGGGCCCGCGAAATACGTTCTGAATCAGCGATCAACAACGAAAGTCCGGCGTCATTGATTGCGTACTCCAATTCATCCTCGGTCCACCAGGCGTTCAACGAGACCGAGATCGCCCCGACGGACAAGATGGCCACGAACGAAATAATCCACTCGGGTAGATTGCGCATTGCAATGCCCACCCGGTCGCCCACCCCAATCCCGTAGCGATGGACCAGTACGTAGCCCAGAGCGTCCGCCTCCTTCATGACCTCATCAAAATCCCACTGCTCATCTTCGTAGAGAAGAAACGGCTCGTGGAGCCCTCGTGCCGGCGCAAAGAGTTCACGCATGGTGGGCGGCGCGTTCTTGAACATTCGGTTCGTGACGCCTTCGATGGTGACGTCAACGAGTTCGAAGGTTTGAGCGGCAGCGTTCGCTGGGGAGGAAGACTCTCGCCTGGCGAAGTTCACGACAACGTGCGCAGTCTCTTCATCGGGAGCGACCATTGACCCAACCAACATCCTTCCACTGCACCTTCGTGACTGGACCACGATGATGGACGTTCCTGGTCAACTAGCAGATCACAAGTCTTCGTCGCGCGATGGCTCGACGCACCAGGCAAGCTTCGAACACCCCGTGTCAGCTGCTCTGGGCCACGGGACTCATCGACAACGTCCACAACTCTGCGTGCGCAGTCGCGCCAAGCTGAATCGGCTAGGCAATGCAATGGCCGCTCGGTCAGACACGGCTGGCACGACGGGTGTGGCCCGTTCGATTTTCCCAAGCACTTCAGCCTGTTGGCCAACGTGGTCATCTGCTCGAGGCAGGAGCAGTCGACGACGCTGAACTCACCCGGGGCGTTCCAATACCGTTGGGGTACATAGCCATCTCGCCATACCTGCTCGCGAACCTGATTCGCCCAGTGCGGTCCAGCAACTACCGGGTTCGACGTCAACGCGACTGGGCCGTTCATCCCTGCAGTCCCCATTGACCGTCGCGCCGGCCGGCTCATCGAGATCATGACCGTGACAACTCCTTCACCAACGCGTGATCGAAACGGATACATTGCATGGGCGTTGATCGAGACTAGAAGAACTCGTCACGCCTACGCGGATCCGAAAAAGGATGGGCCCCGATCAGCATTTTGGTGTATTCGTGCTGAGGATTCTTCAAGATCGCCGACGTTTGGTCAATCTCAACGATCTGGCCGCGCTGCATGACCGCGACGCGATCCGCGACTTCCGCGAGTACGGCCAATTGGTGGGTGACGAACAATATCGAGACCCCCAGTTCTTCGCGCAAGTCACGGAAGACTCCAAGCAGCTGCGCCTGGACCGAGACGTCGAGTGCACTGACCGCCTCGTCCGCGATCAGAACCTCGGGGCCCGCGGCCAGGGCCCGAGCTATTGCCACCCGTTGTCGTTGACCACCCGAGAGCTCTCTGGGTCGACGTTCCGCGATTCCCTTGGGCAGCTGCACCTGCTCGAGCAATTTTTCAACGAAGCCTCTCGAACCTTCCTTTGGCAGATCGCCAAGGACCTGTCCAACCTCAACCAGTGTGTCACTGACGCTGAGTCGCGGATTCAATGAAGAGTACGGGTCCTGGAAGACCATCTGGATGCGCCGGCGAATAAGTCGCAGGGCCTTGCCTTTAAGCTTGAGCAGGTCATCACTTCCTAGAAGCACCGAACCCGAATCGGGCTCGATCAATCGCACGATGCAGCGCGCCAGAGTCGTCTTGCCGCTCCCTGACCCTCCAGCGAGTCCGAGAATCTCTCCACGATTCAGATTGAAGGATACCGAGTCAACGGCACGTAGGACGTGGCCCGAGCTCGCCACATCTTCGAGCTCGCTTCCGCGCAGTCGGAAATGCTTAGTGAGAGAATTGACGCTGAGCGAGTACGCTTCTGCTTCGGTC
>JABEUR010000127.1 GCA_013044405.1 Acidimicrobiaceae bacterium | reverse complement strand
TTCAGGGCGGACGCCTCCGTGGTACCTTCTCGAGGCGAGCCCATCATCGATGAGTCGTGAGTGGGGTTCGCCTGGTACTGCGCTGTTGCCTTAACCACGTCTCGACAGGATTGGGCCCTCGCCTGGACCGAACATTCCGTCCACTGGTTTGTTCTCTTCGAATTTCGACGCGATCCAAGCGTCAGCGGATCTGGTGCGCACTGGCTCGTTACGAACCTTGCAGGTCCGCCTCGATCGTGTCCCCATGACTGGTCGTCGGATCAGAGTAGAACGCGGATTTACCCAGTCGCGATGAGATCAACGAGAGAATGATCCCGAGCGCCGCGAAGCCGAACCCGAAGCCGAGTTCCACACCGTTGAGAGCATTGGTCGCCAACTCATAGATGATCACGAAGGCCATGAACGCTGCACCAAATCCCGGCAGGATCCCTCCAAGGAAGAAGCCCTTGGCGCTGGTCGTGATGACGTGCCGGTAGTACCAAATGGCGGTCGCCGCAGTCAAGAAGTAGAACATTGCGGCCATCAGACCGAGCGTGCTCACGACGTCGCTCAGCGCCGTTCCGATCGAACCAATCAGGGTGGACCCCCAGAGGAAGACGACATTCAAAAGTCCCACGAGGATGGTGGCATTCATCGGGGTGCGATATTTCGCACTGACCTGACCGAACCAACCGGGGAAGACTCGATCTCGTCCCATCGCGAACGAGATCCTCGCTGCACTCACAATCGCGGCCTGCAACGAAGCCAGCGTCCCTCCGAGTACGGCCACGATCATCACGTCTTTCCAGAATCCACCACCAATTCGCTGGCCCACGAACGCGAGTACGTTGCCGGCGTGGGCCTGAATGGTCGAGTTTGGCGCGATGCCTTGCAGCGTAACCACGCCAATCGAATACACGACGAATAAGAGCACGACACTCATCACGGCGGCGCGTCCCGCTTGGCGCCCTTGCACCTCTTCTCCCATGTAGGCCGCAGTGTCCCAACCCGAATACAAGAAGATCGCGATCAGGATGCCGGCGATGAGTGAGTGAAACCCGCCGGCACCGCTCAGCGTGAACCACGACGTCGTCATGTGCACGGCACGGCTGAGATGGCTGAAGTAGATCAGGATGATCGCGGCAAGCGAAAAGCCCGCCAGTGCGGCGTATTCGAACACTGCCCACGCCCACTGGAATCGTGCCGACAGCTTTGCACCCAAGGCGGCGATTACCAACACGAGGAGGTTGAAGAGCGTACCCACGATGGCGGTGTCGTATTTGTTGTTCGCCGCGGCGTTGGAGAAGAAGCTCAACATATACGACCCCAGCAGCGGCGTCAGACTGACGGTTCCGATCGTGTAGTACATCATCATGATCCAACCCGAGAAGAAGCCCGCATGGGGATTAACGGCGCGACCAACCCACGAGTAGGTCGCGCCCGCGCTCGGTTGCCAGGCGTTGAGACGTTGATAGCCAATGGCGATTCCGATCATCGGTATGAAACAGATCAACAGCGGCAGGAATCCCGCATAGCGCACCGCGATCATGATTGCCGCCAATGATGCCGCAATGCTCTGGGTCGGGCCCGAACTCGCCATGGCCAACACCACGGTGTCGCCCAGGCCGAGTGCGTCTGGTTTGAGTTCGCCGGCTGGGTCGTGATGTCTCGCTGGAGACTGCGCCGACCCTGTTTTGGTTCTACGAACCATGCTCATTTTCCCCCCAATCATGAACCACGCGCTTCTTCTCTTCCCATCGATGAGGAGAAGGAACTTTGTGTCTAGTCATTATGTCATTATGTAGACATAATGCAAGACCATTCTGAGTTTTCTTGAGCTGAGCTCGCCTTCGTGGGTGGTCGCCTCACGTTGGTGCCGTCGCCGGTCATGCGCACGTAGTTGGCATGGCGAGTTCGAAGTGCGCCTACTGCCCGAGGTCCTCCATGGGCGTGGCCACGATGAGCAGTGGTGCCGCTATGGCGATAATCAGTGGACCGACGCTGAACATCGCCAGCACTCCGATCGCGCCGATCACCGACGCCACGGCGATTCCCAGGGGACTCGCCTTGGAACTGCGCCGATTGACTCGGATGATGAAACTCAACGTCGAAACCAGGATCGCCACTGCAACCAGGACGAGGAGTACGACGACGGCACGAGGATTCATCTGGTAGATCGACTCGTTGGGTTGCGAGAACGTCGTATTGACGACGGTCCCGTTCGTCACTGATGAGAGAACGGTCCGCGTGATCCCGTGGCGCCAGAAGAGGACGATTGCTCCGGCGAAATAGACCAGGTACGTGAACGCCAAAAGTGCGATGCGAATGGATACCTGTCTCTTCGGGCGAGACCAGGTTCGCCCAACCCTTCGATGGCCGACCCCTGATTCGCCGTCTTCAAACTCGGGGGTGACTCGAATGGGCATCAACACCGCCTTTGAACGAATCCTCCCACGCTGGGCCGCTATCGACCAACTGCACCGGCACAGAACCAGCAACGATACGAAACGAAGACCGCTCAGGTGATTGGTCCAGGACTTGGTTGACACGCCACTTCAAGACCTCGACCTCAGGTGGTTGAGTTCAGGCGGACCCGGCGAGGACCACGCCATGGGGATCTGCGCCCAGTGCGAGACTTCCGGTCATCAAGCAAAAGCGCACGACGGGACAGGTCACGGCCCCCATGAACTGGACGGCGGAAACGGCCCCGACGCGCCAGGTTCCTCCCGCGTTCGTGGTGAGGAACACTGTGGGCTGCACGTAACTCGAGGTGCCCATCCCACCGGCCGCTAAACACGTATGTCCATTCACGCACGAGATCGACTGGATGGAGTTCGAACCTGCGGGCGCGCGCAGGCGCTGCCAGCTTCTTCCGCCGTTCTGGCTCCGCAACACAACACCGTGGCCCGTCTCGGCGTCGCCGGTCGAGCCCACCGCAAGGCAGAGCGATGCGGTCGGACACGAGAGCGAGTACACGCTGAAGACTCCCGTGGGAACCGGTACGAGGCTCCACTGGGTAGGCGCCGCAGCGTTGTAGTAAAAGGCGAGTCCGTGGGCGGTGCAGCGTTGGCCGGCGGGACACGAGCCAAAGCCGAAGCCGACCGCCGCGCACGTGGTCGCGCTGGAACAATTGATCTGGTACGCCTGGTCGGGCAGCGAGCTTTCAATGGTGCTCCCGCTCCAGGTTGCGCCGCCATCGGTGCTCGTGAGAGCCCACAGTGCAATCGTTCCGTTGGTCGGTCCAGGGACGTAGGTGCATCCCGAGCCACACGAGACTGGTAGGGCCGGCGGTGCGGGACCTGCTCCCGTCGCCACGCACTCCTCGTTGGATCGACAGTTCAGCGAATCGAGGCGCGTCCACGATCCGTGTGAGGGTGTGTAGGTTGGTGGCAACGTCGCGGTGCTCCACAGCCGACCGCCGTCGCTCGAGAACAGCGCGACGGCCCGCGGGGTTCCCCCGGCCTTCATATCGAAGCCCACCGCTGCGCACACGGTGATTGAAGAGCATGAGACGCTGTCGATGACGTTGACTGGCGTCGACAACCTACTCGCGAACCAGGTGCGACCGGCATTGAGCGTCACGAGGATGCCCGCCGCGCTCGACGTTCCGTAGGGCACCCAACAATGACTCTGGTCGAGACACGTAGGTTGGCCGTATCCGCGATTCGGTGATGTGGGTACCTTCATCGGATGCCATGGCGACGTCAGCGCACCTATCGGTGTGGCGATCACCATCAATGAAAAACCAACAACAGCCAAGACGCTCAGTCGCCGTTTCATGGCTCCTCCTGGTACGACAATTGGCTAATCGTTGGATGATATACCCAAAGCTCCGCAATTTGCGTGGGGAGTCACACGTTTCGCTCACCGGTCAACGGGCCCCTTTGTCAAACCATGCGATACGACTCAGCACAGACTCTTAGGAGGACTCTCCGAGAGTTCGCGAACTTGGTAGCTGATGGGGCCTGGTCGTCGAGGAGTACGCCATCGATTCGAAGAATTGACGACGGAACAACACTAACTGTGCTCAATCAGCACAGCGCAACACGAGCCAACGGTCCAGAACCTTCACACTACGTTGAGGGCCAACGACTCAGCGAGTTTCTTAAATGCCGTGAAGTTCGGACTTCCATTCTCTTGGGTGTCCGACCGGTCGGTCGTTGTTGTGCGGATCTTCTTGAGTGATGGTCCTTGAGGTGCCACCTGACCCGGCCGTGAGATCGTACGTCATGGTGCGTTGATTCACCAATCTGTTCTCGAAGTCAGCGCGAGGTGCTGACAAGGTGCCATGCAACTCGTGCGGGACGATTGAATACTTGAACGATCACCCTCTACTCGGATGTCTGACCATCCCACTCAATGTCAAATCTGATTGAGGAAACGAACTCTCGGCTCATCGTGCCCCCAGTCAAGAATGTTGAATGGGCGCTGCGGCGTGATCGCGATGAGAGGTTCGTGGTCAGGGTGGGGCTCTCGTCGAAACGAATGGCGAACCGGGCGTCCGTCGTAGCTGTAGTCGATGCACGTCATTGGGTACGAGTGCAAGACTGAGCTGGTGACGCAGTCTATCTTTGACGCCGCGGGTGGGAGCAAGGCTCTTTTGGATTTGGCCAAGGCGTGGCACGCCAGATGTCTCGCAGATCCAGTCGTGAGCCATGCGTTCTCGCAAGAGTTTCACGCCGACCACTGTGAGCGCCTCGCGGCCTACTGGGGTGAGGCGCTCGGCGGCCCGAGTGACTACTCCGCGTCAATGGGTGACGAGAGCAGTGTCATTCGAATGCACTCGGGAATGGGAGAACACGTCGAGATGGACGAGTCGGCACAAGCCTGCTTTGACCTAGCACTCGATGACGCACAACTTCCTCTCGATCCGCAGTTGAGCGCCACGCTCGCGGACTACTTTCGATGGGCTACGGGTACTTTGTCGATGTATCCCGACTCGGCTGACGACGTCGCGTCGGGTCTCTCCATAGCGAAGTGGTCTTGGGCCGGACCCGCCTAACAGCGTGTGTCCTATTTGGACCCACCGGTTCGCCTTGACCAACTGAGCGATATGGCTCAGCGGTGCTTGCTCACCGTCCGACCTCTCAGATCAACTTCGCTCCGAGATCTCGGTTCCGACCCAGGGCCCTCATCACGTTGCCGTAATGGTTGTGCGGGTGACGATCGGCTCTTCTCGCGTGCTTCGTGGTGCAGATCCCAGTGGGATCAGGCTGTAGACAGAAGCAGAGCGTGCGTTGGGTCCAGCGGCGCCACCGCAGAGGGCTCCTCGGGTCGCCAGCGGGCGAGGTTGATGGCCGCGTTGACGTCGCGGTCGATGACCAGACCGCAGATCTCACACGAGTAGGTCCGCGTCGACAGGTCCAGGTCGTTTCTGACCACGCCA
>JABEUR010000022.1 GCA_013044405.1 Acidimicrobiaceae bacterium | reverse complement strand
CGGGTGGCCAAGGTCCTTGACCGCAAGGTCGAGAAGCTTGAGAACAGCCGCGTCGAGGTCACCAAGAAGGAGAAAAAGGTCACCTTCAAGTTGCCCGAGCCCCCCAGAAGTGGTGATGTTCCGATGACGGTGGAGCACGTCGCCGTGAGATATGGCTCGCTCGAGGTCCTCAAAGACGTCAACTTCATCACTCGCCGGGGCGACCGGATCGTGATCGTCGGGCGCAACGGTGCCGGTAAGTCCTCGATGCTCCGTTGCCTCGCGGGCACCCAGCGCGCGCAAACGGGCGTGGTCAGATTCGGCGCCAACGTGAAGGTTGGATACTTCGCCCAAGAGAATGAACAGTTGGACTTCGACAAGACGGTGCTCGCCAACCTCGAGAACGCTACGGTCGAGACCGAAGTCCAACGGCGATCGCTGCTGGGCGCATTTGGTCTGAAGGGGTCCGCCGCTCACCAGATGCCCGGAACCCTCTCAGGTGGAGAACGCGCCAAACTGGCTCTGGCCATCTTGGCGTCGTCCGAGGCGAACCTTCTGCTACTTGACGAACCGACCAATAACCTGGATCCCGCAAGCGTCGAAGCGCTCGGTGAGATGATGCGCCAATGGAAGGGCACCATTGTCGCAGTCAGTCACGAGAGGGGTTTCGTCGAGGCGCTTGAACCAACGCACGCGGTTCTGTTGCCCGAGGAGTTCTTCGACTTGTGGAGTGACGACTACATGGATCTCATCGAGCAGCGCTGATTCTCAGGCGCTGGTCGTCCCACGCCACGACGGTCCGGCCAACATCATCTGGACATCGCTGACGTGACGCTCGAGGAACCCTGCTTCGCAGTAGCACAGGTACAGTTCCCACAACCGCGTGAACTCACTACCGAATCCTGGCGGGGCGACTGCAGCCCATCGCTCGAGGAAGTTCTCACGCCAGTGTCGGAGTGTCGTTGCGTAGTGGATTCCGATGTCTTCGAGACCGACGACGCGTAGGTCGGTCGTGCGTGTGACGGTGTTGACCATATGAGACACCGACGGTAAACACCCGCCAGGAAAGATCAGTTCCTTGATGAAGTCGTGATTAAAGCGGGCCCGAGCGAAACTGCGATCCTCGATGGTGATCGCCTGGAGCAGCATGGCTCCCTCAGGTTTGAGCAGACGTTCGCAGGTCCGAAAGAACGTTTCGTGGAGTCGCCAGTCGACGGCTTCGATCATCTCAATCGACACCAACTTGTCGAAGTTCCCACTGAGGTCGCGATAGTCGCGATCGAGTACCTCAATTCGCTCTGAGAGACCTGCGGCCGCGATTCGGTCCATCGCCACGCGTCGCTGCTCGATTGACAGGGTCGTAGTGGTTACCCGGCATCCTCGAGTACGTGCTGCGTAGATGGCGAACCCGCCCCAGCCCGAGCCGATCTCGAGAACGTGGTCGTCGGGTCCTAGTGCCAACTTGACACAGATCATCTCGAGCTTGGCCTCCTGGGCTTCTTGGAGTGAACTCTGCGATGACGAGAAATATGCACACGAGTACATCATGGTCTCATCGAGCATGACCTCGAAGAGTTCGCCGGGCAGGTCGTAGTGGGCGCGAACGTTGCGACGGTCAGTGGACTTCTTTGGCGGGCGAAGGCGATGAAGCGTGCTCCATGGGCGGTCGATCAATGCGACCAGTCGGTCGAGGCGTGCGAGAAGTGGCTCGAGGTTACGGATCTGGAGTTGGATGAGACGAGTCAGGTCGTCGGTCTCCCACCAACCATCGATGAAGGACTCAGCTAGTCCGATCGATCCACTGCGTAGTGTCCGGCGATACGCGCCCGGGTGATGGACCTTGACCACCACATGATCATCCCCGTCTCCCACCAGGAATCCGCCGTGCTCGCCTTGAACACTGATGGTCCCCGATAGCGCCCTTCGAGAGAGTTGTCGAGCAAGGTACTTCCCCAATCGGTCGCGCCAAGTCGGGGCTGGTTTCGAGGGCGAGCCGCCGAGCCGCCTCGTCACGACGACCGGTCCAACATCGGGGTCGACCGAGGTCATCGGGAGGTGGCTTTCTCGGGGTGGGGATAGTAGCGAGCACCTCGAAGCGTGAGCACCAGGGCGTTGCAATAGATCGCCGCGGTGAAGCCCATCGAGCCCAGCCAGGGACGGGTGGCCATCTTGAACATCGACCATGAGTCGATGGGCCGGCGCGAGAGAGCCATCGAAGCGCGAAGTCGGGTGGATCCGCCTTTCTCGACGTCGAACGAAAGGCTCAACCGCTCTCCTGGAGCACTGAAGCGCACGGTGTAGGTCATGTCCATGGGCATGAATGGACTGACGTGGAAGGTTTTGTCGAAGTGGTGCTCACCCGGCGGTCCAACCACGTAGGCGTGGTGTTCGCCCCACGGTGTGTTGGTCACGTCCATGATGAGATTCTCAACCGATCCATCTTCGTCGCTCAGGCAGTAGTAGCACGTGATGGGGTTGAAGCTCCAGCCCCAAACCCGCAGCGAGGTGAGCATCGTCACCGGGCCGCTCGGGCGTGTGCCGGTGCGCTCACCGACGAGGTCGCGAACAGTTTGGTCGATCGGAATCTTCGGGTCGCCGATGTAGTCGGCTCTCTTGAAACGCACCGGAGCCCACCGGTGACTCGACCACATCGGGTGGTGCGCGAAGATTTCATCAATCTCGCGAGTGTCGAGCAGGGCGTACATGACCCGCTGGCTCAATCGGTGGCGGGGGTTGCTCGATCGGTCGTGTACGACCACGCCCTCGTAGAATCGACTCGACCAATTGCGCTGGCGGGCGCGGTGCCGGTTACCACTTACCACTGGACGCCCAGGTCTCGGGCTACTCGAAGCCCGCTTTGGAAGCCGTCCTCGTGGAATCCGTTCGCCCAGTAGGCACCGCAGTAGGAGACTTGCAACGGTGGTCCGCTGATCAGGTGGTGGAGTGACTGCGCGGCCACGGCGCAGGAGTCGAGGATGGGGTGACGAAAGTTGAGTCGGTGCAGTACTTTCGCAGGCTCGATGGCCTCATCTCGATTCAAGGTCTCGAGAATCGGTACCGGCGAGTTCAGGTTCTGTAAGAGGCTCAAGTAGTAGGTCATCGTCACGCCTGGCGACCGATCAGCGGTGCGCTGATAGTTCCAACTGGCCCACGCTCTGGGGTGCGAGGGCATCAGCCGCTCGTCGTGATGGATGGTCACCTGATTCTCGGAGAACCGGAAGGATCCAAGGACCGCTCTCTCGTCGCTGGTCGGGTCGTTGAGCAAGGTCAAGGCCTGGTCGGCGTGCAGGGCCATCACCGCGTGGTCGAAGGTCTCCCACGTCCCATTCGCCTGAATGTCGACCCCCGCGGGATGCCGACGCACGCCAGTGACGGCACTGTTGAGATGAAGGCGCCCCTGGTCGATGAACGGAGCGAGGACGGCGTCGACGTAGCGGCGAGAGCCGCCCGAGACGGTACGCCATTGGGGATGATTCGAGAGGCGCAGTAGTCCGTGGCGGTCGAAGAAGCGTGCGAGCATGCTCGCGGGCATTGCGCGAAACGCCTCAGGAGTTGATGACCAGATCGACGCACCGAGGGGGAGGAGGTACCAGTCCAGAAAGCCCTGGGACCATCGACTCTCTTCGAGCAGTTTCGCCAACGTATAGTCCGGGTCGGACTCGACGCCAAGGAGGCGCATCGCGCGCCGGTTGAAGCGCACCACGTCGATCAGCATGCGTAGGAACGACGGACGCCACATGTTTCTTCGCTGAGCAAAGACGGTCGCGAGGGAGGATCCTCGCCACTCGACTCCGCGGAGGTCGTCACACACCGAGAAGCTCATGTCGCTCACCTCGGTCTCGACGGCCAACTCATCAAGGAATCTGACGAATCCGGGATAGGTCGACGGTGCGTAGACGAGAAAGCCGGTGTCGACGTCGAATCGGGAACCCTCGACCTCAAGACTTACGGTGTTCGAATGACCACCGGGCCGCGAATCGGCTTCGTAAAGCGTCACCTCATGGGCGCTGCTCAAGATGTGAGCACACGCCAGTCCCGAGACCCCGGTTCCAACGATGGCGATTCTCACGCATCCGTGCTACCAGAAAGTCACCCAAATCAAGCGGTCCAACTGCGGCGCGTTTACGAAGACGAGCCGGGCACTGCGCAATCGATCCGAGGTGCGCTTGTTAGAGTCGGCGAATGATTCTGTCGCCAGACCTCGAGGGGACCGTAGCCTTTCGCGAAGGACACACGTGGTTTCGAGTCACGGGTGATCTGAATTCCGCGCTCACGCCGCTCGTGATTGTTCACGGCGGGCCCGGAGTGCCCCACGACTACCTGCTCTCGCTCACCGCATTGTCCAAGAGCGGGCGCGCGGTAATCCACTACGACCAGTTTGGGTGCGGTAGTTCATCGCACCGGCCCGATAGGGGTCGTGATTTCTGGACGGTCCAACTCTTCTTGGAAGAGATGGACAACCTTCTCGAGTACCTCGGAATTTCGGGTGCCTATCACCTGCTCGGGCATTCTTGGGGCGGGATGCTCGGCGCCGAACACGCCATTGGCCAACCCGAGGGACTGCGCGCTCTGGTGCTCAGCAACTCTCCGGCGTCGATGCACCTCTGGGTCAACGAGGCCATGCGCCAACGTGCTGCACTTTCGGCTCCGGTGCGTGACGCGCTCGATTTCCATGAGATTAACGGCACCCTCAACGCCCCCGAATACCTGGCGGCGACTCAAGCGGTCTACGACCAACACGTCTGTCGAGTCCTTCCCAATCCGCCTGAGCTCCTTAGGTCCATGGAACGCATGAATGAGGACCCGACGGTGTATTTCACGATGAACGGACCGAACGAGTTCTTTTGCACCGGAACGCTTCGAGACTGGTCGGTGGTGGACCGAGTCCACGCAATATCTGCACCCACCCTCTTGTTGTCAGGACGTTTCGACGAGGCGACACCCGCGACAGTGCAACCCTTCTTCGAACACATCGGCGACGTTCGTTGGCGTGTCTTCGAAGAGTCGAGTCACATGCCTTTCGTCGAGGAACCCGAGCTGTATCTCAAGGTGGTTGGCGAATTCCTGGCGCAGAACGACTAGTGAAGTTGCTCGCGTCCGCCTAGCTCACCGTGGTTGTCAATTTCGCCAAAGTCGATTCGGCGACCTCTTGGATGATGCGCAGTTGCTCGGTTGAAAGGCCATCGAGGAAGAGTTCTCGAACTGCTTTCACGTGAGCGGGGGCAGCGGATTCCAATTCGTCACGTCCGCGTCGCGTAATGACCACGAAGGCCCCTCGTCGATCGGAGTCACACTTCTCCCTCGTCACGAGCCCGCGCTCGGCCATCCGTGCGATGTGGTGCGAGAGTCGGCTCTTCTCCCAGCCGATGTCACCGGCCACCTCGAAGATTCGACACCGGCCGTCAGGGCGGCCGGTCAGGGCCACCAACACGATGTAATCCGGATACGAAAGGGGCGAGTTCTCAGCCAATCGGCGTGCCAGTTCGGCGGTGAGGCGCATCTGCATGAACTGCAAGGACCGCCACGCCCGTTCTTCGGTGCTATTGAGCCATTTGGTTGCCGCCATCATCCAAGTGTAGTTCAGTTAGTTGAATCGTCATATATACTAGATGACACATCAACTAAAAGGAGGGTGACGATGAGCTTCTCCGCTGTTCGACTGAATCACGCGGTGCTGTTCGTGTCCGATCTCGAGCGGTCGGTCGATTTCTACGGATCGACGTTTGACATGGAGGTCATGGCCCGAGAACCCCGCGCCCGAGCAGCCTTCTTGCGACTCTCGCGATCGGGAAATCACCACGACCTCGGGCTCTTCGAAGTAGGACCGGGCGCAGAGACGAGACGTCGCGGTTCGATTGGCCTGTACCACCTCGCGTGGCAGATCGACACGCTCGACGAGCTCGTTGAGGCGCGACGGGTGTTGCAGGAGATTGGCGCATTCACCGGGCAGTCGAGCCACGGTGCAACCAAGAGCATCTATGGCGCCGACCCCGATGGCAATGAGTTCGAGGTGATGTGGATGCTGCCACGTGAATCCTGGGGTGAGTTCGCCGTAACGGCCCCAATCGAGCGGCTCGACATGGAGGCGGACCTGGAGCGCTGGGCCGGCGTGTCCACCGCGGGCGAACTCGGAGCATCCATTGGGTTCCAATCATGAGCCTCGCGTCTGCGGTGAGCGTGAGCGTCACTCCCGTTGATGCGACCGGACCACTGGTCGTCCTCTTTCACGGACGCGGCTCGGACGAGAAAGAGATCAT
>JABEUR010000126.1 GCA_013044405.1 Acidimicrobiaceae bacterium | reverse complement strand
GACCAGTCAGTCCTCATCGATCCCGGATCGGCACTCATCGCGGACGAGATCATTCGTAAGGTGGATACCGTCATTGGCCTGCACAACGTTCGTTGGCTGGTTTGTTCGCACGTCGACCCCGACATTCTTGGAGCACTTCCCGCGATGGTGGCCCACGGACTGCACCCGGAGGCGCGAATCGTAACTCATTGGCGCGACGAGGCACTCATCGTGCACAGTGGCACACCGCTCAAGTTTTGGCGTATCGAAGAGAACGACTGGCACTTGGCACTCGAGGATCGAACTCTCTCGTTCGTGTTCATGCCCTACCTGCACTTCGCCGGGGCGTTCGGGACGTTCGATGAGGAGTCGGGCACGTTGTTCTCCTCTGTCCTCTTTGGAGGATTCACCTTCGATCACTCGCTCTTCGCCGAGTCGGTGGCGTATTTCGACGCAATCCGAGTCTTTCACGAGCACTACATGCCCAATCGCGAAATTCTTGAACACGCAATCGTCGAGTTGCGCCGACTGGCGATCCGCCAAATCGCGCCCCAGCACGGTCAGATCATTCCCGAAGGACTGATTGCGCCGATTATGAATCTGCTCGAGAAGCTTGAATGCGGCATCTACCTGCTAGCGCGGCAGAATCCGGGTCTGGCGTTTCTGCTCGCGGCCAACCAGACCATACAAGGGGTGGTTGACACGGTCGTTAAGGAGCGGGATTTCTCGGTGGTGGCAACGTACATGGCGAATCTCGCCTCGCAGACCCTGGGGGCGGCGTACCTCGAATTCTGGTCCAGCGGCGAGGGCGTGGTGCTTCAATTCGATCAGAGCGACCAATTCGCAGGCCAAGTCGCCGAACCACCCGACGACGTCGCGAGAGTCATGGCGGGTCAAGAGGTCTCACCGGGGCTTCGACTGATCCTCGCCTTGACGTCGTCAGTAACCAACGAGATCGACGGAGCGGTGGTCCTCGGATTCGGTGAGGCGACCAAGCTCGATGAGGCAACGTACGCCGTGCTTGTCCAAGTGATCGGCATTGTCGAAGTCGGTCTCGAGCGCGAGGCCCTCCTTCGGGCATCGAACTTGGACCGCATTGCGTGGATGACGCGTGCGGTGCGCGACCCACTGACCGATCTCTACAACCGGGCCTCACTCGCTGACTCGTTGCGCCGACTGATGGCCGCCGATAGCCTCGGCGAGGTAGCTCAGTTGGCGGCATTGATGGTGGATATCGACTTCTTCAAGGGGGTCAACGACACCCATGGGCACCGAGTTGGAGACCGAGTTCTCGCCCGTGTGGCACGGGCCATCACTTCTGGCATCCGCTCCGATGACATGGCGTTTCGATACGGAGGCGAGGAATTCCTCGTGCTGCTGCCTCGGGCCAATGCGGCGGCCGCCCTGGTGGTTGCGGAACGAATTCGCACGAACCTCGAAGCGTCGACGGGGAGCGGACCGGTAGTGCAGGTGAGCATCGGGGTCGCGATACGTAACGCCAAGGAGGGCGACGGATCACTCGTCGACCGAGCGGACAAGGCTCTGTACCGGGCCAAGGCCAACGGAAGAAACCGGGTGGTTCTGGGCTGAGTAATGGAAGTGGCGAACTTGCCGACGTCGCACCTCGGGGTCTTGGCTCGTGGCACTCGGTGGGCGCCGTGCCTGTCCGGCGCCCAAGTGCTGACAAGTTCTCCTCGTCAATCTCGGTGGCGACGAGCGTTCCTAGGGTTTCATGAATGATCCCGTACGGGCGCTACGTGCTCTCTCCACTAGCGGAGGCTCGACGGATTTGCACAGCGTTATGCTGCAATCCTCACCCTCGTTCGCACTGCGTGACGGACGCGGTCGGGTGAGACTGGGGGTCGAGTTGTCGGACGCTGCGCCGGTCGGGGAGGTCAGGCGATCCGTCGCGACCTACGAGAACCTGCTCGAAGTCGCTTTGAACCTTCGCTGGACCTGGAAAGTCGATAGCCGTCAGTTGTTCGCAAAATTGGACCCGACGGCCAGTCCGGGTGCCCTTGAATGGCCCCAGCAACTGCTGCTCGGCTTGGGCCGCGATCGGGTGACGGCTCTGATTGAGGGTGATTCTCAGATTGCCGAGTTGGCCACGCGCGTCGTGGATGATCATCGTTCGTATCAGAGGTCCACGGCGCGAACCTGGTTTTCGATGAACCATCGTGAACATCGTGACCTGGTCGTCGCCTTCTTCGCCGCCGAGTTCTCCTTGACCGATTCACTACCTATCTACGCCGGCGGACTTGGGACGGTGGCCGCCGAGCATCTCAAAGCATCGAGTGCGCTCGGTGTCCCGCTCGTCGGGGTCGGTCTGCTCTACCGGGGCACCTCGCATCAATGGCTGGATCGTGAGGGGCGTCAACACGAGGCGTGGGACATGATGTCGCCCAGCAAGATGCCGATCGAACTGGCTCGCGACCGCCAGGGCCGAGCAGTCGAGGTCGCCGTTAATCTGCCCGGTCGCGACGTCCAGGTCGCGGTGTATCGAGCACAGGTGGGTCGCAACCAGCTCTTGCTGCTCGACAGTGCAGTGAGCACCAACAGCGAAGCCGATCGTACGTTGACTACGCGCCTCTATGACAGCAACGTCGAGACGCGTCTCGCACAAGAGCTCATCCTCGGAGTCGGAGGGGTGCGAGCGCTAGCGGCTCTGTCGATCGAGCCTGACGTGATGCATCTGAATGAGGGACATTCTGCCTTTGCCCTCTTGGAGCGGACCCGTCGGGTCATGGCCCACGAGGGACTGAGCTTCGACGAGGCCCTCGCCGCAGTACGTCCGGGGGTCCTGTTCACCACGCACACCCCCGTTGCGGCCGGACACGACTACTTCGCACCAGACCTGGCTCGACGCTTCCTCAATCCTTACGCCACTCAACTCGGAATATCCATCGAGTCGCTGGTGGCGTTAGGTCGGGTAAACCCTGAGTGGTCTGGCGATTCTTTCTGCCCGACGGTATTCGCCATGCGGCTGGCGGGACACCGCAACGGGGTCAGTCGACTTCACGGTCGGGTCACCCGTGAACAGTGGGGACTCTTGTGGCCCCGACAACCTGTAGATGAAGTGCCAATTGGTCACGTCACTAACGGGGTGCATCTCGAGTCGTGGACGACTGAGCTCTTCAGCGAGTTACTGACCGCGACGGTGGGCGCCCAGTGGCGCACTACTCCCAGTGACCCGGTGATGTGGTCTCTGCTCGTCAAGGCCGACGACGCCCAGCTCTGGCGCGTCAAGAACGCGGCACGAAATCAGCTGGTGGAGTTTGCTCGACGGCGTGCTCGCAAGGATCTAGCGCGTCGAAACGCTCCGAGTGAACGAGTCGCTGCGGTTTCGGTGCTTCATCCCGATCGACTCACCATCGGATTCGTGGGTCGCTTCGTGACCTACAAGCGTCCGACCTTGCTGCTGCGTGACCCGGTCCGTCTCGCGCGCCTGCTCAAGGACCTGGAGCGTCCGGTGCAGATCGTCTTCGCCGGCAAGGCGCACCCCAGCGATGAGTCGGGAAAGAAACTACTTCAGGACATGATCGAGTTTGCCGCTCAGTACGACGTGGCGGACCGAGTGGTCTTCATTGTCGACTTCGACACCACGGTCGACCGGGCTCTCGCCCAGGGCGCTGACGTCTGGCTCAACACACCTCGCCGCCCCCTGGAGGCTTGTGGCGTGGGCGGCATGAAAGCGGGCATGAACGGCTCGCTCAATTTCTCGACCGTGGACGGATGGTGGGATGAGGCACTTCGTGATGCCAACCCCAGCGCAGCGCCAATCGGTTTCACGATCGGTACGGACGACGATTACACCAACGAAGACATCCAGGACGACGCCGACTCGGCGTCGCTCCTCGATGTGCTCGAGTACGACATCATTCCACGCTTCTACGAGCGCGACGCGCAGGGGGTGCCGAGGGCGTGGCTGGCGTCGGTGAAGCAAGCGATGTCCACGCTGGCCCCCACGTGGGACTCGCTGAGGATGACGCGTGACTACACCGAGACCTACTACGTGCCCGGTTTGGTCAAGTCCTCCCAGCTGCTCGCCGGGGCGGCGCGCTCAGCACGCAATCGCGCAGCGGACCTGCGACGCATTCGCGACGCCTGGCCGGGACTGTCGGTCACCGTCGCGGGTCATGAGCGAGGTTCTGACGAAGTGGACGTGGTGGACATCGCGGTCGAGATGGGTCCGCTACAGCCCTCTGACGTGTTGGTCCAAGCTTGGGTTCACGACGTCAAGGGCGCTGCGCGCGCAGTCGACGCCACACTGATCGATCGCGAACAGTCGTGGGGGCACTACCGGGCCCGTGTCCACCTCGCATCGCCAGACGAGGCCGTCGTGGCGGCACGGATCGTCCCCTCGTCGCTGTATACCGACGGCGAACCATTGGCCGGGTTGATCGCGTGGTCCGCGTGAGCGAGCCACATTTCACGGACTTCGCGGAGCTTTTGACGCTGGCGCGCCTGCGCGGAGTGCAGCCCACGCACACTGACGGCTTGGGTCGAAGTCACACGGTATCCATCGAGAACCTGATTCGCATCCTCAACGGATTCGATGATCTGGAGACGTTGATCGACCCGCACGATGCCGTGGGGGCGCTGCGACAGTTCCGCCAGGCACGCCTAGATCGGGTCGTTGAGCCGGTGTACTTGGTTGACGAAGGGCTAGAGACTCGGGTGCCCATCTACCTGGTTCGCCGTGCCACTCTGGAGTGCCGTTTGGAGTTCGAGTTCGGAGGCGAGACTTCGTGGGTCGTTCGCTCCGAAGATCTGAACCGCATGGAGCCCGCTCTTGACGCCGAACGTGCCTGGGGTCTGGCCCTGCCAGCACTGCCGATCGGCTATCACCGTCTGTGCGTGCAGGTCGGTAGGCGCATGGCGTGGAGCACCATCATGGTCCGGCCCCTACGCGGCGCCACCCACCGGTTCTCGCGTGATTGGCGGGCCTACGCCGTACAGGCACCGATCTTCTCGTTACATTCATGGCGTAGTTGGGGGAGCGGGGATCTCGGCGACCTCGACGAGTTCGCACGATTAGTGGCTAATCAGGGAGCCACGGTCGTAGCGACGTTGCCGCTGCTGTCGTCTTTTGGACCTAACGACTTCGAAGCGAGTCCGTATCGTCCGGTGAGTCGGCGCTTTTGGAACGATCGCTGGATCGCCCTCGATCAGGTGGGGGACCTCGCCCACTCGCCGGCCGCTCAATTCTTGATGAACGAGACGTATCCGCCCGAGCGACGCGCCACGTGGAGCCACGACGGGATGGTCGATGGGGCGAGCGCCTTCGCTGCCAAGCGCAACGTGATCCAGACATGGGCTGCGACCGAGAGCGAGTTCATGGTTCAGCACGAGACAGGTCTGCGCGCGTTCGTCATGAATCATCCCGAGGTGAACGACTACGCGCGCTTTCGCGCCGCCGGTGAACGTTTCGGGCGTGACTTCCAACGGTGGCCCTCCACCGCCAGAAGCGGACTGTTGCGTTGGAACGACGTCGATCCGACCCTCGTGCGCTACCACCTCTTCGCGCAGTGGATCATCGACGCACAGATGACCGATCTGGCGGCTCGTCTCGCCCAACGGGGCCAGACACTCCAACTCGACATCCCGATCGGGGTGCACCCCCATGGTTACGACGTTTGGAAGAGTCCGGATGAGTTCGTCAGTTCGATGTCGATAGGTTCCCCGCCCGACGACTTCACCTTGGAAGGACAGAACTGGGGCGCGCCGCCACCGAACCCGGCGCGCGGGCGAGAGAGCGGCCACTTCCAGTTCCGTGAGGCCCTGCGTAGTCACATGCGCGTCGCCGGTATCGTTCGCATTGACCACGTCATGGGTCTCCAGCGCCTCTTTTGGGTACCCGAAGGCGAGCCGTCGAGCGAGGGCGCATACGTGTCGATGCCCTTTCGCGAACTGCTCGGGGTCATAGCCATCGAAGCACAGCGTCACGGAGTCGATGTCGTGGGCGAGGACCTGGGTACGGTCGACCCGGAGCTTCGAGACGCGATCGAGCATGAGGGACTACGGCGCAGTCATGTTGTGCAGTTCTCGATTGGCGAGCGCGGTCTTGACCCCGTTCCCCCGGGGGCGATGGCGTCATTTGACACGCACGATACGGCCACCTTCTATGGGTGGTGGACCGCAAGTGACATTGCAGAGCGGGTCGAGGTCGGCCATCTTGCGGCGTCTGAGGCGTCGGTCGCGTTCGGCGAGCGCGACGAGCGCCGGCGACGACTGGTGGACGCACTCGGCCTGGAGGTCGGTGCCGAACCTGAGGACGTCCTCGATGCGGTCTACGTCGCTCTTTGCGATAGTGAAGCCGGACTGGTGATGGTTGAAATAGAGGACATCTTGCGGGCGACCACTTCGGTCAACCTTCCCGGCACTGACGGCGAACGTCCCAATTGGTCTCAACAGACGAGCCTCAGCCTCGAGCAGATGGGGAGTTCGAGCGTGTTGGCCGACGCCCTACGAACCTTGCGTGAACGTCGCGGCTTCGCGACCTCCGGGTCGCACCGACATCGCCAGTCCCAGGTGACGCGATTGAGCGACGAGGACGTCCATCTCTTCAACGAGGGACGTCACTTCCGTCTCTACGATCACCTTGGCTGCCACGCCATGATCGCCGACGGGGTCGCGGGCTGCTACTTCGCGGTCTGGGCACCCAACGCCGAGCGCGTAGCGGTCGTCGGCGACTTCAACGAGTGGGACGGCGGGCGCCACCCGCTGACACCTCGCGGCGACTCGGGAATCTGGGAGGGGTTCGTAGCGGGAGCTGCGACGCCAGCGGCGTACAAGTACCGGATACGTTCGCGTCTCGGGGGTCACGAAGTCGACAAGGCCGATCCGATGGGTCGCTACTTCGAGGTCCCGTCGAGCACCGCCACCAGAGTGTGGTCGACGAGCTACGAGTGGAGCGATGACGATTGGATGTCCGCTCGCGGTTCATACAACGCGCTCGAGCGTCCGGTGTCGGTATACGAGGTGCACGTCGGATCCTGGCGAAGGGTGCCCGAGGAAGGGGGTCGTTCTTTGACCTACCTCGAGATGGCCGAAGATCTCCCGACCTACTGCATCGAGATGGGTTTCTCGCACGTACAGTTCATGCCGGTTATGGAGCACCCGTTCTATGGCTCGTGGGGTTACCAGACAACGGGTTATTTCGCCCCCACGTCGCGCTTCGGCACGCCCGATGACTTCAAGCACCTGGTCGATCGACTTCATCAGGTGGGCGTCGGCGTGTTACTCGACTGGGTGCCGTCGCACTTCCCGTCAGACGAACACGCCATCGGACTCTTTGACGGTACTCACCTCTACGAACACGCCGACGTGCGTCAGCGCGTCCACCCGGATTGGCAGAGTTGGACGTTCAATTATGGACGCAATGAGGTGCGCAGTTTCCTCATCTCGAGCGCCTGCTTCTGGCTGGACGAGTTCCACGCCGACGGTCTGCGTCTCGACGCGGTCGCCTCGATGCTCTATCTGGACTACTCGCGCGCACCCGGAGAGTGGATCCCCAATCAGTTCGGCGGTCGCGAGGATCTTGCGGCGGTGGACTTCCTGCGCCAGTGCAACGACGCCACCTTGTCCGGGTTCCCGGGCGTGATGATGATCGCCGAGGAATCGACGTCGTGGCCCGCCGTGACGCGATCCACCGCACACGAGGGACTCGGCTTCACCTTCAAGTGGGACATGGGTTGGATGCACGACACGCTCCAGTTCATGGGTCGAGACCCCGTTCATCGGCGATTCCACCAGGACGAATTGACGTTTCGCGGCGTGTACGCCGCCCACGAACGCTTCATGTTGCCTCTCTCGCACGACGAGGTCGTCCACGGTAAGGGTTCGCTGCTGGCCAAGATGCCCGGCGACGAATGGCAGAAGCGGGCCAACCTTCGACTACTGCTCGGTTACCAATTCACGGTTCCGGGCAAGAAACTCCTCTTCATGGGCTCCGAGCTCGGTCAGTGGAGTGAGTGGAGTCACGAAAACTCGCTCGACTGGCACTTGCTCGAACTCGACGCTCACGAGGGATTACGTCGCTGGGTCGCGCATCTCAATGGAATCTACCGAGCGGAGCGAGCATTGCACCTCGACGATGCCTCGTGGAGCGATTTTGGCTGGCTCTCGTGCGAAGACGCAGCTCAGAGTGTTCTCGTATGGCGCCGTGGTGAGGGGGAGCGTGAGATCGTCGTGGTTGCTAACTTCACGCCGGTGCCGCGCACGAGCTACGAGTTCCCCGTGCCGTCGGCGGGCTCGTGGGCGTTGATCGCCAACAGTGACGACGTCCTCTACGGCGGCAGTGGCTACCCGTGCTCCGACGAATGGACGACGCTGGAGGACGCCTCGGGCGCTAGCGTGTTGCGGATGTCGCTTCCACCGCTCTCGCTGGTGGCGTTGCGACTGCGGATCTAGATGGTGCCGGTCGCTGGCTTCCACCTCCACTTCTACCAGCCACCTCGTGAAAACCCCTGGCTCGGTACCGCGACCTTCGAGGCCAGCGCGTGGCCCTTCCACGATTGGAATGAGCGGATCAGCGCCGAGTGCTACCGGGCCCTGATCGCCGTCGCACTCCCGAGCGACGACGTCGACGTGGAACTCTACGAGCCCTTCGCCCGCTCCAGCCTCGACGTTGGCCCGACGCTCCACCACTGGCTAGACCGAAGTGCGCCCGACATCGGCACGGCTCTTCGCTTCCAGGTCTCCAACGCACCGGGTGGCGCCGCGGGTCACGTTCTGGCCGCCCCGTTGGTGCACGCCATCTTGCCCCTGGCGAGCGTCGAGGATCAGCAACGGCTCGTAGCCTGGGGTATCGATGATTTTCGCCGTCGCTACGGTGTGGCGCCGCGGGGCATGTGGCTGCCCGAGACTGCGGTTGACCTGAGCACGCTCGGGGTCATCGCCGAGCAGGGGATCTCGTTCACCATCCTGATGCCGGGTCAGGCCGCTCGTGTGCGCTCTCGCGATGGCGATTGGGAGTCGGTCCAGGTCGATACTTTGGACACCTCGCGCCCCTACTTCGTTCGATTGGTCGACGGTAGGCGCATCACCGTGGTCTTTGGCCATCACGACCTCTCTCGGCACGTGGCCTTCGGTGATTTGATCGACGACGGTGTCGCCCTGGCCGATGTAATGGCCGAGGCCGCCGGACCGGGAGACGGGGTGGCACTCGTCGTCGCCGACGGAGAAACCTACGGTCACCACCATCGTTTCGGGGACCTCGGGATGGCGTGGGCGTTGCGCCGCCTCGAGCGGCACTACGGCATGGAGACCAGTCTTGGAGCCTGGCTCGAGGGTCAGGCACCCACCTGGGAGGTGGAGTTGGCCGTCGTCTCGGCCTGGAGTTGCGCTCACGGGGTCGAGCGTTGGCGAAGCGACTGCGGATGTGTGACCGGCGAGCTGCCAGGTTATTCACTCGACTGGCGCGCGCCGCTGCGTGCGGCGCTGGACTGGCTGCGCTCGACGATGGGCATCGTCATCGAGCGAGAACTGGCCCTGCACGTCAACGACGTGGATGCGGTCCTGCGCGACTACGGGCAGGTGATCGCCGGCGCGATCGACCAAGTGACCTTCGTCGTGTCGCATTCGCCACTGGAGCCTGACGAAGAGCGGATCACGAGCGTGCTCGAACTCTGTGAGGCGTATCGCAACCTGCTCTACAGCTTTACCAGCTGTGCTTGGTTCTTCGCCGATCCGGGCGAGATCGAGACATCAATCGTGTTGCGTTACGCGGCCGTGGCCATCGAAGGTGTGCGAAGGCAGTTGGGTGAGGACTTCGAGGCGGAGTTTGTCGCACGGCTCGGCGCGGTGCGCTCGGCGCACTACCAGCTTGCCGGCGAGGCACTGTGGATTCGAGCGTGCGCATCGACGCGGGTCAGCGACGATCAGCTCGCGGCGGCGGCGGCGGCGGAGTTCGTGGCGTGTGGAGAAGCCGCTCGAAACGAGCGCGGGAACTTCCGCCTCGAGGTCGTGCCGCACGAGGGGGCTCTGGTCGTCTCGATTATCCATGCAAAGACGCTGCGACGGCGTTCGTTCTCGGCCCAGGTGCTTCGCGATGGTCCGTTCGGATGGCGCGTTCTCGTGGGACAGGGTACCAATGAGGTGGAGGTGACTCTCCAGCACTTCGGTGACGACGTTGTAGCGCGACTGGCTTGCGTGCAATTACTCGGTTCTCCCGACGGCGACGTTGATGGCGCGCTGAATGTGCTGGCGGCTGAACTCTTGACTCGGCCGACCACGATTGAGGACGAGGCCGTATTGGTCAGCCTCGCGCGCTTCTCGCGTTTCGTGAGTCCGATCGGGGAAGCGGCCATTCGTCGGGCCCTCTTGGCCAGTGGCCGTTCTCGGGTGTTGGAAGGTGATGCGTCGCCGGTATCGAGCCTCGCGCGATCGACCGGTTTTACCGGTGCTGGCTCGATAGCCAGCGCACCGCCGTCGAGCCGCTAGGTTTATCCGAATGAATACGCCCCTCGATGGTTCGCGCGACGTGCGCCGGGCCACCGAACGTTTGGCTCGCCGCCTGCCCGAACCCCTCGAGAACCTGGCGTGGATCGCCTACAACTATCTCTGGTCGTGGACCCCTCGCGGCGAGGACATCTTCCGTCTGATTGACGACCACCGGTTCGCGATGGCCGGAGAAAACCCGGTCAGGTTCCTCGCGAACCTGCCCGAACGCGACCTGTTAGGAGCCGCGACCAGCCCGGAGATCCTCTCGGTCTTGACCGACGTGGCCGAGAGCATGGAGGTCGAGCTGGCCCGTCCGACCACAAGCGTCCTGGCCAGCGGGCCGGTCGCTTTCTTCTGCGCTGAATTCGGCGTGCATCAGTCACTGCCCGTCTACTCAGGTGGCCTGGGTGTACTGGCGGGGGACTATTTGAAAGAGACTTCGGATCAGGCACTCGACGTCGTGGGTGTGGGTCTGCTCTATCGGCGAGGCTACGTTCACCAGCGCATGGACCTGTCAGGCTGGCAGCACGAGTACTGGCTCGAAGCCAACACGGGCCAACTACCGGCCGTTCGGGTTCGCGGAGCGGACGGTCTTCCCATAAAGGTGCACGTGCCGATCTGGAACGGCCAATTGGCCGCGCACGTCTGGCGGGTCGACGTAGGTCGTACGCCGCTCTATCTGCTCGACGCCGGGCTTCCGGAGAACAGTCCGCTCGAACGATGGGTCACCGCCCGGCTCTACGAGGGTTCTCATGACGTGCGTCTCGCCCAGTACGCGCTGCTCGGCATCGGCGGGGTTCGAGCGCTCGACGCCATGGG
>JABEUR010000125.1 GCA_013044405.1 Acidimicrobiaceae bacterium | reverse complement strand
CCGCGCGCTTCGCGATGCAGATCCCTGTGGGATCAGGCGGTGGACAGAAGCAAAGCGCACGTCGGGTCCAAAAGTTTCACCGGGGAGGGTTTTCTCGGTCGCCGGCGGGCCAGGTTGATGGCCGCGTTGAGGTCGCGGTCGATGACCAGGCTGCAGGTCCCACTCGAGTAGGTCCGCGTCGACATTCCTCGACCACCGACGAAACTGGGACCAGATCCTCGTCCAGGGGCCGAACTCTTCGGGCCGGAAGCTCCGCTGGCACCCGGTGTGAGAGATAGAGAGCATCGCATCGACGACGTGGCGCAGGTCATCTCCGTGCTTCGGTCCTCGTTTAGAGGAAAGCACCAGCAGGGGTTCCAATACCCTCCACTTGGCGTCGGTTAGATCACTTGAGTAGGCCACGACTTGATGGTGCCGACCGAAGTCCCTGGCGCACTCGCCAAAGGACACAGGCTCTTAGGTCACTCCTGGATGATCTCGAATGCTCGTAGTGAACGAATCCGCTCCTGACGACGATGTCGAAGGCGACGTTCCGAAAGATCTGCCAAAGCGACGTAGGAGTTGAGGATCGAATGATGAAGGTTCTCTACGGTGACGAAGGGATTCGGATCTTCCGCTACGACCTCATCGATGAGTCCTAGGTCCAACTGATCCTGGGCGGTTGAACGCATCGTCGAGATCGTTATCTTCACTTCGTCGCGAGTCGGGTTGGGTGTCTTATAGAGGATTGACGCGGCTGAACGCGGCTCGGCAACGTAGGCCATCGCCTTCTCGAGCATGATGACGTGGTCCGCCATTGGCGTCGTGGCTAGTCCACCTCCACTACCGAGGGCGCCAGCAACCAACGATATGACGGGATGTGAGTAGTCGATCCCCCGAAGTATCGCGCGCGCGATCGCCCGTGATTGTCCGCGCCGTTCACTTTCGAGCGTCGGTTTGGCACCCAGGGTGTCGGTAACAAAGAGTGCTGGTAGTCCCATGCGTTGACCCATTTCGAGCATTCGCTCCATGAACGCGAAGTCTTCAGGCGCAGGATTCGAGGGTCGCTTGATCACCGTGTCGCCCATTCGTTGATACGACGGTTGAGTGCCGACGATAACGAATGGCTGGGCCCCGATCTTGGCGAATGCGCCGACTATCGCCGGATACCGCTTGAATTCGCTTTCCTGAACGTAGTTGTAGACGGCCACCGCTTCGGTGAAGGCGTAGCGGACGATGAATTCAATATCGATTCGATTCGCGTCGGTCATCAAATCTTGATACTGCTCGACCAGCGAGTCTGATGCATCGAGGCGAGAGTCCGCGCGTCGGGCCGGAGCAGATACCGTGACCGATCCGGCTACCGGCTCGAATCGGGGTCCGTGAATCCCTACTGGGCCGAAGTCGAAAACGCGTCGTTGATCAGCAACGGTGAGGTTGCGGATCATGGGCTGAGTCTCTGTATTCAACTCGTGGTGTCGATTGGGAAGCGTGGTCGCCTTGAGCAGTTCTCCGAGATACCATACGAGTTCATCGACGTCTGCGAGAACTACGTCAATATTGCGATCAAGAAGATTGGCTTCAGCGCTCTGGGAGTCGGCCGGAACTGACACTCCTTCGAAGGCCTCAATGACGTTGGGTCCCGCAAACCCGAAGTTCGTACCCGAAGTGGCCAGAATGAGGTCAGCGTTGGGCACGGCACTGGCCGACACACCACCCCACACGTTACCCAGCAGGACCGCGACGTGAGGGAGAGCCACCTTCTCTTTGTAGAAACGAATTGACTCCACCATCCGAGTCATTTGAGTCAACCCAGCAAAATTCTCGTGCTGACGTACACCACTCGATGCGTAGACACTGATAAACGGAAGCTTCTTGCTAATCGCCAAGTCGGCCGCGGCCTGGAACTTCTCCCCCGAAACCACCCCGAGGGATCCCGCGAAAAAGTCCCAGTTCATTGCGTAAAGAACAATTTGTCGTCCAGCCACATTGGCGAGTCCGTACGTGGACGACTCGTTTTTGCCGCGAACCGACTCGCGGCGCAACTTGTCTAGGTATGACTCGTCGTCTTCTCCGGCTCCTCCTCTGCGTACCAGCCCGACTAGATCCTTCGCTATTCGCCAACGCCCGTGACTTGCCTTGAAGTGCACGAGGTCTTGCAGCATCTGGAGCTGTGAAGGACTGTTGACCTTACGCCGATTTCGTAAGTGCGCACCAACCGCCGGCTTGAAGACCGGTAATCCATCGGGGTGGCCCTCACCGAGCAAACGCGAATCTAAGTCGTCGTCCGGAATAGTTCCATCGACCTCTTGAGCATTTGACATGAGGTCCTATTATTGCATGGCTTCGAATCACTTCTCCGAAGAGCGCCGAGCTGTGCTCATTCCATTGGGGTTACCGAGCGGTAGTGACATTGTCAGGTGAGTTTGGTAACGCCGGGGAATAGCTTGAGATATCTCGATGTTTGTTCTGACCCACTCGAGTCGAGGTGATCGAATCACCATCTCAATCCTTGCGCATCATCACATGTAGCCACAGATTGCGGTCGACGTAGCAATCCGAATTTTAGAAGATGACCGGTTAAGTCGACTCGACCTTTCGGTTGGCGCTGCGCGCTTCTCTGATTCCTCGCGCCGAACCGTCGAGCTCAGCACCACCGGCTTCAGGTGCGAAGAAACTGATCGAGCCAGTGCTGGATGAAGGTTGGTCGCTCCCCTCCTTCTTGACGAGGTTCCTTCCGGCGCTTCATCTCGTCGAAATCTGAGTTTGCACAGTGCTCGCCTCTATGAGTCGGCCTACGGGCACGTCAGGTAGCAGACGGTTAAATGGGGAGCGTCGGGCACTCGTGGTCATCATGCACCTGACGAGAGCATTGGAGAGTCCCTTTGGGACCGACCCATTCCATGGCAGATAGCCCGAAGGAGAATTGAACGCCGCGAAGCCGACAAGGATTCGAGCCCCCAAGCGAAGGTCCGGGACTCGATAGGAAATCTCCTCATCCGCGCCAAGAACGACTGGGCAGAAATCTCATGCGATGACCCAGACGTTCCGACGCTTCTGCTCATCGAGACGGTTGAGATACTCGTCGACTTCGACAACCGACACTGAAGTTGCTCTTGAATCCTTTTGTGTATCTCATAGCTACGGCGACAGAGAGTTCCTGTCTCGAATTAAGTGTGAACAACTGGGCGGTCTTGGTTCAATCGCTTCCGAGCGTCGGCCTTTGCAATACTTCCCCGAAAGGATCCTGCACCGACTTCATACAACGAGATCTCGGGCATGGTCGATGGCATGAAGACCCCCTATCCGGTGGGCCCTGAATCACTTCTCTCGTGGATGCTTCGGAAAAACACCGCCATGACGTCGGCATCGACCAATACCTGCTTACCCGAGAAGACACGCTGTGCGGGTTCGACGTTGCGAAAGCCCGCCCTGACGCAGGACCCACCTAACTGCGCACTTTGTTCATGGCGGCAGCTTGAGGTCGTCCAGTCTCCTTCGCAGAAAGTTCCGTTCGATATCGTTGTGACAGGTCTCCAACGCCATCTCGTACGCGTCTCGAGCTTGGTCCCAGCACCCCAATCGAGCAAGGAACTCTGCTCGAGCACTCGCGTAGTAGGCATAGTGGGATAGGAACGGATCGCCGGCGAGTTCGTCAAGTGCCGCTAAACCAGCCCTTGGTCCATCAACGAAGCCGACGGCAGCAGCACGGTTCAGCCGAACAACGGGCGATGGCCAAGTCAGAACCAAAAGATCGTAAATTGCCACGATTTCGCGCCAGTCGGTTTCGCACAGTGAAGGCGCTTCGGCGTGCACGGCGCCAATGGCTGCCATGAGCGCAAAACGTGACGGTGGTCGATGGGTCAAAGCTTCACGGACGAGGTGGATTCCTTCATCGATTAACTCACGATCCCACTTCGACCGGTCTTGATCGCCCAGCAAGATCATGGTGCCGTCGGGTGAAGTCCTGGCGATTCGACGAGCATCTGATAAGAGCATGAGCGATAGGAGTCCCGCGACACCCGAGTTGCCGGGCAATAGTTGTCGGAGCATCCTCGCGAGCTCAATGGCTCGACTAGTCAGGTCTTCGCGGACGAGCACCGAACCTGTCGGTGCAGTGTGACCGGTGGTGAAAAGTAGGTGTACGACTTCAAGTACGGCGTCGGTCCGCTCTGGAAGATCCAAGGGCGCCGGGACTTGAAAGGGAATGTGCGAGACGGAGATCTTCTTCTTCGCTCGGGTGAGTCGTGCGGCCATGGTAGATTCCGTGACCAGAAAGACCCGTGCGACCTCAGAGGTTGTAAGGCCACAGATGTAGCGAAGAGTCAGGGCGATTTGTGACTCGAACGCCAGTGCTGGGTGGCAACAGGTAAAGATCAATTGCAGTCGATCGTCACCAACTGACGTTGAGTTATGGTCTAGATCCATCGTCTTTTCGGCTACACCATTCAAGTACGGAAGCAGACGATCTTGAATCTCGCGGCGGCGATGGAAATCGATGGCGAGACGACGGGCGACTGTTGTGAGCCACGCACCGGGCCTTTCGGGAATACCGTTGATCGCCCACGCCGACAGCGCTCGAGCGTACGCATCTTGCACGCACTCTTCGGCAATGTCGATGTCGTGCGTGACCCTGACCGTCGCTGCGAGTACGTAAGTCCATTCGTCGCGGTGCGCCTGGGCGACCGCAGCCTCTACCTGAGTGCGCCCAGTGGTCAAGTTGGCATGATGGGGCGCACCTCAACCCCTCCCAACGGTGCGGGGACGTCCTTGGCGATCGCCAGTGCTTCGTCGAGATCGGCTGCCTCGATGAGGTAGTAGCCGCCTAGGGCCTCTTTGGTCTCCACAAATGCTCCGTCCGTGACGGTGACCTTTCCACTTGCGTCGTGTCGAAGTGACGTCGCACTCGTGCTCGGGTGTAAAGCGTTTCCGCCTCGAAGACTTGCGCCATGCTTCTCACCGAACTCCATGTGGTCCTTCATCACTCTGTCACGATTTGCTGGATCGCGCCATGAAGGGTCGGCCTCATCTGAATAAATGAGTACTAGATACTCTGACATCTTGACTCCTCTTTTCCCTGCGAGATTGGCCCCGCAAACTGTCGACGATCGATCGGCGCAGAAATCGACAGCATTGGTCGATTATTGCAACTTTTCGACTGAAATCTCTGGTTTTGACGCGATTCGAGCTGACAACCAGGGCGTCTTGCGATTCCGAAGACCATTGAACCTTTTCTCCAAAAGAAACCTCGAAGAAGAATGTGGATATAGGTAACCCTCTAGCGGCTTCGTTGCTTTGCAATGAACCAACTTGCCCAATGCAGTGCGTGTTTGGCGGCGTAGATGGAACTTGAGGGGTGTGGCAGGCTTCGATTCAGGACTCTCCGAGATGACCAGGTGAACCGGCGTGTCCTCTCGCGCTACTCAATTCAGCCGTGGCAGTTCTACAAGTGTCGTCACCGGTTAGATTGAATTTGATGGCCAACATCACAAACCATTGGCGGTGAGACTGAGGAGGCTGTGAGATGAAGAAATTCCTGTCGAGCATTGGGGTTCTGACTCTGGTCCTGGGAGTAAGTGGATTAAGCGTCGTTGAGACGGCCGGGGCTGCTTCGAAACCAGTGGTGACCATTACTCCTAATTCGGGACTCGTCAGCAACCAGAAAGTTGTCATCACGGGAACAGGCTTTACCGCCGGAGAGTCATTGGCAGCGGTGGAATGCGTTGCTACGGCGACTACGTCGGCGGGCTGCGCACTTGGCGGCCTGGTCCTTCTTACAGTGAATCCCGACGGGACGCTGCCATCAACGAACTTCTACGTCCAAACTGGAACCATCGGGAACGGTACCTGTGGTACTTCCGCAGCAGATGCGACTTGCGCCATTGCTATCGGCACAACCACGGGAACGCTGGTGACCGACGCCACGATCACTTTCGCCTCGACGACGACCGGACCGTCAGTGACAGTCACTCCGGCCAACGGGTTGAAGAACGGCCAGACGGCCACAGTAACGGGCACCGGCT
>JABEUR010000124.1 GCA_013044405.1 Acidimicrobiaceae bacterium | reverse complement strand
GTGGAGGTAAGGAGATTCGAACTCCTGACCCCTTGCATGCCATGCAAGTGCTCTACCAGCTGAGCTATACCCCCAAAGGCTCACAGATGTTATCAGTTGGCGCAGTGGTCGAAGATTGGCCTACTCACATATGGCGTCGAGCAGTTCGCGAGGATGTGAAAGGAACGGCGAATGATCGCTGGACAGCTCTCTCGTCTCCTCGCAGCGCATGGCCATCAATTCCTGAAGTGAGGGGTCAACGGCGTGGTCGTCGCTGCAGCGGATGTACCTTCTCTTCGAGTTGGTGTCCTCAGATTGTCGCACTGAGCGGAAACTCGCGATGGTCTGCGTCGAGAGTTGAGCGGTCGCCCACGTGGCAGTGGCCGATTCCAAGTGGTTGTAGAGGGCACCGGGCGCCAAGTCGAGGTCCAATCGGAGATGATCGCCTTCGACCAGGATGGCGTTATCGAGGCGAGTTCGCAAACGCACCTCACGCGAAACGTCCGTTGCGCTCTGACCTTGGCGTGGTACAAGAGCGGCGATAAAGACGATCCTCTCAATATCGCGAATCGCCGCAGCAGCCTCCAATACGACCGCGCCACCGTAACTATGAGCCACCAGAATCACCGGTCCCGTTATGGTCGAGGCGACACGGGCGACCTCTGCCGCATCCTGCTCAAGTCCAGTAGTGGACCCGGCGTGAAGTCTCGAAGAGGGGAGGTCGACACCGATCGAATCGAAGCCACGCTCGCTAGCAAGGTCGCGCAAGTCTCGCCAGCACCAAGCTCCACCCCAGGCACCGTGAACGAGCAACAATGTCGGACTGTTCATATTGTCTCCTCTCACAGCGAGGTTAGGGCCGTCTATCCCTAGAATGTACGAATGGCGCGTCCGTTTGATGTCAAATCAATTGAAGCGAAGTGGCAAGCCCGCTGGCTTGAGGACGGCACCTACGAGGTCGACAACGACGATCCGCGAGAACGTTTTTACGTGCTCTGCATGTATCCCTATCCGTCCGGAACCGCCCACCAGGGACATATTCGCAACTACACCTTCGGTGATCTGATGGTTCGATATCAAACCATGCGCGGTAAGGCAGTGCTCTCTCCGTTCGGGTTCGACTCCTTCGGGCTGCCCGCCGAGAACGCCGCGATCAAGGCGGGCAGTCATCCGCGCCTGTTCACCGAAGCTCGTATGAAGGAGCTCAAGTCCTCGATTCGCAGACTTGGTGCGGTTTATGACTGGCGCCGAGAGGTCTACAGTCATGATCCCCAGTACATGCGGTGGGCTCAGACGATCTTCTTGGCTTTTTTGAAGTCCGGCTTGGCCTATCGCGCCGAGGCGCCGGTGAACTGGTGTCCGGGATGCGCCACCGTTCTCGCCAACGAACAGGTACTGGCCGACGGGACGTGTGAGCGATCGGGCGATCTCGTGGAGCGCAAGAACCTCGAACAGTGGTTCTTCAAGATCACGGACTATGCCGATGAGTTGTTAAGCGACCTTGATCGGCTCGAATGGCCCGAGCGGGTCAAGACCATGCAGCGTAATTGGATCGGTCGAAGCGAAGGCGTCGAATTCGACCTCAGGTTCGAACACGATTCGACCCAGGCGCTGCGAGTCTTTACGACGCGGCCCGATACGGGCTTTGGCGTCACGTACGCCGTGGTGGCACCGGAACATCCCCTGCTCGGCGCACTGACCACGGAAGAACAGCGAGAGCAGGTGACGGCGTTGGTCGAACGCGCCGTGAGCGCTAGTGAACTCGAGCGCACCACTTCCTCAGACGCCGGCGCCGGACTCGAAAAGCGTGGCGCCTTTACGGGAAGCTACGTCATCAATCCCTTCAATGATCAGGCAGTACCGGTCTACGTGGCGGACTACGTCCTTGGAACCTACGGCACGGGCGCGATCATGGCCGTTCCGGCCGAAGATGAGCGAGACTACGCCTTCGCCATGGTCCACGGTCTCTCGGTGGTACGCACCACGCAACCACCAGCGGACTTCGCCGGGGGTGCCTATTCCGGCGAGGGCGAACATATCAACTCTGGATTCATGGATGGAATGGACGTCGTCAGCGCGAAGAGGGCGGCGACTGACTTTCTCGCCCATCAGGCCAATGGGGTAGCGAAGGTCAATTTTCGGCTCCGTGACTGGCTGGTGTCACGTCAGCGATTCTGGGGTTGTCCGATCCCAATTGTCTACTGTGAGCGATGCGGCATCGTGCCGGTGCCAGAAGATCAACTCCCCGTGCTCGCCCCCGATGACGTCACCATGGACCAAACCGGTCAGTCGCCGCTAGCGACGCACCAGGAGTTTCTCAACACGACCTGTCCGAACTGTGGTGGCCCGGCACGACGCGAGACGGACACGATGGACACGTTCACCGATTCGTCCTGGTACTTCTTGCGCTACGCCGATCCGTTCACTCCTGATAAGGCATTCGAACCGAGCGAAGTCGCACAATGGATGCCCGTTGATCAATACATCGGAGGCATCGAACACGCCATCTTGCATCTGTTGTACGCCCGCTTCTACCTCAAGGCACTTGTGGACATCGGACTTGCTGATGGCTTGCCTCGTGAGCCGTTTCACCGTCTGTTCACGCAAGGGATGATCCGCCTAGAAGGTTCGAAGATGTCTAAGTCGAAGGGCAATCTGATCGCACCCGAAAAGTACTACGAGACGGTCGGGGCCGATGGACTACGGCTCTTTCATCTATTCGTCGGTCCTCCCGCCGACGACGTCGACTGGACTGCACAGACTGAAGAGGTCATCGAGGGCTGCGGGCGTTTCCTGGACCGCGTCTTTCGCCTGTGTCAGCGCGATGAGGTCAATGTCCACGATGGGCTCGACGCGGGAGATATCGCGGTGCGCCAGGCCGTGCACCGCACCATCGTCAAAGTGACCGACGACATTGATCGTTGGAGCTTCAACACCGCAGTAGCGGCGCTCATGGAGCTGCTCAACACCATCTCCAAGTGGTCACGAAGCGGGCACGGTGCGAATCGTGCGGTCTTTGACGAATCAGTCGACGTACTCGTGAAGCTGCTCGCGCCAATGGCTCCGCACATCGCAGCCGAAGTGTGGGAAGAGCGATATCCGGGTCAGCCCAGCGTTCACCTGGAGGATTGGCCCGTCGCGGACCCCGAGATGCTTCGTCAAGAGCACGTCACGATGATCGTGCAGATCAATGGAAAGATCCGAGCACGGCTCGAAGTGCCGGCTGATATCACGATGAAAGACGCCACGCTCGAGGCACTCGAGCACGCCGCGATTAGCGCCGAGCTCAAAGGCGTCACGCCCGCACGAGTGATCTCACGACCTCCGCGATTGGTAAATATCATCATCTGATGACGAAACACCCGGTTCGAACGACCGAGACCACGGTAAGCATCGAGCCACCCCGATTTGACCGGCCCGAGGTCGAGATTCGCGCGTCGTCTCGGCGCAAGAAGACCGGAACGGCCCACTGGTCCGGGAGTCGTATCGTCGTGCTGATCCCGGCGAGGATTCGAGGTAAGGAGCGTGCCGCGTTCGTCGATGACCTGGTGGGGCGACTCATGGTCCAGCGACCCCAGAACTCCGCCGGAGACGCGTCGCTCGAAGAGCGCGCGAAGGTGCTCGCGGAGTTGTACAACGACGGCGTGTTACCAAGCTCGGTTCGATGGGTCAAGAACCAACAGTCTCGATGGGCCTCATGCTCTCCGGCCACTCGCGATATTCGGATCTCCAGTCGACTGCGTCAATGTCCCGAGTGGGTCATCGACGCCGTACTCGTTCACGAACTTGCCCATCTCCAAGAGGCGGACCATTCGCCGCGCTTCTACGAGATCGCCGAGCGACACCCACGACAGACAGACAGTGCGCACTTCCTCGAAGGCTACGCACTTGGACTCGGACTTCGAATCGAGGAGGGCGACGTCGTGCTCTAGGTGAGACCCAGTTGGGCTCGAATATCTGGTGGAACGAAATTGTTCTCGCTGGTGTCTTGTGCTTCTACCAGTTCGACGAGTTTCTCGGCGACGTCGCTCGGGTCGCGTTGACCCGTGGTCACGAAACCACCGACCACGCGAAACAGCTCCGCCGCTGAGGCGTTGAGCGATTTCTCGTCAAACCACTCCCACATCGAATTGGCCATTCGATCGTTGAAACCAGTTTGAAAGGGGCCGGGATTGATGAGCGTCACATCAATACCCAGCGGGGCGAGTTCCATTCGCATGGTCTTACCCATCGCCTCGAGCGCGTGCTTGGTCATTGCGTAGGGACCGAATCCCGGCGCAGGGATCACACCAGCGATGGACGACATGATGATAATCCGTCCGCTGCGTCGTTCGACCATGGCTGGCAGAACGGCCTGGGTGAGTGCCAAGGTTCCAAAGACGTTGACTTCGAAGAGATGACGGATCCGGTCCATTGGCATGTCGGCCAGTGGTCCGGTCTCGCCGACACCGGCGTTGTTGATCAGAACCTCGACGTCCCAGTCGACGACCTTTCGTACGTCTGGGGTGGTGACATCGAGCTTCTCCACGCGAAGTTGCGGCGCCGTTTCGCGAAGGGCGACCGCCTGCGCCTCGGTCTCGGTGGTCGCGATGACCCGATGTCCGCGCTCACTCAAACGTAGGGCGGCGAGCAGGCCGAATCCCGAACCGGCACCGCTGATCAGCACGGTCTTGTTCACTTTCGAAGCCTACGTGATGGGCTCAGTTCGCCTCACCACGCAAGAATCTCTCCAATTCAGCGGCCAACTCGTCGGGACTCGGGAGTTCTTCACCCAACGACGTACCCTCGCTCTCGTCAGCGGCCTCCTCTAACTGTTCGACCATCGAACTGTGTTCGGGATTGTTGGTCACCAGGTCGTCGACTCGTTGGCGCGTCTCTTCGGCCGACGCCCGTAAGTGGCTGGCGTCCAGGGTGAGTCCGCCGATGCGCGCGAGGCCCTCTATGAGCGCCGCCGACGCTTGGGGGTACGGCATGGAGGCCACGTAGTGCGGGACTCGGGCCCACAAGGTCACGATCTCCATGTCGACTTCGGAGAAGCCCAGTTCGAGTGCGGAACTGATGCCGGCGGGCACCTCGAGCTCACCCTTCATCGATCCGACCGCACTGAGCAGGTGGGCACTCGTCGCCGGAGCGGTGCCGATGATGCGCACCGGTCGGGTATGTGGAGTCGGAGCAGGAAAGGCCCCGAGGCCAACGGCGAGACGAACGTCGAAACGTCCCGCGGCGTCGGTGACGACGTCGATGAAATCGCTCCAGTGAAAATCTGGTTCGGGACCGATCAGAAAGATCATGTCGGCTCCATCGCCGTCGCGCCCGTAGCGCAACTGGATCTCGGGCCACGTCAACTCGGTGGTCACCCCGTCGACGATACGAGCGAGTGGGCGTCGAGCTCGTTGGTCAATGAAGTACTCGGTGTCAAAGGTGGCGAGTACTTCAGTCTCGATGGTGTCTAAGAGGGCCCCAATGGCGTTGCTGGCTCCAAGACCGGCATCGATCCAACCTTCGAGCGCGATGATCAAAACCGGTTCGTTGAGGTCGGGGTCAGCCAAGAAGATGATGCGGTCGTAGATCTCGTCGTCCATCAGAGTTGCTCCAAAGTCTGTTTCGCCGTTTCAGCCAGCATGGCAATGTGCTTGGGGAATTCGGCGACGCTGCCCTGATCGCCGGCGGCGGCCCCGGCGCTGTAACGCGCGAAGACACCTTGGAGGATGCAGGCAAGTTTCCAATATCCGAAGGCTTGATAGTAGGCGAACTGACTGACATCGAGATCGGTATTGGCGGCGTAGGCCGATAGGACCTCTTGACGGGTGGCGAATCCCGCGGCGGTCGTTGGCGCGGCACCGAGCATTGCGGCAGTCGGGTCCGAAGGTTCGGCCCAGTAGACGAGCAACATTCCCAGGTCGGCCATCGGATCGCCTAGGGTACAGATCTCCCAATCGAGGATCGCCTTGACCGCGCCGCGCTCGTCGAGCACCGTGTTGTCGAGCCGATAGTCTCCGTGCACGACAGCGACTTTCTGCTGGGTGGGAATCGTGGCCGCTAGTTGGTCGCCGACCGCCATGACCAAATTGTCGTGGGCGGCCTCTTCGACTCGCATCTGCTCATATTGGGTGCGCCAACGGCGTAGCTGGCGCTCGATGTAACCGTCGTGACGGCTCAAGGCGGTGAGGCCCGCCGAGACGATGTCGACTCGATGCAGCTGGGCGAGTGTTGCGGCCAGATTGTCACCGATGACGCGACGAATCGAAATATCGTAGGTCTGTTCCGCTTGCGATCGGTCGCGCAAGATCGCACCTTCGACGAACTCCATGACGTAGAAGGGCTGCTCGTTGACTGCTGGGTCCGTGCAGAGTCCCAGAGGGTGGGCCACGGGAATCCCCTGAGGTTCGAGCGCTGCGATGATGGTGTGCTCTCGAACCATGTCGTGCGCCGTGGGCAACACGTGGCTGGTCGGTGGGCGTCGAAGGGCGTAGCGTCTTCGATTCGCGTCGCTCACCATGAAGGTCAGATTCGATCGACCACCGGCGATGAGCTCGAAGTCAATCGGCGCTTTGGCGCCGACATGCTCAACCAACCACGCGCTGACTCGAGATTCGTTGATCCCCACGACTGAGCTCTCCATAATCGCTGAGGCTAACAGCGGTCGAGACCCCTCAGTGATTCCCCAGGGCCGTTAGGCTGGTGCAGTGAGCGACGTGACCGATGCCACTTTTCGAAGTGCAGTGATTGAACGATCGATGACCGTTCCGGTCGTGGTGGACCTTTGGGCGCAGTGGTGCGGCCCGTGCAAGGCCCTCAGCCCACTCCTCGAGAAGGTGATCGGCGAAACCGGTGGCCAAGTGGAGCTGGCCAAGGTTGACGTCGACGCCAATCCCGAGATTGCTCAGGCGTTCCGCGTGCAGTCCATTCCATCGGTGTTCGCCATCCGCGACGGCCAGGTCGTCGACTCCTTCGTGGGTGCCCTGGGTGAGTCCCAGATTCGCGAATTCGTGGAAAAGCTCGCTCCGGGGGCCACCGTGGTTGACCGTTTGCTCGCCGAAGGTGACGAGGTATCGTTGCGCGAGGCGCTCGATCGCGACCCAGAGAGTGTGGACGCGGCGGTGGCGTTGGGCGATCTGCTTCGCCGAACGGATCGGCTCGATGAGGCTGAGGCGATTCTGATGCCGTTCGCCAATACGCTCAGCGCTAAGACGATCCTCGCGCGCCTCAGGCTCCAGCGCAATGGTGTCACACTCGAAGGTGACCTCGATTTGACGTTGGAACACCTTCTCGAACAAGCCGCCACCGTGGCATCGGCCAAGGAGAGTCTGCTCGAGATGCTCGATGCGTTGGGCCCCGAGGACCCGCGCTATGTCTCATATCGACGTCGACTCGCCAATAGCCTCTACTAGTGGACATCCACCGTCCGACGTCTCCCTTGACGGTGGCGCTCGGCAATCGGACCTTTGACGTGACCCGGCGCGCCCTGGTCATGGGCATCCTCAATCGAACCCCGGACTCATTTTTTGCTCCGGCCGCGACGTATGACCTTGACGCGTTCTTCGAACGAGCCGAGACGCTCGTCAACGATGGGGCGGACCTGCTCGACGTGGGTGGGGTCAAGGCCGGGCCGGGCGAGGAGGTGAGCGAGAGCGAGGAACTCGATCGAGTGGTGAACGTCATCGAGCAACTGAGCCAGCGCTTCGATCTGCCCTTGAGCATCGATACCTGGCGCGCCTCGGTGGCTCGAGAGAGCTTCCGAGTCGGGGCATGCATCGGAAATGACATCAGTGGTTTCGCCGATCCCCACTACCTCGAGGCCGCCGCGCAAGCCGGCGCGAGTGTCGTCGCCACCCATATTCGCCTTCGTCCGCGGGTGGCCGATCCGAATCCGTACTATCTCGACGTGACCACGACCGTTCGTGACTTCCTGATTGATCGCCGTCAGCGCGCGCTCGACGCGGGGGTTCGCGCTGATCGGATAATCCTCGACGCCGGTCTCGACCTCGGCAAGACCGCAGCTCAATCGTTGCAACTGCTTCGAGACTCCGAAACTTTGGCGCAGCTGGGATCGCCGCTGCTCCTTTCGGCGTCCAACAAGACGTTCTTGGGCGTCATGTTCAAGCTCGAGGTGGCCGAGCGCCGTGAAGCGTCGCTCGGCGCGTGCGCCCTGGGAATTTCGGGCGGATGTCGCATTCTGCGGGTTCATGACGTCGCGGGCACCGTCAGGGTACGTGACACCGTTGAGCGACTCTTGGAGATGGCCAAGTGAATGGTCCAGTGCTCTGCGTGGTGGGCCACGACGCGACCATGGTCTATGACGCACTCCACAGTGCAGTCTCTGCGACGATGGGTGACCTGGACCCGTTGATCGCCCTGCAGGACTTCACCGCCAAGGACGTCACCACTTCGAGCGGTGATTCGATCATTGCTAAGGTCATCGAGGCGCTCAACACCCCGCCATTCCTCGTAGAGCGTCGCGTGATCGTCGTTAGAGATGCCCAGTCGTTGCTGGCCGACGAGGTCGCTGAGTTGCTCGCCTGGATCTCGTCACCGGTTCCCGACATCGTGCTCGTGCTCGCGGTCGTCGGAGCAAAGAGTCACAAACTGGTCAAAGCATCGAGTGAGGTGATCGACGCCAACGTCGGTTCACGTTCGAGCGAGCGGGTCTCGTTCGTCGAATCAAAACTGCAGCAGTACGAAATCAACGTCGATGCGAGAGCCGCCCGTGCCATTGCGAGCAAGGTCGGTGATGACGTGGCGCGGGTTGACGCGCTCGCTCGCACGCTCCAGGCAATCTACGGAACAACTTCGATCAACATGGACAAGATCGAGCCGTACCTCGGAGATCTGGGTGATGTGCCTGAATGGGATCTCACGGATGCTCTCGACAGTGGAGATTCGGCCAAGTCGATCGAGGTCGCGCGCCGGATGCTCGACTCCAAGGGTCGCGCCGCGCTGCAGATCGTCAATATGCTCCAGCGTCACTACCTGCGGATGGCTCGCCTGGAAGGCAGTGCAGCACGCGGTGGCGAGGATGCGGCGCTGCTGTTGGGGATCGGTACGTTTCCGGCGGGAAAGGCCCTCGCAATGTCTCAGCGACTCGGCGCAACTCGAATAGCAACCGCGGTGCATTGGATCACCGAAGCGGATGGAGCGCTCAAAGGGGCCGTGAGCTACGGCGGCAAGGACCTCAACTCGGACATGGACGTCACCGAACTCACCGTCATCGAGGTCCTGGTGGCTCGCTTAGCGAGGATGACCTCGGGCGCTCGGCGAAGCTGAGAGGCTCTTGATGTACAACGGGGACGACGCTGTCGACGCCTACGGTTGAGGTGGACAGGTCCCTCGGCTCAACAGCACACTGCGAACACTGTGCACGGCGACGAAAGGCGGGTCGCCGCGATCGGTGCGATCAGGCGTCGCTCTTCAGTGCGGCGATACGACGCATCAAACCACTCTTCTTGTTGGCGGCCTGATTCTTGTGGATGACACCCTTGGAGGCGGCTTTGTCGATTCGCTTGACGGCGGCGCGCAGGGCGACTTCTTCGTTCTCCGTACCCACGGCGGCGACAGCGTTCTTGGTGCGGGTGCGAATCTCGGACTTTACGGCCTTGTTACGTTCGCGGTCCACTTCGTTCTGCTTGTTGCGCTTGATCTGGCTCTTGATGTTTGCCACGAAAATCCTCGTTATCAGTGCTCGGAAAGCGTCCGGCGGGCTTATTGATGCTAGCAGACGCCTCGGCGCCGCTCTGGCGGGCCACGCCAACGCTCGCCGGGTAGCCTTGCTAGACCGTGGCAGCTCCAATTTCGACCATAGATTTCAGCAAAATCCGCAACATCAGCATCATCGCGCACATCGACCACGGCAAATCGACGCTCTCTGATCGAATCCTCGAGATCACCGGAGCGGTCGATCCACGTCTGATGCGTGCGCAGTACCTCGACTCGATGGACATTGAACGAGAACGTGGCATCACGATCAAGGCCCAGAACGTTCGGGTGGGTTACGAGGGACACATCATTCAACTCATCGATACCCCGGGTCACGTGGACTTCGGATACGAGGTATCGCGATCGCTCGCCGCCTGCGAAGGTGCCGTTCTGCTCGTGGACGCAAGCCAGGGAATCCAGGCCCAGACGCTGGCCAACTGCTACCAGGCCATCGAGAACAATCTGGAGATCGTCGCGGTTCTCAACAAGATCGATCTTCCAGCGGCCGACCCCGAGCGTTGCAAAGAAGAACTCGAACGAGTCCTCGGCCTACCCGCGAGCGAAGTCCTCTCGATCTCGGCCAAGACCGGTGAAGGGGTGGAGGATCTGCTGCGAGCGATCATCGCTCGCATTCCGGCGCCCCAGGGCGACCCCGAAGCGCCACTGCGCGCCCTGATATTCGACTCGTACTATGACCAATATCGCGGGGTGATCAGCTCCATCCGGATCATCGACGGGACGTTGCGAGACGACATGCGAATCCGGATGATGCAGTCCGGGTCCAATCATGAGATCGAAGAGATCGGGATTCGAACCCCGGAAATGTTGAGCGTCAAGCAACTGGGGCCCGGTGAGGTCGGTTTCATCGTGGCGGGGATCAAGGATGTCGCCGGGGCGCGTTCTGGAGAGACGATCACCGAAGCCAGTCGCCCGGCCGGCGCGGCGCTCGAGGGGTATCTCGATCCAAAACCGATGGTCTTTTGTGGAATCTATCCAATAGACGGAGACGACCTGGCGGACCTGCGCGACGCTCTGGACAAACTGAAGTTGAACGATGCATCGATTACCTACGAACCAGAGTCCTCCAAGGCGCTGGGCTTCGGTTTCCGATGCGGCTTCCTGGGGCTCTTGCACATGGAGATCGTTCGTGAACGCCTCGAGCGCGAGTTCGACCTGGGGATAATAGCGACGGCGCCGTCGGTGGTCTATCGGGCATTTCTCACTGACGGCACCGAAATGCTCGTGGACAACCCCACCGAACTGCCCGATTCGAGTCGACTCGACCACATCGACGAGCCCATGCTCGACATCTCGATCCTCACGCCGTCGGAGTACTTGGGCGCGGTCATGGACTTGTGCCAGTCACGCCGCGGAGAGATGGTCAAAATGGACTACCTGTCGGTGGAACGCGTGGAGTTACGCTATAAAATTCCTCTGGCCGAAGTGGTCATCGATTTCTTTGACGCGTTGAAGAGCCGCACGAAGGGCTACGCCAGCCTCGACTACGAGCCGAGCGGATACGTCACGTCGCAGTTGGTACGAGTTGACCTGTTGATCAATCACGAGCCCGTCGACGCGTTCTCCACCATCGTGCACAAGTCCAACGCCGACTACTACGGACGTCGTATGGCCGAGCGACTGAAGGAGTTGATTCCTCGCCAAATGTTCGACGTACCGATTCAGGCGGCGATCGGCGGACGGATCATCTCACGCGAGACGGTCAAGGCTCGACGAAAGGACGTCCTAGCCAAGTGCTACGGAGGCGACATCACTCGCAAGCGCAAACTGCTCGAAAAGCAGAAAGAGGGCAAGAAACGAATGAAGAACCTCGGGCGCGTGGAGGTGCCCCAGGAAGCCTTCGTCGCGGCCCTCAAGCTCGAAGACTGATCAGTAACCGGTCGATCCGTCGATCAGTTCGCGCAAGATGTCGGCGTGTCCGCAGTGGCGTGCGTACTCCTCGATCATGTGCAGGTAGATCCAGCGCAAATCGACCTCTCGACCCCGACGCTGGGACGCGGCCATCTCGTCGAGGGAGTGACCGGTCGCCAACTCACGTGAACGCGCGCAGGCGGCGTTGAAGTTGTCGAGTACCAGTTCGAGCGGAGAGTCCGTCAATTCTTCGAAGTCGGCGTCGGGGTGGGTGTCCTTGGCGTAGTAGATGGCGGCGGCGAAGTTGGCGAAGGTCGACTCGAACCAGACCTGTTCGACGAAGGTCATGTGTCGGATCAGCCCGAGCAACGAAAGCCTCGAACTCCCCGCGGGACGCATACTCAAGCGCTCGATGTCGAGTCCCGCACATTTGAGGATCAAGGTCGCACGATAGAAGTCGAGCCACGCGTGGAGTTGCTCGGATTCGCTCCCGTTGTCGGGTGGTTTGGGCCGTGTCGGCGGTTCGATTGCTTGCATGGTTCGACCATACGCGGTGGAGTCGAATGGTCTTGGCACTCGGTAGAATCGAGTGCTAACAAGGAGAGCGTATGTCGCGTCGGGCCAGTTCGAAGAACGAAACGGACACGAGTGATCTCGATGTACGTAAGGCCACGATCCTTCAGGCGGTCGTGGTCGAGCACATCGACACGGCCCAGCCCGTCGGTTCCACCGCCGTGGCGGCCAGCGCGGATTTGGACGTCTCACCGGCCACCGTGCGCTCCGAAATGGTGACCCTGGAGCGCGAGGGCTACTTGGCCCAACCCCACACGTCCGCTGGTCGCGTGCCGACGGACAAGGGCTATCGCTACTTCGTCGATCACTTGAAATCGGGGGTACTCGGCGAAGCCCAACAGGTGCAGATCAGCGATTTCTTCAAGAGTGTCCGTGGCGAAGTCGAAGGAGTGCTCGAGCAGACCTCGATCATGCTGAGCCAACTGACCAACTACACCTCGGTCGTCGTTGGTCCGAGCCACTCGCACTCTTCGATCCTCAGCGTTCAGTTGGTGAATCTCGACTCACGTCACCACCTGCTCGTGACGGTGTTCTCTGACGGGTCGGTCACCAAGCACAGCGTGCTGCCAACTATCGAAGCATCACACGTCGAAGTGACCGAAGCATCTCGTCAACTCAACGCGCTGCTGATCGGGACCACACTCGACAGCCGAGTACAGGTCCCCTCTCGAGACGACCACGTGGCGATTCTGGTGCGCGAGTCGGTGAGCGTCCTGCACGCTCAAAAACCCACCACGGACGGTGAGCAGGTTTTCATCGGTGGTTCTTCGCGAGTCGCCGAAGCGTTCGACGGGGTCGAGACTGTACGCAAGGTGCTCAGCATCCTTGAACAAGAGCTGCTCGTCGTGTCGCTCGTACAAGACATATTGGACCAGGGACTTTCGGTGGCCATTGGTTCAGAGCACGGATTCGAACCGCTGTCGTCGTGCGCGGTGATCGTCGCACCGGTCACCATCGATGGTGAACCCGCTGGTGCCGTTGGTCTGCTCGGACCAACTCGCATGAAGTATCGCGAGGCAATGGCGGCGGCCAGAGTCGTCTCGGAGCATCTGACCAACCATTTCGCCAATGAGGAAGATCATGCCTGATCCCGACCTGTACGCCATACTCGAAGTCGATTCCAACGCCTCCCAAGAGGAGTTGAAGAAGTCGTATCGTCGTCTCGCACGTCAACTACACCCCGACGCGAATCCCGATGACCACGCGGCCGAGGCGCGATTCAAAGAGGTGTCTCAGGCCTACGAGATCCTCTCGGATCCGGAACGGCGGGCCAACTACGACCGGTTCGGTTCCGACGTAGGCGCCGGGGGCAACCCGTTCGGTGCCGGCTCGGTGCAGGACATTTTCGACATGTTCTTTGGCGGCGTCAGCGGACACTCGGCGCAACGGCGCGGACCTCAGCCCGGTCCCGACGCCGAGATCTCGCTGGATATCACGCTCGATGACGCTGCGTTCGGTGCGACCCATGAAGTGACGGTGACCTTGCCTCGACGCTGTACGACCTGCGACGGTACGGGCTGTGAGCCAGGGACCTCGCCGGTGCGCTGCGAGGAGTGTGCTGGTACGGGAGAAGTGCGTCGGGTTCGAAACTCGATCCTGGGCCAGATGGTCACGGCGATGCCGTGCTCGCGATGCGCTGGCATGGGTACACGCATCGAATCGCCCTGTGGCGACTGTCGAGGCGAGGGACGTCGAAACGAGACCACTTCGCTCACGGTTCAAGTGCCCGCCGGAGTCGAGGACGGCTCGACGATGCGACTCTCGGACCGGGGTCCGGCGGGGCTGCGTGGCGGTGCCAATGGGCGGCTCTTCGTGCACCTGAGAGTGACGCTCGATGAACGCTTTGAGCGACACGGAGACGATCTGCACCACGAAGCCCATATCGCATTCACCCAGGCCTCGCTCGGCGCCTCGCTCGTCGTTCCAACGCTGAGAGAGAGCATTGAGATCGATGTCGTTCCGGGAAGTCCAAATGGAACAGTTCATCGGATCCGTCACGAGGGCGTCAACCATCTGCACGGACGAGGGCGTGGTGACCTGTACGTCCACCTCGTGGTCGACGTCCCCACGGAACTAGACGAGACGACCGAGGAACTGCTGCGCGAATTGGCGGCACACCGGGGTGAGGCCGTGCTCGAGCGTCCCAGCGGCATCTTTCATCGACGACGTGGTTCCAAGAAGTGACCTTGGAACTCTGGTCGCGTCGAGTGGCTGCGCTCGGCCAATTTCGCGTCCTCGACCCGGCCGCGCCGGTACTGGGAACGAGTGACGACCATCATCTGAGAAAGGTGCTTCGAGCCGGCGAGGGCGAGGAGATCGTCGTGACCGACGGGCGCGGTACCTGGTCGATCTGTGAGGTACGCGCCAATGGATTGGCGCGTACCAGCGATGTCCACGTCGACCCGCTCGGAATCGAGACGGTGCTCTACATCGTGCCACTCAAGGGCGATCGAAGTGAGTGGGTGGTTGCCAAGTCGACCGAGCTAGGCGTGAGTCGGATCGTCCCGCTTCTCAGCGAACGAATCGCCGTTAAATTCAAAGGTGATGCTCGCGATAAGGTCCTCGCCCGGTGGCGCAGAATCGGCGCCGAAGCTTGTGGCCAGTCCAGACGGACCTACGACGTCACCGTCGAAGAGCCGGTGCAGGTTCGTGACGTGGAAGCGAGTGTCGCAGTTGCCGACTTCGACGGGGATGCTCGCTGGAGCGCCGTGAACGCCGTCGCCGTCGGTCCCGAGGGGGGCTGGGCACCCGACGAGTGGGGATCATCACGTCGTCGCCTCAGCCTCGGTCCGAGCGTCTTGCGCGCCGAGACCGCTGCGGTGGTGGCGGCGTCGCTGGTGGTATTTGGTTCAGGAGACTGGGGATTTACCCTAGAGGGCAGGTAATCGGTAATGATGAGAGGAACAGATGAGTGATTGTGTCTTTTGCAAGATTGTCGCGGGAGCGATTCCAGCGGAGCCAGTAGCCCAGAGCGACACCGCCTTCGCGTTCTACGACATCGCCCCGCAGGCCCCGGTACACGTGTTGGTCATACCCAAGCAACACATCACGAGTGCTGACGAGGTTGCGAGTTCGCACGGCGGCGTCGTGGACGACCTGATCTTGCTCGCCCAGGAAGTTGTTGAGCTTGAGGGCATACGCGAATCGGGCTACCGTCTCGTGTTCAACGTTGGTCCCGATGCCCAGATGAGCGTGGCGCACCTGCACATGCACGTCCTTGGTGGACGGCGAATGGAGTGGCCGCCCGGATGACCTTTGATGCCACGGCCTCGGAGGCCCTCACGGCGACCACCTTCGTTCCAAATACCCACTTGATGTCAGGACTACTCGGACCTCGCGACGAGCACCTCAGGGTCATCGAACGTTCCTACCCGAACTCGAAGGTTCGAGTTCAGGGGAACCAGATCTCCGTTTCGGGCCCCGACGCCGCAAAGGTGCTGCGGCTCTTCGACGAACTGGTCTTGATCATCGAGAGTGGGCAGGCCCTCGATCCGACCAAGATCACCCGCACGATCGACATGGTCGACGACGATCTTCGTCCCAGTGAGATACTCGGCCACGAAGTGGTTCGCAGCGCCAAGGGCAAGGCCATTCGACCCTCGACCGCAGGACAGAAGCGCTACACCGACGCGATTGATTCGTCGATCATCACCTTTGGCATCGGTCCAGCCGGCACCGGCAAGAGTTACCTCGCCGTCGCCCAGGCCGTGCAGTCGCTGCATCGTCGACAAGTCCAACGAATCGTGCTCACCCGACCCGCCGTCGAAGCGGGCGAACACCTGGGATTCCTCCCCGGGGACCTCATGGCCAAAGTCGATCCGTACCTTCGCCCCCTGTACGACGCGCTCTACGACATGGTTGGCCCCGAGGGCGCTCAACGTTTGATCGCCAATGGGACCATCGAGGTGGCTCCGCTCGCCTTCATGCGTGGTCGAACACTCAATGACGCCTTCATCATCCTTGACGAAGCCCAGAACACGACCCCCGAGCAGATGAAGATGTTCCTCACCAGGATCGGTTTCAACTCCAAGGCAGTCGTGACCGGTGACGTGACCCAAGTGGACCTCAACGGTCGCCACAGTGGACTGGCCAACATCGAGAAGGTTCTCAGCAACGTCGACGGCATCACGTTCGTTCACTTGGGGGCCAAGGACGTCGTGCGTCACCGCATCGTGGCCGATATCGTCGCGGCCTACGAAGAACACAACTCATGACCATCGACATCTACGCCGCGGACGAGCAGAACGACCACGCCATCGACCTCGAACGTTTCGTGGCACTGGCCAATGGCGTGCTGGTCGACGAAGGGGTCAAGGGCCTGGCGGAGGTCTCGTTGATCTTCGCCGACGCAGCGACCATCGCGGCGCTGAACCAGCAGTTCATGGGCAAGTCGGGTCCGACCGACGTCTTGAGCTTTCCCATCGACTTCGAAGACGAGCCAACCGGACGGGTTCCCGATGCCGGTGGCGGCGGACCCGGCGAGCCACCTCCTTTCGAGATACCACAGCTCATTGGTGACATCGTGATTTGTCCATCGGTCGCGGCGCGTAACGCCGTGGAACACGAATGCACCTTCGATGACGAGATCGCCTTGCTGGTGGTTCACGGAGTGCTCCACCTGTTGGGCTGGGACCACGTGGTCGACGAGGAAGCAGAACGAATGGAAGCGCGTGAGCGAGAGCTTCTGGCGCGCCACTATCGAGCGGGCACACCGTGATTGGTGCGGCTTGGTCCTCGAGCGATACGTACTTGGGGATCAGCGTCGCCATATTGCTGTTGTTCTCGGGATTCTTCGCGTTGGCCGAGACTTCGCTGGTTCGGATGAACAAGTCGCGCGCCCGCTCGCTTCGTGACCAGGGACGCCATGGCGCACGAGCACTGGTGGCGCTGGCCGAAACGCCCGAGAAGTTCCTCAATCCGCTGTTATTGCTCGTGCTCATGTGTCAGTTGATCTCGGCGACGATGGTCGGGGTCTTGGCGAGCAGACTCTTCGGAGCGGCCGGGGTCTTCATCGCCACGGCGGGAGAGGTCGTGGTGATCTTCGTCGTCTTCGAGGCGATTCCCAAGAACTTCGCGGTCCAGTACTCCGATGACGCAGCACTGTTCACTGCTCCGGTGGTGAGCTCGATCCTCAAGTTCTGGCCAATCAAATGGATCTCTGGGCTGCTGCTCTCTATTGCCGACATGGTGATCGGATGGTTTGGTAGTTCGGGCGAGACGGCCAAGATGACCGAATCCGAGGTGCTCGCGATGGCCGACGTCGCGCACGAAGACGAGGCCATCGCGTCCGAAGAACGCAATTTCATACATTCGGTAATCGAGTTCGGGGACACCATCGTGCGAGAGGTCATGGTGCCGCGCATCGACATGGTCGATATTGCCGACACCGCCTCGATCCGCGAGGCACTCGACGTCGCCATCGAGACCGGTCGCTCCAGAATCCCCGTGCTCGGTGAGGGAGTCGACGACATCGTCGGTATCGTCAACCTGCGCCATCTGGCCCGACTGGTCGCCGATGGCCGAGGTGAGGACTTGGTCAGCGCCCATATGGGTGAGGCACAGTTCGTGCCCGAGACCAAACGGGTCGCCGCACTGCTGACCGAGATTCGTCGGGCCAAGTCCCACTTGTTCGTGGTGGTCGACGAATATGGCGGGACGGCAGGACTCGTGACCCTTGAGGACATCCTCGAGGAATTGGTCGGCGAGATCACCGATGAATCAGACCCCTCGGTCGAAGACGAGGATGAGGTCCAAACCATCGAGCAGGGCCTGGAGTTGAGTGGGCGACTCAACATTGACGATGCCAACGAGGAGTACGGATTGGCCCTACCCAAAGATGGGTGGGACACCGTCGGGGGCCTCGTCCTGGACCTCGCCGGAGGCGTTCCCGAGATCGGCGACTCCTTCGTCACCGAACGCTATCGACTCACCGTGATGCGCATCGACGGGCGGCGCATCGAAGAGATCCTCGTCGAGCCTGTGACGAACGAATCGTGACGCGTTCGGGCTTCGCGGCCATCATCGGGCGACCCAACGTGGGAAAGTCGACGTTGCTCAATCAGGTCGTGGGCACCAAGGTCTCCATTACCGCGCCGTCGCCGAACACCACGCGCAGCGCCGTACGCGGCATCCTCACCGAAGAGGGCGTTCAGGTCATCTTCGTCGATACACCGGGAATCCATCGGCCCAAGACCTCGCTGGGGGGGCGCCTGAACGAGACCGCTCGCGCCGCCGCCGACGGGGTCGACGTGATCTTGGCGGTCATCGAGGCGAACTCGCCGATCGGGCCCGGCGATCGCAATGTGCTGACCACCATGCTCCAGAACGCTCGCGACCCGAACGGTCCACGTCCTTGCGTCGTCGTCAACAAGATGGACCGCCCCGGCAGAGAGGCCGTGGCTTCGCAGTTGATGGCCGCCACCTTGGCCCTCAGCGAGATCGCCGACGAGTTGGGTCTCTCCTCGGTGCTCGGACGTATCGAGTACTTCCCGGTGTCGGCCAAGACGGGGGAGGGAACGCGAGCGCTCATCGACTACGTCAAGTCGGTCATGCCAGAGTCACCACTGCTGTTTGACGAGGACGAGGTCTCAGACGTTCCCGAAGCCCTTTGGGTCGCTGAGTTGGTTCGTGAGCAATTGGTTCGAAAGACCAAACAGGAGCTCCCACACTCGATCCACTGTCGGGTCACGGAGTTCGAGTGGCCCCACATCACGGTCGAAATACTGGTGGAGCGCGAATCCCAGAAGGGTATGGTGATCGGCAAGGGGGGCCAACTCTTGAAGGACGTCGGCATCGCCGCACGTCGCCAGCTCCCCGAGGGCTGCTACCTAGAACTCAAGGTCTCAGTCGAACCCGGATGGCAAAGGCGTGACGACATCCTCGACCGCTTCGGGTACTGAGCGGCGCGCGTCGCTTCGTCCAGCGCGCCGGTGCTGTCGTGCGCTGAGCCAGACGAGGATGAGCACGGTGGCGAGCGCGCTGAGGCCGAGCACGTCGGGCGAAGCACCAACGTACTTGATCCCGCTCAACAAGACGACTCCAGTGATCAGTCGGCGTAACAGGTAGCCGTTCGATTTGGACGAGATGATCGAGCCGATCACGACCGCCGGGACGCTGCCGACGATGATCGAACTGGTGAGTGAGAGGTTCACGTGGCTGAACATCATCGTCCCGATCGTGGCGCTGAGGGTGAGGGGAATCGACTGGGCGAGGTCGGTGCCGACCAGTTGATCGTTGCGTAGTCTCGGATAGAGCACGAGCAGCAAGACGAGGATCAGCGAACCTGCACCAACTGAAGTGAGCCCGACCATGAATCCACCGATCGCGCCGATCACCACGGTGCGAATCGGCCGGACATCCACGGTGTCGCTGCCACCATGGGGAGACTCGATGAACAGGGTGCGTGAGAGCATGGCGAGCGAACCGACGATCAGCGCGCAACCCAAGAGAACCTGGAGCTCATGTTCGGCGTTCGAACTGTGTCCAATCATCCTCATCGTGAAGGTGCCGAGAAAGGCCGCCGGAACCGAACCGAAGCTGAGGAACTTCACCAGCTCGGTGTTCACACTTCGCCGCCGCCAGTGGATGGCGACTCCGAGCGGCTTCATGAACAGTGCGGCCAAGAGGTCAGAGGCGATCGCGGCCGAAGGGGCGACGCCGAAGATCAGGACCAGCATGGGAGTCATGAGGGCACCGCCGCCGGTACCCGTGAGGCCCACGAGTAGGCCGACCACGGCGCTGGCGAGGACGAGCAGGATGTCGAGATGCACGGATAATCCCTTACTAAACTATATCTATTGAAATAGTAGTTTATTACCGGTTGCACCGGTGGACCCGGTGGCAAAAACCGGCGGATTACTGGCTGTTGCTACGTAATTCGGTGAGGAACTCGCGCACCACGGCCTGGTCGCGGGTTCGTCTCATCTTGGGTAGTTTTCGGAACATCGCCGTTCGATAACTCGATTCGGCGAGGCGTGTGTCGAGTACCGCGACGACGCCTCGATCGGTACTCGTGCGGATGAGACGCCCGACACCCTGGGCGAGGAGCATCGTGGCTCGAGGGAGGTCGACGTCGTAGAACGGCCGCTCGGACTTGGCACGACGGGCCTCGGCGAGTGGGTCATTGGGCACCGCGAAGGGCAGACGGTCAATGGTGACCAGGCTGAGGCTGTGACCGGGAACGTCGATTCCCTGCCAGAAACTGGTGACGGCGAACAGGCTCGCCGACGCACTATCGCGAAACTCGCCGATGATCCGTTGACGAGAAAGTGTGCCCTGGACGAGCACTTCGGTGTCGATCCTCGTAGCGACGGCCTCGGCCACGCGATTCATCACCGCTCGGTTCGTGAACAGGGCGAGCGTTCGACCTCCGGCCGCGTTGATCAGGGCCACCAGTTCCTCGACGATCGCGCCTTCGGCGCTCGGTGAGTTGCGAGCGGGGAAGTTGTCGGGCACGTAGAGCAGCGAATTGGTCTGATAGTCGAATGGACTCTCGAATCGATCGACCTCTGAGTCGTCCAGTCCCAGTTGGCTAGTGAGGTTGTCGGGGATCGTGGCGCTCGTGAGTACCGCGGTCACCTTGGACCACAGATCCTCGCGAAGCCGTGGCGCGACGTCCACGAGGGAGAGTTCGAGGTCCACTTCGCGGTCGCGTCGAACCAGGTAGAGAACCTCTCCCTCCTGCACGCTTCCCACGCGAACCAGGTCGTTGCTCAGATGCACCGCGGGTCCGAGTGCTCGGATCTTTCGTGCCTCGGCGTCGGGGTTCTCGGTGGGAAGGGTCCGCAGCCCCTCGACGATTGCGGTCACCAATTCACTGCAGCGCGCGAACTCTCTCGTCGTGCTCTCGTCGAGGCCGGTCAGTTCATTACGTTCGAATTGGTCGAGCGCGGCCGCGGCGAAACGGTCTGCCGCGGTGGAGAGTTCGAGGCAGCGCGGGGCGAATTCGGGGCCGAGCAGCGGGCGCGCGACGCTCGCCAACGCGCGCAGTCGTGAGGCATTGAGCGACGTGCCCAGGAGCGTAGCGAAGATGTCGACGACCTCGTGGGCCTCGTCGAAGACGACGAAGTCATGGGCGGGCAGCAGCATCGAGCCCGAAGCCAGGTGTGACGCGTACAGGTGTGCATTCACCACGAGGATCGAACTCTGAGCTGCCCGATCCTTGGCCAACTCGCTGAAGCAGATCTGTCCTTGGGGACATCGCGAACGACCGAGGCATTCTTGGGCGGTAACCGACAGTCCACGCCAGGCCCGATGGTCGACCTCGAACGCCAGGTCATCGCGGTCCCCCGTAGGCGTGTCGTTGGCCCAGGAGATGATCCGACGCATCTGGTCGGCCACACCCTTGGGAACGTCCGTTCCGTCGTCGAAACTGAGCTGAGCACCCCCACCGAGGCTCTGGACGCGATTTCGACAGAGATAGTTCTGTCTCCCCTTGAGCACTTCAACGCGAACGCCCTTCACGTGGGCCGCCACCGTGGGGGCGTCCTTGGCGCAGAGCTGGTCTTGAAGGTTCTTGGTGGCGGTGGCGACCACCACGCGCTGGCCCAGCATGGCGGCTGGAACGAGGTACGCCAGTGACTTGCCGATCCCGGTCCCGGCCTCGATCACGGTGGTACGACCCCTTGAGAAGGCCGACGCCACGGCTCCCACCATCTGGCGTTGTCCCTCGCGACTCTCTCCACCACCGGGCAGATCCGTCGTGATGCGGTCGAGTAGCTCGAGTGCTCGTTCCACGTCGATCTCGACGACGTCTTGGTCGAGTTGGACCCCTTCGCCGACTTCGGGCTCGACGTAGGGGGTCTCCTCGTCTGGGTCAAAAGTCTGCACCGTAAGACCTTAGGGGCTTGCGGCACTCAGATTTTGTCCGACAACGCACTAGGTTCTGTCTGTGCCCGATCCACGTCCGACCCCGATTCCAGCGTCGATCGACGTTCGCTTTGTTCCCCACCACATCGGGGTCGTCATGGACGGCAATGGACGATGGGCTCAACGGCGCGGGCTGGCGAGAACTGAAGGTCACGGTGCCGGAGAGGAAGCGCTGGTGGACGTCACGTACGGGGCGCTGGCACTGGGGGTGGGGGTGCTGACCGTCTACGCGTTCTCAACGGAGAACTGGCGCCGGCCGGTTGATGAGGTTCGCTACCTCATGAACTTCAATCGCGGCCTACTCCAACGACGTCAGCACGAGTTGCACAGTGACGGGGTGCGCATCGTCTTTTCGGGACGGCGCGATTGGCGAGTGCCGCGTCGCGTGCTCAAGAGCATGCAAGACGCCAGTGAGCTGACGAAGGATAATCGGGCCATGACACTCAACATCGCCTTCAACTACGGCGGACGAGCCGAAATCGTCGATGCCGTGCAACGTCTCGTCAGTGACGGGATCGACCCGTCGCGAGTGACGGAGATGGCCATTCGTTCCAGGTTGTACCACCCCGAGATTCCCGACCCCGATCTGGTGATTCGCACGTCGGGCGAGTACCGGATCTCCAACTTCCTGCTGTGGGAGATGGCGTACTCCGAACTGGTCTTCTCTGAGGTTCTGTGGCCGGACTTTCGCCGAGAGGACCTGTACGGGGCGATCGAGGAGTTCCAGCAGCGAGTTCGTCGCTTCGGGGGAGTCGACACGTGAGTGCGCGCCGGATCACGGTCGTCGCGGCCCTGTTGATCTACATCTTTCTTTGGGTCATCGCGGTGAACGGGGCGTCGAGTCTTGTGGCGCCGCTCCTGATCCCACCGGTGTTGGCGGTACTGGTCGCGGTGGGCGTTGGTCTGGACCGATTCCTCGGCATCACGCCGCGCCATCAGCACTTTGACGAACGAGAAGACCACCACGAATCGTGAAAGAACTTCGTGACGATGCGGTGGTTATTCGGAGCTATCGTTCTGGCGAGTCGGACCGCATCGTCGTCTTGTGGACGCGGTCCCACGGCAAGGTTCGCGTCGTGGCCAAGGGTGTCCGCAAGTCCACGAGCCGTCTCGGTGGAAATCTCGAGACGCTCGCTTACGTCGATGTCGACCTGGTGAAGACCAGGGGTGACTTCTTCATCGCTCGACACGTTGCCCATCGTCAGCGACTCACAACCCTACGTGGTGACTACGCGCGCATCAATGCCGGTTACGCAGTCGTCGAAGTCGTCGACGCGATCCCATCTGAGGACGTCGCCGATGAGGGAGTGTTCGACCTCTTGATTCGGGTTCTGACCACGTTGGACGATCCGCTGTACAACCCGGTGCTGGTCCCGGCATCGTTCTACCTCAAACTTCTCGTACACGACGGTTCTGAGCCAGTGCTCGATCAGTGCGTCAACTGCGCTCGCCCTGGACCACTGGTGGCGTTCGACGCATCGATTGGTGGAGCACTGTGCTCCCAATGTCGTTCCGGCTCGTCGATCTCGCCAGATGGCCTGACGTTGCTGAGAAGGATCCTGGGGGGTGACCTCGGAACCGTCCTTCGAGAAGATGATCCCCCCGGGGCCGCCGAGGTCGCCGTCTTGGCCCAGGACTCCATCGAATCGCACTTCGGGCGTCGACTTCGAGTGTCGCGCTCGTACGCCCCCCTCGCCCCGCCGCGAATCGACCGGTAAGGTGCCTGCGAACACTGTGAGGAACTTTGGCCACACCACGAGCGATATTTTGGTTCCGACGCGACCTTCGCCTCGCCGACAATCCAGCCCTTCTCGCGGCCGCGCAACGTGGTGACGGCGACGTCACCGCGCTGTTCATCGTCGATGACACCTTTGCTCGCCCGGCCGGCACCACCCGAGTGGAGTTCCTGCGTCGAACCCTCGATTCGCTCGACGTCAGTCTGGGAGGGCGCTTAAACGTCCTGGTCGGTGACCCGGTCGAAGTACTGACCCGAGTCGCGCGAGACGTCGGAGCTCGCCTCGTCGTGGCGACTGACGACTTCGGGCCGCGTGGACGCCAACGAGACCGGAGGGTCCAAGAGGTCTTGGCCAATCGTGGCATCAGCGTCGAATTCGTCGATTCTCCTTACGCGGTCAAGCCCGGTACGATCCTCTCCAAGTCGGGCACGCCCTATCAGGTCTTCAGCGCGTTTCGACGTTCGTGGGAACTCGAGGCCACGACGGCCCCACTGACGTCACCGTCGGCGGTGTCGTGGCGCGCGACCGAATCGGTCACGCTTGACGAGCTCTCGAGTCGAGCGGCGTCCTCGCGACCCGCCTACTTCGGCGATCTTCCCGACGCCAAGGCTGCGGTCACCATCGAAGCGGGGGAGCCAGCGGCGCAGCGTCAATTGACGAGGTTCGCCTCGTCGGTCGACGACTACCAAGGCTCGAGGGACTTTCCGGGCGTGGAGGGGACGAGTCACCTCAGTGCCTACCTGCGCTTTGGTTCGCTACACCCGCGACAGGTTTTGTGGGAGCTGAGCGGAGATGCAGAGGGTCGACGAACGTTTCGTGCGGAGATCGGATGGCGCGAGTTCTACGCCGACGTGATGCTCCACCGGCCCGATTCGGCGTATCGAGTAATGCAGAAGTCACTGGAACACCTTCGCGTGGATGACGACGCACGAGCGGTCGAGCGATTCGCGGTCTGGGCCAAGGGCGAGACCGGCTTTCCCCTGGTCGACGCGGGCATGCGTCAGTTGTTGAGTGAGGGATGGATGCACAATCGAGTTCGCATGGTGTGTGCATCGTTTCTCGTCAAGCACTTGCATCTTGACTGGCGTTGGGGCGCTCGATGGTTCATGTGGCGTCTGGTGGACGCCGACCTCGCATCGAATCAACACGGCTGGCAGTGGACGGCCGGCACCGGAACTGACGCCGCACCGTTTGAGCGAATCTTCAACCCGACGCTCCAGGCTCAACGTTTCGATCCGCGTGGCGAGTACGTGCGCCGGTACGTACCTGAACTCGCGACCGTACCGGTACCCGATTGCCTGCTGCCCGGTGGAGGAGCGGGACTGTTGTCAGCTTCGTACGCTTCTCCAATGCTTGACGCGCTCGCCGAGCGCCGTGAGGCTCTCGCTCGTTTCGCCCAGGCCCGCGACCTCGCGAGGATTCGCTCGTGACCAATTTCGGCGTCTACGTCCACGTCCCGTTCTGTGCGCACCGCTGTGACTATTGCGCCTTCGCCACCTATTCGGACCGCGACCACCTGATGGAGCAGTACGTCGACGCGGTGCTTCAAGAGATCGCGTGGGCCAAGGACGACGGTCTCGCGCCGGCGACATCGGTGTTCTTTGGTGGAGGCACGCCGTCGCGGCTCGCGCCCGAGCAGCTGTTACGGATCCTCGACGCTATCTCGCGCGTGGATGGTGCCGAGGTCACTGTCGAGTGCAATCCCGAGGACGCGAATTACGAGAGACTGCTGCGTTATCGCAGTGGTGGGGTGAACCGCATGAGCTTCGGCGTCCAATCGACGCGCCCCGCGGTACTCGCCGACTTGGGCCGCCGCCACGGAATCTTGGCGCACGAGCAGGTCGCTCGGGTCGTCGCCGAGGTCGGGTTCACGACATGGAACATGGACCTGATCATCGGCTCTCGGGCTGAGACCCTCGACGACGTGCGCCAGACCCTCGACGACATCTTGGGACTCGACTCTGCTCCGCCACACATCAGCTGTTACGCCCTCACACCCGAATCGGGCACGCCACTTGGTCAAGACCCGGCTCGCCACCCCGACGAGGACGCTACCGCCGATGCTTATGACCTCGTGGGTGAGGTGCTCGAAGCGAGCGGATACCGGTGGGAGGAGATTTCGAACTGGGCGCGTCCCGGTCACGAGTGCCGTCACAACCACGTCTACTGGGACCAGGACGACTACATCGGCTTCGGTTCAGCGGCCCACTCGCACCTGGTCGGTGAGCGCTCTTGGAACGTTCGGACCCCAGAGCGCTACATCTCGATGGTGCGTACGGGACAACGCCCCCTCGGCGGTCGCGAGCACCTCGACGAGAGGACTCGCCGATTCGAGCTCGAGTCGCTGGCCCTGCGAACACCTCGAGGGGTTCCGATAGAGGCCTTTGACTCGCTCGACGAGATCAAGCACCTCGTCGAGGTGTCCGACGGAGTGGTGAGCCTCGCACACGGTGGGCGCTTGCTCGCCAATCAGGTGATCCTCAGGCTCAAGAGCGCTCAGTAGTCCAGTAGCCTTGGCGCATGGAATCGACCCGCGATACAGATCTCGAACTACTGGAGAAGGTGACGAACCTGGCCAAGCGGCGAGGATTCGTCTTCCAATCGGCAGAGATCTACGGCGGATTTCGTTCCACCTACGACTACGGCCCCTTGGGGGTCAACATGCTGCGCAACGTCAAGCAGGCGTGGTGGCGCTCGATGGTCCAGATGCGAACCGACATCGTCGGGCTCGACGCCGCGATTCTCGGCCCCCCCGCGGTGTGGGCGGCGTCGGGACACCTGGAGACCTTCACCGACCCGCTCGTCGACTGCCTCAAGTGCAAGGAGCGGTGGCGAGAGGACAAGATTGGCGGGGTCTGTCCCAACTGCGGTTCAACCCAGTTCACCGAGCCGCGGGCCTTCAACCTGATGTTCAAGACTCAAGCGGGCCCGGTCGAAGGCGAGGGCGCGACCGCCTATCTGCGCCCTGAGACGGCGCAGGGAATGTTCACGAATTTCGCCAATGTGCTCTCGACCGTACGCAAGAAGCCGCCATTTGGGATCGCCCAGATCGGTAAGTCGTTTCGAAACGAGATCACCCCACAGAACTTCGTCTTTCGCACACGTGAGTTCGAACAGATGGAGATGGAGTACTTCGTTGCCCCCAGCGACGCCGACGAGTGGTATCGCTACTGGGTACAGACCCGTTACGACTGGTACCTGGGGCTTGGAATACCCCAAGAGTCTCTTCGTCTCCACGAGCACGCCAAGGCTGACCTGTCGCACTATTCGCGCGGTACGACCGATGTCGAGTTCCTCTACCCCTGGGGCTGGGACGAACTCGAAGGCATCGCCAATCGGGGCGATTACGACCTGACCCAGCACTCAAACGCATCGGGGACACGTCTCGAGTACTTCGACCAGACGTCCAACGAGCGCTATACGCCCTTCGTTATCGAACCCGCCGCCGGCGCGACCCGCGCGATGATGGCTTTCCTGCTCGCGGCCTATCACGAAGACGTGGTGGAGGGCGAGACGCGTACGGTCCTGCGACTCGATTGGCGACTGGCGCCGTTTCAGGTTGCCGTCCTGCCGTTATCGAAGAAGCCTGAACTCGAAGCCGTCTCGCGCAGGGTGCTCGAGATCCTCCAACCTCACTTCATGTGCGACTACGACGTGACCCAGTCCATCGGACGTCGTTACCGTCGCCAAGACGAGGTCGGTACGCCCTACTGCATCACGGTGGACTTCAACACCCTCGAGGACCACGCGGTCACCGTACGCGATCGCGATACGACCCAACAGGTGCGGGTTTCGATCGATGATCTGTTGCATGAACTGCGAGATCGCACTACCCAGGCGATCTGAATTGTGCTGACGAGCGTCGAGAGTTCGAGTGTCGCCGTATCGGTTGAGCTGGCCGCGTAGGAGCCGTTGGCGCGGCTTGGAGAGCGAGACGGGCGAACTCGCGGAGGTAACGAGCCGTCGAGCATTCGAGCATTGGACAGAGTCCGCTGGGCTGGTCGAGGACTTCTCGGGTCCCTCGACCATTTTCACGAGCGAGTGATCACTCTCTAGCCGTCGGCAGAGAGTAGGTGACTTGAGCCTTCGCGACCACGTCCATCGACCCCCGAGACCACAGCTCCACCTCTACGACCGCCAACTTTCGACCCAGTTTGAGGACCCGGGTCTTCGCCATCAGGTCCGTGAGTTGGGGCTTTCGAAGAAAGTCGATATGAAGGCTCGTCGTCACCGCCAACAGCACGGGGCCGATCTGGGACATGATGGCCAACCACGCCGCGGTGTCGGCGAGGGTCATCATCGTCGGTCCAGAGAGCGTGCCGCCGGGACGACCGTGGCGGTCACTCACCGCGATGCTCATTACCACCTCGTGGTCATCGACGCTCTCGACGCGCGGGACGTCGTTGCCGGGAAAGGCGGCGACCAAGATGGCCTGCAACTCGTCGACGCTCAACACGGGCACGGGTTTTAAGCTGCTTTTCGATAGCGGCTCACCGCGAGCGGAGCGAGGACCGCAACGAGTCCAATCGACCACGCGAGCGCGATCCAGGTCGAGTGTTGATGGGGTTGGCCCAGCATCAGACCGCGCACGGCCTCGGCTACTTGGCTGACGGGCTGATTGCGCGCGAAGGGCTGCAACCAACCGGGCATCCCAGAGACCTGGACGAAAATGTTCGAAGCGAAGGTCAGCGGGAAGATGATGGGGAAGGCCATTGCTTGAGCCGTCTCGCTGTTGGGAGCGGCCAGCCCGACGAAGGCGAAGCCCCACGAGAGGCAGTAGGCGAAGACCAGCATCAACAGACAGGCTTGGAGGTAGGCGACCAAGCTTCCTTGGGGTCGAAACCCGACGGCCATGCCGACAAAGGTGATGATCACCACGACCATGACGTTGCGCAACGTGTCGGCGAGGGTGCGACCGCCGAGCACGGCCATTCGTGCCATGGGCAGAGCCTTGAACCGTTCAATCAGTCCCCGTTGCAGGTCCTCGGCCAGTCCGATGGCCGTGCCGATCGATCCGAAGATCGTTGTCTGGACCAAGATCCCCGGAATCAGGTAGTTCACGTACGAAGCGCCGATGATCGCGATCGCACCACCGAAGACGTAGCGAAAGAGCAGTACGAACATGACGGGCTGGATCATCGCAAAGACGATGGCGGTCGGGATTCGAAAGAGCGCCAAGAGATTGCGTCGTGCGATCGTCAGCGTGTCACTTATGGTCCAACGCAGCGACGCCTGGTGCGTATTGGTAGTGGGTCGTGACGGGGCAATCGTCATGATTGGCTCCTCCTGGTAGCTCGGCGGCCCTTCTTGGGTGCCGTGACTGGGCGGGGCTCTTCAGCCTTGTGACCGGTGAGGTTCAAGAAGACGTCATCGAGGCTCGGCTCGCGCAGTTGAAGTCCCGTGAGTTCGATGGCGGCAGCGTCGATACGACGCAGTGCGTCGGCAGCGGCGGCCGGGCCGTCGTTGACCGTCAGTTCGATCACCGTCCCTTCGACGTTGGCGGGCTTGGAGGAGATCGTCGCAATGAGGTTGAGGGCGCGCTCTGCATCCGACGTCGTGGCGAAAGCAATGGAGAGCACCGTGTTGCCGAGTCGACTCTTCAGTTCACTGGACGTACCCTCGGCGATGATCTTGCCGTGGTCGAGCACGACGAGTTGTTTGGCGAGGCGGTCGGCCTCTTCGAGGTACTGCGTGGTGAGCAAGACCGTCGTTCCGCCCTCGACGAGGCTCTCGATGATTCCCCAGAGGTCTTGACGGCTCTGGGGGTCGAGTCCGGTGGTGGGTTCGTCGAGGAAGAGAATCGGCGGACTCGCTACCAGGGCTGCTGCGAGGTCGAGTCGTCGGCGCATGCCGCCCGAATACGTCTTGGCCAACCGGTTCGCGGCGTCTGAGAGGCCGAATTGGTCCAGCAACTCATTTGAACGCTTGACGGCGACTGGTTTGTCGATGTGGTTGAGGAGTCCGACCATACGTAGATTCTCGAATCCAGTCAGATTGTCGTCGACGGCGGCGAACTGTCCGGCCAGACCGATGTTGGCGCGCACGAGTTCTGGTTGGCGTCGAACATCGAATCCGGCCACGGTGGCGCTGCCTTCGGACATCGAAAGTACGGTCGACAGAATTCGAACCATGGTCGTCTTGCCAGAACCGTTGGGTCCGAGAAGTCCGAAGACCTCCCCGGTGGGAACGCGCAGCGACACCTTATCGAGGGCTCGAAAGCTGCCATCGTGGAAGGTTCGAACGATATCGGTCGCTTCGACGGCAAATTGGGACATGGGACCGAGTTTAGGCAGGCCCGGGTGAAGTCACGCCCGCCGTGGCGAACGAACCGGTACCTTCTTCTTATGGTCATATCGGACAATGAGATCGCCCAAGTTCGAGCGGCGACCGACATCGTGGCTTTGATCAGCGAGCAGGTTGCTCTCAAGAAGTCGGGGAGACGCTGGACCGGTCTTTGTCCGTTCCACGGCGAGAAGACACCTTCGTTCTCCGTCAACGCTGAAGAGGGCCGGTACTACTGTTTTGGCTGTCGTGCCTCGGGCGATCAGATCACGTTCGTACGCGAGATGAGCCACCTGGACTTCATCGACGCGGTTCGTCTCCTCGCCGATCGGGCCGGCATAGAACTTCATGAGGACTCCAGTGCTGGCTCGGCGCGCAAAGAGCGACAAGAGCTACTGGGTGTCATGGCCAAGGCCGTTGATTGGTACCACGATCGTCTACTCAATTCCCCTGATGCTCGCCCGGCCCGGGACTACCTGCGTTCTCGAGGCATCACTGGAGAAATCGCGCGGCAATTCAAGATCGGATGGGCACCCGATGAATGGGATGGACTCTCCAGCGCCCTCAAGCTCAATGAGAAGTTGCTCACCGGTACCGGTTTGGGCTTTGTCAACAAGCGTGATCGCCGACAAGATGCACTTAGAGCGCGCATAATCTTTCCCATCTTTGATCCCAGCGGTAAGGCAATAGCGGTAGGGGGGCGAACGCTTCCTGCACCGTTCGGTATCGAAGCCGGAAATGATTCTCGCGTCGAGGCAAAGTACAAGAACTCACCGGAGACACCGATCTACTCCAAGCGCCGGACCCTCTACGGACTGAATTGGGCGAAGGACGACATCATCAGATCTGGTGAGATCATCGTCTGCGAGGGCTACACCGATGTGATCGCCTTCTTTGGCGCTGGGATGCCTCGCGCGGTGGCCACTTGTGGAACCGCTCTCGGCGAGGAGCACTTTCGTACGATGCGCAATTTCGCTCGACGTATCGTGCTCGCCTATGACGCCGATCAGGCGGGGCAGAGTGCCGCGGCCTCGGTGTACCAATGGGAACGCCAACACGAGGTAGATGTCGTGGTAGCCCGTCTTCCAAAGGGTGCCGACCCCGCGGCGTTGGCCCAGAACGATCCGCGTGCACTGCGCAGCGCCATCGAGCAGTCCGTTCCGTTCCTGCAGTTTCGACTTGAGCGAGTCCTCGAAGGTGCTGATGTCTCTACCGTCGAAGGTCGGGCTCGAGCGGCCGAGCGGGCGATCGTGGTGCTTGCGGAACATCCAAGTGAACTGGTGCGCGATCAATATCTGATGCAAGTGGCAGATCAACTGCACCTCGAGCCGTCCTCATTGCGACCGCGGGTAAACGAACAAGTTCACAATCCAAAAAAGGCCGGGGACGCTGGCGCGGCATCAACGAACGTCGTGCGGCCACGAAGGAGTTCTGGCGCCATGCCACGGCCAGGACTGGAGGCGTTACGTCTACTGATTCATGAACCCGCACTCGTGAAGGAGCGCCTAGTCGCGCCTTATTTCATCAACGAGGATCAACGAGATATCTACGAAGGCCTCTCGAGCGGTCGGACTATTTCAGAAGTCGTGGACGCGTTTAACCTTCGCGGAGACGAAGAGGTTGCGGGTGTACTTGGTCAATTGGCTGTCGACGAACTTGATCGTGAGTACTCCGAAACTGACGTGATCGCGGTCGTCTCACAATTGATTCGTAGCGCTGCGGGGGTGGAACTGAAGCAACTCGAGCGAGAACTGCGAGCTGGAACAATGGCTCCCGACGTCGTCATCGGTACCATCAGAGACGTCAAGGACCGTCTGAGCCAGTTGGACTCGGCCCACGGAGAAGTCGCCGAACAGGACCTTCGGGCTTGGCTCGTAGAACGAGCGTCGAAAGCGCCATGAACCGATCTGGCTACGGGATAATCGGAGGCCTCGCGATGCTGGCCCCGCTGGGCGTCGAAGAAGAACGGCGTCTCTACCCGCTCATTCAACAGGGAAGGTCTGCCGCCGCGGCAATGCAACGGCGTGGAGTCGTCGACCCGGGCCGTCGGCGAAAGTTACGGCGCCAGCGGCACGCCGGACAAGAAGCGGAGTCGCTGCTGCTACGCGCGACACTCGGGCTGGTCCGTACGAGAGTGATGGAACGCGGCTACCGGTTTGGAAACGAAGAGTTGGAATCGGCTGGAGTCGAGGGCCTTGTCAATGCCCTTGCACGATTTGATCCCAACATGGGAAATCGATTCTCGACCTATGCGAATTATTGGATCATGAAGATGGTGAATCAAGCCATACAACAACAGGCCGGATTAACAGATTCGGAGATGCGTCTGATTCTCAAGTACCAAAGACTGGAGAGGTCCTCGCCGAACCGACGATTGTCGAAACGCGAGGTTGCAATTTCACTTGGTGTCACTCCCAACAGGGCTCAAGAAGTTATGCAATTAAGCAGGGAGTTGAGCATTCGACGTTTCGAGACTCCTGAGCTCAAAGACGTCGGTGAGGCTGGCCGCGAGGGTGAATCGGTTGACGCCCCTGCATGGGTTATCGATGCGTTACGCGAAGCATGTGGAGAGGACTTCGATGCTTTTTGGCAAGTCACGTTCAAAACAATGTCCATGGAAGAAATCGCCAAGACATACCGAATCACTCGCCAGGGAATGTCCAAGAGAATCGATCGATGTCGGCGCGCGGTACTTGAGAGTCCCCAAGCGGAGCGCCTACAGCTTTGGTTCGATCAGCAGTAGATCAGATTGGCGAGTGCTAATGTTGTCCTACCTTCGGGTGCATTCCCAGATAGCTCAATTGGCAGAGCAAGCGACTGTTAATCGCTAGGTTGCAGGTTCGAGTCCTGCTCTGGGAGCTTGAAGGAGTTGATCCTGCAGGGCCGTAGCTCAGTGGTTAGAGCAGGGGACTCATAATCCCTCGGTCGTGGGTTCGATCCCCACCGGCCCTACGATGCTCCATTTTTGCTCTTGGCTGGGAGAGAGAGTTCTTGTCTGCAGGCGAGCGTTGTTTAGTAAAAT
>JABEUR010000123.1 GCA_013044405.1 Acidimicrobiaceae bacterium | reverse complement strand
CCGGCTGTAGGACTTGCGCCACGCGGTCGAACCGAAGATGTGACGCTGCGACAAGGGAAGTTCTTCGGCACTGAACGTGCGGAACTTCGCCGAGCACACTGTGTCGAGTCGCGCCTTGGCCGGCGGGTTCGCGGCGGGCATCGTGCCGAGGGCCAGTAATGCCGACGACGCAACGAGTGGGCAGCGCAGCTTGCCCGCGGCGGCTGGGCACATATACACCTGGGCGCCGCTGGGACGCCGCACCCCGTGGGGTACGAGCGCGTACACCGAGCGCGCCTTGATGGCCGCCTCGTACTCTGCGACGACGTCAAGGTTGGGCTGGTAGGTCTCGGTGTGCTTCACCTGCTTGATGCGATACAGCTTCTTCGGCATTGACGGCGAGTATGGTCGGCCGTCCACGATGACTGCACCGCGCAGCGTGCCGGGGCTTCCGAGTTGGTTGTCGCGCAGCGCGAAGATGGGCTCTCCGCCCAGTCCGCGAACTGGCAGGATGAAGTCCCCGCCGTCGTTGCTTATCGTGTAGCCGCGGTCCATCAGCACGTCGCCGAGTGCCCCGCGCTTCGCCGCCGCATCACCTACGCAGGCGAGACCCATCGCTGTCGTCTTGTGCGTGGCACCTCGGAACCGCATCGCCTTCACCGCGAGTGGCACGGCCGGCCCGTTCTCTTCGCGCACGCCGACTGCGACCGTGAGGTCGTATCCGAAGAACGACACCTTCCCTTCGGGGTTGTCCTTGCTGCGCCAGTGCGCGTCAGCGTCGGTCACGTGCAACTCGTTGCCGATGTACGTGCCCTCCCCGTCGTAGGCGAACCGGTACCGGCTAGTGCCCCAACTCGGGATGTCCGACGCGTCGATAGCGAGCGACGTCGTTTCCGCCGCCTCGGCGTGCGCGCCCCTGGTCGCAATGGCGTTGGTCAGTTGGTCAAATTGGAAGTAGCCCACCTCACTCTCGTCCGTCGCGTCTTAGACCGCCGCGGCGATCACCGCAAACAAGTGCTGAACCAGCCGGTAGGTCACGGTCCGTCGATAGATGCCGAGTCGCCGCTTGGTCGCCGCGTCCAGGTGGTTGAGGAGCTTGGGCACGCTGACGAGGAAGTGGTCGCCCTCGAAGGCGAGCAGCTGCTGGGCGACGAAGAGCGTGCGCACCGGCAGTTCGCGTGGCCGGCCGCTCTTCTCAGCCGTCGCCGAGAGCAGTTGTTCGACAACGATGGCTGCTCCGCTTTCATCAACGAGCGCCTCGGCTTCCTTCACCAGCCGGCTGAATTCGGGTCCACTGTGCAGCATCACGGCCTCCCTGCGAAGGAACAACTCAACGCTTCGACTTTGACGAAGCGCAGGTAGGGCTCGAGGGCGTCGCAGCCCTTGAGTCCCGTCCACGCCATCAGCTCGGTCAGGCTCGCACCCTCGTCCATTAGCGCGACGATGTACGTAGCGCGTAGTCGGTCGGTTGAGTACACGGGCACACCACGTCGCCCCTCGGTCCAACCGGCGCAGCGCTCAGTGACGTTCGTCCTTCCACTGGGCACCAGGTTTCCCTCGGGCCGGTGGGTGCACGCCGCGGCGAGAACCTCTACGAACGCAGGCAGGACCTTGGCGCAGTGACCTACTGCTATGTACGTCGCGTCACCGTGGAGGTGGACGTCGCTGGCGCGCACGCCGCGAACGCGCTGGCGGGTGATGCCACAACCCGCACCCAGTGCCACGAGCATGAGCAACGTTGCTCGGCGGTACTCGTTGGTGAGGCTCTGCGCGAACTCCAGCAGTGCTGCCATCTCGTCGGGTGCGTACGGCGACTGGTACACCTGGCGCGGTGTTCGGCCCGCCGCGCTCGCGCTCGGCGAGACCGCGCCGTGCGCGCGGACCAAGCGCCAGAGATGTGCAGAGTGGTCGAGGCTGCCCTTGGGTCGCTGGGTGAGGAACGCCCAGACGAGGTCCTCAGAGAACACGGTCTCGAGCGTGAGCCCGTAGCCACGCTGCTGCGCCCACTGCACCAACTCGGTCGCATCGCGAAGATACGGGTAGATGGAATTGCGCCGAACGTAGGCCATCGGCCCGACCGCCGCGCGGACGAGTTCCTCCACGCGCCGTTCGTCGCGCTTGGTGAGGCCCTCTGCGCCACTGCGAATGCGGTAGTTCGCCAGCACCTCGAGGGTCTCTGGCCGGGATCGATTCCTTTTCACGTGCTCAACGTGCCGTGATCTACCGCGCAAACAGTTGATTTCGGGCTCTTGCTTGACCAAAAGTAAAGGATTCGAGTAATCTGGGCCGGTGACCGTACAACCCAGGGACAGCTGGATCTACAGCGCGGAGTGGGCATTGTCCGATGACGACCAGCTCCCGGACGGCGATCGCCGCGTCGAAGTACTCGACCGCGTGCTTAGCAAGGAACACGGCGGCCGCAGCGTCAGGACGGCCACCGGCTGGACGGGTTCTGTGAGCGTCGAGGCTGACGCGCTCGTGCACAACCTGGAGCAGGCGGCATTTCTCGGCAAGAAGCTGGTGGAGGACGCCAATCGACAGGTCTCTCTACCTCCAGCCGCACTGGTGTCCCAGCAGGTCGTGCACGCGGACGTGTTCCACGCGCAGCTCGAGACGATAAGCCTCTCCGAGTTGCTCGGTACCGCCGAGGTCTGTGGGGTGCTCGGCATAACCCGCCAGCGCCTGCACCAACTACGTCAGTCCGGCCAGTTCCCTGAGCCTGACCGCGAACTCACGGCGACCCCGCTCTGGATGCGTTCGACGCTGAAGGACTTCACAGTCGGCTGGCGCCGCATCCCAGGTCCTTTGAAGGGTAAGTGCACTACTGTTGGATAGTGGCACGATAGTGGTAGGGTGGTACTAATCGGTTAGAGTGACACCGGAGGTGGATTATGCCCATTAACCCAATACACAGTTTTCAGTTGAGCATGAATGAGAAAGGCCGGACCCTGTTTTCGGCTCGTTTGCGTGCAGCGGCCAAAGTTGACACGAAAGACGAATTGTTTGCTCAAGTTGTGGGTGAAGGGATCATTTTGATCGAGACAAAGAATGCAGTGAGGAACAGGGTTCGCGGAAACGCGATCAGCGGTGCTAACGGTAAGGACTCAACCAAACTGATTCGCGAGTCAAGGATTGAGGACGTCATTGCTCAACAGAACTCATGGGAGATCAGGGATCGGCTTGCAGAGGAAGCCACCAAGCGATCACCCGAGGATGTTGAAGCCGCCGGAGATGCGATGCTTCGGGCTATTGGTCTATGAGTCATTCGGATTTGAAGGCTGTGTTCGATGCGAGCGCCGTCATAGCGTGGATCTTCAACGAACTGGGTGCCACAAGAGTCGAAGCGGCCATGCACCACGCGGGAGTCAATGCTGTGAACTTGGCAGAAATCCTGTGGAAGTCGAAAGTGAAGGGCTACAAGGGAGATCTTGGTGATCTCGCTGAATCGCTGTCGAAGATGGGGCTAACGATCATTCCGTTTGATGCCGAGCAAGCTGCACTCGTTCCGTTTGTCCAAACAGCAGGAGTGCGATTGGGAGAAGTGCAGCCGACGTTGGCGAAGTCGCTATCTCTCGCGGACTGCACGTGCATTGCGACGGCGCTTCATCTCGACCTACCGATCGTCGGAGATGACGTTCTTTGGACGGCGCTCGACATCAGGGGACTTAAGACGGTCACTTTTCGTTGAGTCGGACCGGAAGATGCGCACACGATTTGCAAGCGTCACCATTCAACGCTGCCCCGACCGAAATCGCGACTCACTAGGCTCGCCGGCACTTCGCCGCCGCCTCAGGTGATCGGTGTCGCATTGTGCACGTTCCGTGTCGATAGGAGGGCTTGCGCTGGGGCTTCTTGGTGTTCAGCGAGCGAGCCACGCCGTACGCTGCGTTGTCGAGCGGATGCAGTGCTCGTCGGGCCCGCTTGACGCTCGTGGGCGTGAGCGCTCTCTTGACCGCTCTCGTCGGGTGGACGGCGCGCCGCACACTCCGTGGAATCAAGAGTCGTGTCAGAAATCCCATCGGGGCGTCCTCTCGTCGTACGTTCGTCGCGAATCCTAGGTTGACTGAAGAAGTCAGATGTGATCGGTCGTAGCAGAGGTCGAACCAAATTCGCAATCGCCTACCTCGGGCTCCATGAATGAATTTCGGAGCCAGAGGTCTTCTGCTGGCCAACGTAACGCTCCTGAAGAACGAGGTGCCGTTCTTACTGATCCAGACTGCAAGTCGACCCATCCTGAAGTTCAAGAGCCGCTGCCGAAAATACCGACCGCATCCAGTCCAGCATCCGCGGTTGGCCGCACTTCATGCCTAGCGCGTAGCGGGCGAGTAGATGCAGTTCGTGTCGTGCGGCGGCCTCCCTGTCCGGACAGTTGAGCCGCCGTGCAGATCCCTCAAACGCGTCCGCCATCTCGAGGAGTGGAGGATCACTGTCCCGCAAACCTGCACCGTGGGCCCCGCACAATGCAATACCTCGAATGTCGTGAAACGCTGAATCCATCACGACGAGCACTGCCTCTAGGGGATTGGGCATCTGGCAAAGTGAACATTCGTGCATGTCGAGTTACGGTGCCGCTCCAACCACTGGGAGCATTGAACCGGATCAGCCTTCCGAGCCACGTCCCGTCATTGATGCGACCGCGACTGGAACTTCATGAGCGTTGGCAAAAGTCAACGCACATAAGCGATGTCCACCATTGTTTATCCACGTTTCGCCCGGGTACCACTCAATCGGCTCCGTGAACAGGCTCAACAAGCACTCTCGCCAAACATCGCTACGAGCGAGATCGTTGCAGGCACTTACGACATCGGCCTCGCCCCAGGGTGTTGCGCCCCGTCCATCCTCGAAGGCAAAGTGATTGAAGATGGAGACTGCATCGTTGGCGACCCCGGCCCAATCAACTTCAACGTGGAGCTGGCAACGAGTCGTCGCGCCGGGGAATAACTTGGCAAAACTCTTGAGGGCGCAAGTCTCGTTAATCTGCACCTGGGCTCCGTAGAGCACCGCGAACTGGCATCTGTGAAGAGACCTCGGATTGGGTATTGCATCGACTGCGACGATTCTCCATTGTTCAATCTTCGTTCGAAAGTGAGGGTACATTCCGAAACCGTACAGCTAGCGGGCGCTTCCCTCAGGCCGCCGAAGCGCACGATGCACGAGCATTCTCACAACACCACACCAGACATCACGAGGAGCTCGGAAAGTGTCGAGGCCGAAAGATCTGATTCCCGCCACGTCTCGGTGAATCCTCCGACGTTGCCAGTGGCGGAAGGTGGGCCAGGGACGACTCCGCGACCTCGCACTTCTCGAAGAATCGCTCGCTCCCAGTCTCGTACAACCTCACCGTTTTCCGGTCCGATGAGGTCGAGTTGCGTCCATTGCCGGCGCCGGTGCTGCGACATTCGCAAGGCCGGCACGTTCGTGATCCCGACCTTGAGTAGCCCGCTCGACGGCTGCTTGAGGAAGTAGAGGTACCCCGGCTCGCCCGGGCTGTAGCCGTACTCGGCGCAGTTCGGGCACCCTGAGCGCATGTTGGTCCGATTGTTCGGCGAAGCCTGCCACCGATGGCCGCACGCTCCGCACAGCCACGCCTTCTTCTTCTCGTGTCCCCTCGTGACCGTCGTCGGGAGCCAGCCGTCGGCCTCGAGGGCTACGTCCGGGTCAGTCGTCTCGAGGTCGTTGAAGCCGACCCAGACCTTGCGCCCCGCGCAGTAGGGACACCCGTATCCTCGCCGACGCTCGCCGACCGGCGCCTCCCACTCGTGTCCCTTCTCGCACGCCCAGGTGAGCTTCTTCCAGGTGGTGGCCAGAACGTGCGAGGGATCCCAGCCGAGTGCTTGGCCCGCGAGCTCCGGATGCAGTGTCGCAAGGTCGTTCACGCCAGGGAGAACCCGCTTGCCGGAGCAGTACGGACAGGGTTCGCCGTCATCGCGCTTGGCGACCGACGCCTCCCATTCCTGGGCGCACGTGCGGCACCGCCAGAGGCGCGCCGTGTTGCTTCGGATAGAGGTGCGCTCGGGGAGCCAGCCGACGGCCTCCTCGGCGAGGTCGGGACGGACGGTCCGGACGTCGGTCTTACCAAAGAGGGCCGGAATATGGTTGACGAACGGCTCCGTCGATGTCGCAGCTCGGGCGTGTTCGCGCCAGCGCACCACACGGCAGATGGGGCAGCCGCGACCGCGGACGCGGTCCTTGACCGACGCCTCCCACTCGTGACCGTGCTCGCAGCGCCACTGGAGCTTTCTGTTGCTCCCCGCGGAGACCTCGGTAGGTTCCCACCCGACGGCCTGCTCCGCGAGATCGGGTCGCTTGGTGGCCAGGTCGTTGAAGCCCACCAGCACGCGATTGCCCGCGCAGTACGGGCACCCTCGTCCGCTGGTGCGCTTGTTGGGGGTCGCCTCGAAGTGGTGCCCGAATTCGCAGCGCCACATCACCGGCGTGTTGGAGCCTCGCGAGACCCGCGTCGCGTCCCAGCCGACCGCCTGGTCGGCGATTTCGGGGTGGGTGGTGCACAGGTCGTTGAATCCCGTGAGCACCCGCTGGCCAGAGCAGTAGGGGCAACCACAACCACCCGAGCGCTCCGCGACCCGCGCGACCCACTCGTGACCGCAGCCACATCGCCAGCGGAACGCCTGGTGACTCCAACGAGTCACAGTGGACGGATCGCCCTCCACGGTCTCGGCGGCGAGCGCCGCGTCCAAGGTCTTCAGGTCGTTGAACCCCGCCAGCACCTTGCGCGAAGAACAGTACGAGCAGGATGTCCCGTGCGAGCGGTTGTTGGGAGTTGCTTGATAGACGTGACCCAGCGGGCAGACCCAGTCGAGCAGGACTTGACTACCGAAGGAGTATTCCGACGGGTCCCAACCGATAGCCTCTGCGGCGAGATCCGGATGAGTCTCGCTCATTGCGCGTCGATTCGTCATAGGTCGTACCTTGCGTTTAGGGGCTCGCGAGAGCAAAGAGCGTCGGGGTGCTGCCCTGGCTTGTCGAATCGGGGGTTTGACTCACTTCCACCATTGTGCCGCACGGGTCGATCTCGACCAACCGACGGCTCTAGACGTCCTCGCGGCGACATCGCTCGATACGCCGGCGAGCGTCGAAGAATTGGCCTCCGTTGCGGCGCGGCGTTGCTAACTATGGCCACCGTGGCCGGTAAGCAAGTTCATGCGCGGTGGTACGACTCCATTCTTGCGATGAGGTCATAGCGATTGCGCACCAGAAGAGCATTGCGAACCCACTCCCTGACCCACAGGTCTCGGGCATTGCGTTAAACGGCATCGAGGGCGGATGACGCATCACGCGGCAACGACGCCGGTCGAATAAGCCACATGGCCACATCGTGGAACAAGTCGCATAGTTGAAACAGTTCCTCGGCTCGCTCCAATCGTCGTTGCTTTGTCGGGTAGCTCCACTGCAGAGCTGTGCGTGCCTCCGAGGCCGCCGAGGAGTTCAGATCTGCCGCCACGTAGTCGTCGCTGCGATAGAACTCGTAAGATTCACCACTCGTCATACGCTCAGTTTCGGAACATACTGGTTTAGTGAGCTACCCGCCAATCGAGCCGTGGACCGGATACTCCTCGCATCAGTTTCTCTACGACGTGTTGTCGGCGCGTCTGCGAGAGTCGGATCTTACGGACGCTGCGTCGCGAGACGATAGCAAGACCGTGCAGGATTGGGTCGTTGAGCGATGGCCATCGAAGATCGAGGCTGTGTTTAGCGGCTACCTGCCCCAGCCAGGGTCGGCACCACCACGCCCTGCACCTGAAGTAATCGACTACGCCGGTGTCGTCCATAACCGATCTCTAGATGAGGAGGAACACCCAGAGCGAGTGGCTTACATCGTGAAAGCACTTCTCACTTGGCCGAATGTCGACGAATGGGCACGCGGCGAGGTCTACCTTCTCGACGGTCCTGGGTGGGACGCTGCCGCTAAGCGCTCGAAAGCGAATCCGCCGGCAACCTGGCTCTGGTCTGTGGAGAGCGGCAACCACCGCTTGATCGCCCAGCACATTCTCGGAATCGGACCCTATGCAATCGTGAAGGACGCAGAGTACTGGAGCTGAGTAGCTTCCCCAGACCTGACCCCGAGTGCGCCCCAGTTAGAAACGCCTCGAATTGGAGTTAGAAATCGCGAATCGACTTCCTACAGTGCAGGCCACCCTTGGCCTCTGACTTACGTACATTCCTCACCAAGTTGCTGTGTAGCAGTTCGGCAGATTCTTGTCGAAACAGCTCAGGGTGATGCTTGACACTTGATGGTTCGCCGCCTGCCTTTCTTATCGGACGT
>JABEUR010000122.1 GCA_013044405.1 Acidimicrobiaceae bacterium | reverse complement strand
TGAGATGGAGTGGGTGTTATGGCGCAGCGAATCCCCAGGATGCGACCGCAGCCGCGCGACAGACCAGGGATTCCATAAGTCCCACTTGAGGTATTCGTTTCAGCGTAGGAACCCTGGCCAGGGGTGGGCTACGAACGCTGGACAATTGGGTGCTCCACGCCGTTGGTTGTAGCAGAAGCTGAACTCGTCGAGGTCGTACTCCAAGTGCTCCCAACCAACGGCTCCCTGGTGCGAGCCCATCAGCCAGAAGCGCACCAAGGCGATGACCCAGTGGGCGCAAGCGAGGGGGGTCGGTGCTCTTCGTGGAGCGACGTTTGGGATCGACGTGGCGCTCGTGGTTGTCGGTGGCGCGCGCAGGTACGAATCACTCCGCATCGTTGCGGTTGGGCGGCATTTGCCAGCGTCAAAGTGTACGCTCGAATCAGCAGAGGGGGGAGTATGAAGCACCCGTTCACATGGCCCAGTTCCACGAGGCGTGCGATCTTGCGAGGGGTTGCTCCCGCAGTTGCCGCTGCGATACTCCTAGGAGCGGGCGTCGTCGCGCCCTTCCCTGAATCGTCGGCGGGGGCGTCGACCAGTAGTGCCTCTTCAGTGATTTGTAATGCCAAGGAACCTCGCGCCGTCGGCCACTTCCTGGTGTCCTGCAACGGGTCGGCGAGTGCACTCGTCACGATGTCGGCGTCACTCACTCCGTGCACCAGCGCTAGCGCATGCGCCACATCCAGCCAACTTCAGTTCGTCGTGTCAGTGAAGGGCTCCGCTTCGACGAACGGGTATGGCTTCGTTGGTGGCTCGGTCTCGCAGTTGGCGCCACTGAGTACGACGAGCTCGTCCGGAACCACCACGACCACCGGGTCATCGGGTGCGACCGGATCCGCCGGCGCCACGAGCACCACGACGACCCACCCATCCACTTCCTCGGGCAACCCCCTAGGCAAGGTCCTCTTCGGAAAGCTCAGCTTCCGCTACAGCGTGCACGTACGTGGGAAGGTGACCAAGGTGCTCAACGTCGTGGTCGCGTCGGCCGCCAAGTTCGGACTGTCGAACCCCATTCTGGGCATTCAAGACAGCAGGAACATCGCCGATGGAGCAGCAAAAAGCCAAGAAGTGGAGTGAGCACACGCCGCGGAGGATCTATCGAGCACTGATTCGGAGCCGGGCCGACATCGATCTCGTCGCCTTCCGGGGGGCTCGCGCGTGAGACTTTCATCTGCACTTAAGGTCCACTGTCGTAGACAACCCCGCCAGTCACTCTGCTGAAATGAATACCAGAAGATCCATTCGTCTCACTCTGGTGACGAACTCAGAGCGTTCTAGAATCTAACCATGAGCACCCCGTGGGACACCACGTACACGCACAAGAGTCCTGCACAGCGATCCTGGACCGAAGGCATCCCTCAAGAGTCCCTTCGATTCATCGACGCCTCGGGCGTCGGGCCCGACGATGCCGTCATCGACATCGGTGCCGGTTCGGCGCGTCTGGTCGATGAACTCAAACGTCGGCGCTTCACTGACGTGTCGGTGCTCGACGTGTCGAGCGTGGCGCTCCAAGAGGTCCGTTCCCGACTGGGCGACGCGAACGTCCATTGGATCAACGCCGACGTCACCCGCTGGAAGCCAGAACGCAGCTACCGGCTCTGGCACGATCGTGCCGTCTTCCATTTCCTGGTCGAATCCGAGCAGCAGTCGGCCTACGTGCAGATCGTGAGCGACTGCGTCGAACCGGGAGGCTTCCTCGTCATGGGCACGTTCGCCCCCGATGGCCCCGACACCTGTTCGGGACTCGAAGTCCGTCGCTGGTCGATCGAGGAGTTGAGTTCGCTGTTCGACGGCGGCTTCGACCTCGTTCGCGGTGAGTACAAGGACCACCTCACCCCATGGGCCGCGGTGCAGCCCTTCACCTGGGTCATGCTCCAGCGCCGCCTCACTTAAGGTTCGAGAAACCTCGACGCCATGTCGAGTCGTTCGGGAACGCTGCGCCACCACGTCCAGCGTCCGCGCTTCTCGCCCACGATGAGCCCGGCTTCGGCGAGCACCCTGGTGTGGTGCGAGATGGTCGGTTGACTCTTGGCGAGTGGACCTTCGAGATTGCAACTGCAGACCTCATGGGAGGCGGCGATGATCGAGAGCATCTGCAAACGCACCGGATCGCCCAGCGCGGCGAAGACCTCGGCCATGTCGAGCGCGTCGCTACGTGACATCACCGCCTCCGCGAGTGGCGCGCAACATTCGCCCGCCCCCACTTCGTTGGACTTCGATGCTCGCTTCCCCATATGACTTCTTTCATTGACAATCATCAATCTATCTGCCAGACTTATCGACGTCCATCAATCTAAAGGATGCTCATGTCACGCGTGCAACTCGCCCTTAACGTCTCGAATCTCGGCGAGGCGATCGACTTCTATTCCAGGTTCTTCGATGCCTCGCCCGCCAAGGTGCGCCCGGGCTACGCCAACTTCGCCATCGATGATCCGCCGCTCAAGCTCGTGCTGATCGAGGGCGGCGGTGAGCCTGGATCGATCAATCATCTGGGCGTGGAGGCCCTCTCCAGTGCCGAGGTCGCGGAGGCGAAGCGACGACTCGGCGTCGCGGGCTTGGCGAGTGACGATCTTGAACGCACGACGTGTTGCTACGCGGTTCAAGACAAGTTCTGGGTCCAAGGGCCCGACACCTCGCGTTGGGAGCACTACACGGTGCTCGAAGACGTGAGTGACGAAGTGTCCGATGAGCGCGATCAGTGCTGCGTCGGCACGACAGCAACCCAGCCAGTCGCTGGCGCGTGTTGTTGAGCGTCACGTCTCGACGACTGGGAGAACCTTGATGCAAAACGCCCCTGGTGCAGCGCAGTTGAGTGAGGCGACTCCGCCGGTCATTGCACGTCTTTCCTTCCTCGACCGGTACCTGCCGTTGTGGATCGTCATCGCCATGGCCACGGGCATTGGACTTGGCCGGGCCCTGCCCAGTCTCAACGCTCGACTCAACTCGATTCAGGTCACCACCGGAACCTCGTTGCCGATCTTCCTGGGACTGCTCATCATGATGTACCCCGTACTCGCCAAGGTCCGATACGACCGCGTTGGTGACGTGGCGCGCGACCGACGAATGCTCGTCGCCTCGTTGGTGCTCAACTGGGTCGTGGGCCCCGCGGTGATGTTCGCCCTCGCCTGGCTGTTGCTGGGTGACCTGCCGGCGTACCGAACCGGACTGATCATCGTCGGACTCGCCCGGTGCATCGCCATGGTCCTGATCTGGAACGACCTCTCGGGCGGTGACCGCGAAGCGGCGGCCGTGCTCGTTGCCTTGAACTCACTGTTCCAGATCGTCGCCTTCGCACTGCTCGGCTACTTCTACCTCGAACTGCTCCCGCACTGGCTGGGACTCAGTACCGAGAACCTCCACCTGTCCATCTGGCGCATCGCCCAGACCGTCGCCATCTTTCTTGGGATACCCCTCGTGGCGGGCTACCTCACTCGCCTCTTCGCCGAGCGCGCCCGGGGTCGCGAGTGGTACGAGTCGAGGTTCCTGCCCCGGCTCAGCCCGTTCGCCCTCTACGGCCTGCTCTACACCATCGTCATTCTGTTCGCCTTGCAGGGCCACACCATCACCGCTCGCCCGGGTGACGTGGCGCGAATCGCGATCCCACTGCTGTGCTACTTCGCCATCATGTGGTTCGGCTCCTTCGCCCTGGGACGATGGCTGGGACTGGCCTATGAACGAACCGCGACCCTGGCCTTCACCGCGGCCGGCAACAACTTCGAACTGGCGATCGCGGTGGCGATCGGCGTCTTCGGGGTGACGAGCGGTGAGGCACTCGCCGGGGTGGTCGGTCCCTTGATCGAGGTACCGGCGCTCGTGGGACTCGTCTACGTGTCGCTCTGGGCCAAACGGACCTTCTACAACGCGCAGCGCCCACTCGAAGGAGCCCCGTGAATCAACAAGCGACGATCTTGTTCCTCTGCGTGCACAACGCCGGACGCTCCCAGATGGCCGCGGCCTTCGCCCGTCAGATCGGGGCTGGGCGCGTTCAAGTCATCTCGGCGGGCTCCTCGCCATCAGAACGGCTCAATCCCGCCGTGGTCAGCGCCATGGCCGAGGTCGACCTCGACATCTCGAACGAGTCACCAAAGGAACTGACCAACGAGATGGCCCTCGACGCCGACGTGATCGTCACGATGGGCTGTGGCGACGCGTGTCCCGTCTATCCGGCGAAGCGCTACGAAGACTGGGACCTCGCCGACCCCGCGGGTCAGGATATCGACGTCGTGCGAACCATCCGCGACCAGATCGAGCAGCGCGTGCGCACCCTGATCTCCCAGCTCGAAGCCGCGTCCTCCTAGTACGCGAGAGCGACGCCCTTATCCTCGATCTCCCAGGCGTGGTCCGCGACGTGCCAGGCCATGCGACGAATCGCGTAGGCGAGTGGCCACGATCCGCCCTCCCCTCGCGCCTCGAGCGTCGAGAGGAGGGTGGATCGCTGTTCGGACCACGCGGTCCTGGGACCGATCCGAACACCAACTTTCGCGCAGTAGGCGCGCTCCGCCTCTCGCACGTGATCGCGCACGGCATCGCGGTCGCGCCCGCCCCCTCGAGGACCCTTTCGCAGCGCCAACGGCGCCGCGCTCAGCGTGGCGTCGAAGTAGTCCCAGTGGCGCTGCAGTAATTCGAGACTGCGTCGACGTCGCTGGGCCGACATCGGCTGTTCGTCCCAGGGACCGATGCTCGAAGGCGCGCCGAAGTCCGTGGTCGCGTTGCCGACCAGCTCGCCGATGACGTCAAAACCACCACGGCCCGGATCGCGTCCACAGATCGACGCGTAGCGTTCCCGATAGGCATCGAGTTCCTCGATGGCCGCTGCGGGGTCCTTGGCGCGACGACACCAGCCGGGCCAGTCAATCGCGACGGCGAAGACCGACTTCTGGCCGACCTCCAGGTAGATCGGGATAGCCACCTTCCCTCCTTCGTCAGAGCGCAGTCTGCTCGGCGAAGCGCGCACTGTCAAGGGTGGAGCGTTGGAGGGACCACGAGCACGTTTGGCGATCAGGTCGCTAGTGTGACCTGAGTCTCAACGCAAACAGTCGTTGCGCCGATCCAAGAGAAGGAGTTGACATGGCCACCACTCGAAACGCGAAAGCCCATTGGGAGGGGACCCTCCTCGAAGGACACGGAACAGTCGACCTCGTCTCGAGCGAGATCGGGAACTTCCCCATCACCTGGGCATCCCGGGCCGAAACGGCCAACGGTCGCACCAGTCCCGAGGAGTTGATCGCCGCGGCGCACGCGTCGTGCTTCTCGATGGCGCTGTCGAACGGACTGGCCAAGAACGCCACGCCGGCGACGTCCCTGGACACTTCGGTCGAGGTCGACTTCCAGCCGGGCGTCGGAATCACCGAGATCCGCATCACGGTTTCGGGGGTCGTCGAAGGTCTCGACGCAGCGGGATTCTCCGCGGCGGCCGAGGAGGCCAAGGCGAACTGCCCGGTCTCCAAGGCCCTTTCGGCCGTGCCGATCACGCTGCGCGTCGTGTGACTCGAGGGTCGCTGCTCGTCACGAGCTGAGGCGAACTCAGTTGAGATTGGGAGTGACCACCGCGCGGCCCAACAACTCGCCCGCTTCGAGACGGCGATAGGCCTCGAGAGCCTCGTCCATGGTGAAACGCTGCACCTGGGGACGGATCTGTCGCGCCCGGTACATGTCGACCACCTCGAAGAGGTCCTCGAGCGTACCCCAATGGGTGTTCGAAAGCGTCGACTCGTAGGGGGTGGTGAAGAAGGACCATTGGGCTGCTCCGTTGGCGATGCCGACGACGCTCAGGCGTCCGCGCGGCGCCATGCTGGCCTGGGCCAGTGCGATGGTGGAAGAAGCACCAACGAAGTCCAGCGC
>JABEUR010000021.1 GCA_013044405.1 Acidimicrobiaceae bacterium | reverse complement strand
TCAACGTGTAATTGGTGAAGGACGTAGCGCAACGATTCCAGCGGCGCCTCCTCTTCGGGCCGCTCGAGCAGCGCCATCCGCAGGTGTTCGACGCGCGATTCGTCAAAACCAACAATCGCATCCTCCTTCGATGGGAAATGGTCGTAGAAGGTTCGTAGCGATACGTCCGCCGCCTCGGCGATATCTTCCACGGTCACCTTGGCCAGACCGCGTTCGGCGCTCAATTCAAGGGCCGCTCGGCGCAGTTCGTCATGGGTCTTCAGTCGCTTTCGCTCTCGCCGACCGACCTCACTGTCCACCATTGACTCATCATGCCACACAACTGCACATCGTGCATTATTGCAGAACGTGAAGAAGCGGGCCCTTGGTCACAACTCATCACATCCGCGGTTCACAGCAATAAGGGACGTGCGACCCGACAGTCTTGTGAACGAAGTTTGGACTCTCGTGCTGCGGAGATCGCTATCGAGTGAACGCCAATGGCGCGTTGCAACTCCGAGACCAACAATCTTTTCGCCTCCACAAGCGATTGCGCCATCAGCTCGACACGACGACACCACGGAAAGGACCATCGACCAAAAGGCGCCCTTGCTGAACTGCGCGCCCCGAGCGCTTCGAGCCCAACAATTCAAGTGCTAAAAGCACCCACGTGCCTAGAGAACCCGTCTCAGTATCAACTCCAGTTAGGAGAATCAACGCGGTCTGCATTGGCGGGACCGGTCCCCAACTCGTCCGACGTGCGAGCGCACGTGGTCAAGCACCGTTCAAGAGAACCCGTAAGAGGGCGGTGTAGTTGGTGAATGCCGCGCGCCCACTGTCGCTCAGCGCAACCACTGTCCGCGATGCGATTCCACTGCCGGTCTTCTCAACATCGACGTAGCCCGCAACTTCCAACCTTCGCAAGTGGGTGATGAGATTGCCCGAAGTCAAACCGATCACCTCTTGAAGTCGAGTGAAGGTGAGCGTGTCGCCCGAGGGCAACGCCGCGAGTGTGGCGATGATCTGCAGGCGCGCCGGTACATGGATCAAGGGGTCAAGCGTCTCACCGGACATTTCAAACTCGCCGCGATCAACCTTGAAGGAGTTGCCCGACGCCCAGCGCGAAGAGCAAGGCACCGAGTCCGATTCCCACCACCAACCAATCCAGCACCGGGCCCATGAAGGAGGCGACCACGGCGATGGCCACCATCGGCAGCGCGACGAACACCTTGGGCCAATCCTCTCTCTGGGCTGAACTGATGGCGAATGCCGAACCGACGAAGATGAAGGGAGCCGTTGCCGGGTAGATGCCGTAGGTGATCGAAGGACTCGCTCCAGCGTGCAGTAAAGCGTATTGAAAGACGTAGACCGCGATCCAAAGACCCGCAAATCCAATCCCTTCGATCTTGCGCTGGCGCATTGAGCGACCACCGATACCACGAGTGGCGTGACGCACCACGGAACTCACGGTGATCGCCCAAACCACGATGATCGAATACATCAGTGTCAACGCACCACCGGTTGGTCCGTGGTACGGGTGTTGCGAACGCACCGACCACCAGACCTCGCCCAGGGCCAGGGGGAACAGCACCGAGCCCAACAACAGGAGCAAGGGCGGCCATGTGTTGAACGTTCGCTGCGCCTGGCGCACTGACTCGTCGACCAAGGTCGATGCCGCTTGTGGGTCGAGTTCGTACTTTGCGTCGTCGCGCTGGAGTTGTGCTCCTTCGTCGTCTCGGACCACGTAGAGACCTCCTCGTTTACTTTGTATCACAAAGATACGCTACTTTGTATTGCAAAGTCAAGACCTTTCCTAGTAAATCTGACCCTCCCAACTGGGTGATGGTCTCCAGCCGTCCAACGCGGCGCGACGCGAAGCTCGTACAAAGTCCATGTGAAACGTCGATCCGAAGAGTCGTCAAAGCAGATTTCGCAACACGCCTGACTCCATGCTGAGCGGCGAAACAACCATCACACCTTGAGTTCTTTGGGCGATTCAGTTGAGCCCCGCCATCGTTTGGATCTCAAAAGATCGAATTGGCGTTCACCGTTCTGCAGATGATCCACGCCTGCCTGCCAACCTGACGTTGGCGTTGGAACCCGTACTGCTCGAAAAGCTCGACGTTGGCACTGAAGATGAAGCGACCTTGTGCCGCGCGGCCGATTGTCACTTCGCCAATTGCCTCGGTGGGTCCTCCTCCCGCTTGAGCGATGAGATCGAGCGCTCCAGAAAGTGCAGCGCGGGCAACACCTTGACCGCGCTGGTCACTGACGACGAAGATGCAAGTAATTCGCCAATCCGGAACAAGCGGTGGCTTCTTGTCGTACTCACGTCGGTTTTTAAGTTTCGATAGTTCCACAGGACTTCCGTATGGGCACCAGCCCAAGGCCACACCGCAATCACCCAAAACGAGCGCCGCGTGGGCGCGCCCGGTTTTGAAGCGTTCCTCTTTGACCGTTCGATTGTCAAGGTCTCGCCGTCCGCATTCGAGATGGTACGAAATGCACCAACAACCACCGCATATTCCGTTGTGACGCTCTACGAGGTCTGCAAAGACATCCCACGTCGAGGCATCGAGGGGTCGAACATGCAACGACATCGTGCACTCGAGCGTATTGAAGTTCAGGGGCACTTTCAATCAGGAGTGGTCCACTCTGATCGTCCTTCCGAGTTGCCACAAGTTCTTGACCAGCGCCACCCGGTGATGGCGAGCACCCAGTATCCATCTACTGTCCCGAGCACTCCAGTTCCGCGGCCCGGTCCGAGCGGTGGGTGCCATCTGTCTATTCGTTTACGATTACCGATCGCCGGCATCCACTTTCAATAACGGTGTTGGCGTCGCGCGCCCCCGGATACCTACTTCCAGAGGTTCGCCCAATCGAGACGTGAACGTTGCG
>JABEUR010000020.1 GCA_013044405.1 Acidimicrobiaceae bacterium | reverse complement strand
TCGGGACGCGCCGTCATGTGCGCCAGCGAATCCCACTGGCTCGAGATCTGGGGAAAGTAGTCGTCGAGGACGTCGTCGAGGTCATCAACTCCGTCGGTCCCCCCTTGGAGCACCCGGTGTCGGGCCCGCGAACGCGTGACGTCTAGCGGTGGGTCGAACTGATCGATCGGCGCATCGAGTCCGAAACTCACCCCGCGCACCACCAGTTTGACGGCTTCCAGGACGGATTCAGGCGTGATGAGGTTCAATCGACCGATCGAGTCGTCGGCGCCGAAGAGTCCCCAGGCGTTCGCTACGCCGTCACTGTCGCGGCCCAACTCGTCGAAGGCGGGAAGGTCCATCGTCACGTGGCCCTAGACAAACGTCGTACGCAGCTCGGAGAAGGCGGCGTCGGTGGCGCTCAGTGCGAGATCGAGGTCCGCATCACTGAAGGCGGCCGAAACGAACCAATTGTGTCGTGGATGCAGATAGAGACCGTGGCGAAGCGCGCTCGAAGCGAACTGCGCCGCCATTTTCGAGTCGACGTCGCCGACGAAACTCATAAAGGGCATCTGGGACGGTCCGCTCTGGCGAACTTCAATCCCGTGACGCAGCGACTGAGCTTCAATACCCTGGCGCAGCGCGTCGCCCATGCGCACCATGTGGGCAACGCAGTCCTCACGCTCGAGCACGTCGAGGGTTGCGAGGCTCGCCGCCATGGCCGCCGAGGCGAACCAGAACGACCCGGTGGTGAACAGGCTCTGGGCCGCGGCGCGGAAGCGGTCGTTGCCGAGCACTGCGGCCAAGGGATAGCCATTCGCGATGGCTTTGCTCCACGCCGAGAGATCGGGCTGCACCCCGATTGGCTCCCAGCTCGAGCCGAAGTTCAGACGGAATCCGCAGCGCACGTCGTCGAGTATCAAGGCCGACCCGGTCTCATCGCAGATGTCGCGCAGACCTTGGGCGAACAGCGGATCGACGAGTTCCTGGTCGAAGCCGGCGTCGTGGCGAAAGGGCGAGACCATGATCGCCGCGACGTCTTCACTCAGGACTGCACGCACGCTGTCGAGGTCGTTATAGGTGTAGTACGCCAGATTGGCGCGATCTTCGAGCGTGACGCCGGATTTGACCGGCGTGCACCACGGGGCCGCTCCGTGGTAGGCACCGGTCGCTACCAAGACCTTGCTTCGACCGGTCGCGGCGCGCGCAATCGTGACGCACAGGGTCGTCGCGTCGGTTCCGTTCTTCTCGAACATCGCCCACTGCGCGTGCGAGACTGCGCCGACCAAGCGCTCGGCCAACTCGACCATGCGAGCAGACGGTCCATTGAGGCAGTCGCCGAGCGACATCTGACGGTTGAACGCTTCATCGACCTCGCGGCGTTGGTGGCCCAGGATGACCGGACCCCAACTACACATGAGATCGACGAATTCGCGCCCGTCGACGTCGGTGACTCGAGCGCCGCGTGCACTCTCGAAGTACTGGGGGTAGTCCGCGGGCATGGCCGCCATGTTGAGGTGTCCGTACATTCCTCCCGGGATCACCTCGAGAGCACGCCGGCGCAGCTGGGCGTCCACGCTTCGCTCACCACTGCTCTCAGTTTGGGTCTCGTGGTCCTGATGAATTGTCATTCTCTGCCTCCAACTTCGGACTCGGTGTTCGAGATCTTCGACCTGAGCCGTTCGCCCGCGTACTTGGCGTCATCGTTGGCGGTGTCGAGAAGCATGCTCGCGACCTGGCCCAGGTCGGTGATGCCCGCGTCGGATCCGAGCCCGGTAGCGACGAGGCTGCCACACACCGTCCCGACCCACGCCGCCTGTACGGGCGACAAGCCGGCCAACAGTCCGGTGAGAAAGCCCGCGTCGAATCCATCACCACAGCCGGTCGTGTCCATGACCGACACTTCAATCGACGGAACAATGACGTCGGAATCGGCGTCGATCACCCGACACCCATTCGCGCCACACGTCACGGCTACCCCTCGCGCACCCAGTCCCAGCACTCGAAGGGCGGCGCGGTGCAAGTCACTCTCGCCGGTGAGACCGAGTAACTGTTCGTCGTTAGGACAGAACCAGTCGGTGTTGCGCAGTACCGGCGCTAGGGACTCGAGCGACTCGACGCCTCCGTTGCGAAGCACGTCCATTGTCACGATCGCTCCACGCGCGCGCGCCGCACTGGCGAGTTCGGCCAGGTCCGCGGGATTGAGGCCGGTCATCGCGTCGAGGCCACCGAAATGGATTCCCGCGGCGCTCAACAGCGCCGAACGTTGGGCCGGGGTCACGTGCGAGATGCCAAAGGCGCCGTTGGCTCCGGGGGCGTGCAGCGCGGGCCGTTCTCCATTAGGACGTATTGGCAAAATCGTGGCCGAAGTGACTTGTCCGCTGAGACGACTGATCAGCTCGGTCCCCACGCCATAGTCCTTCAACAACGTCAGCACGATGTCGCCGAGCATGTCGTCACCGATAGCCCCGATGTTCTGCACGCGCACGCCCAGCTTGGCGAGGTCCACGCTCGCCCCGGCGGCAGTCCCAGCCGCGGTGACGCGAATCTCATCGATGATCACCGAATGCTGGCCGGGTGGGATCTGCGACACGGGTCGACCCAGGATGTCCAGGATGTGCACACCGAAGCAGACGACCGGCCCCAGATTCGTCGCGGCCCTCATGGGCGTTCTCGGGCGTTGGTGAGTCCGCCATAGCGGCGACGTTGTGCTTCGTCACGCACCTCGTTGAGTTCGCTGGCGCTCAAGATCCGAGGTGTCCCGTAGCAGAGAGACTTTCGATACACGCGAGCGAGCCACTCGAGCAGCAGGGCATGCTCGTACGCCTGGGCGAGCGAGTTCGATCGCACCACGGCTCCATGATTCTGCAAGATGGCGGCCCGGTGGTCGAGCATCACGTCAACGGTGCCGCGCGCCAGCGCGTCGGAGCCGAAGCGGGTGTAACCCACGACTGGTACCGAGTCGGCGAAGGCCACGATGTTGTAGTGCACGGCGGGCAGTTCGTCGCAGACCAACGAGAGTGCGACGAGTTCCTCGGAGTGAGTGTGGACAACGGCCCGGGCGTCGGTGGCCTCGTAGATCCCCCGGTGCATTGGCCACTCTGAGGAGACGCTCGCTCGACCGTCGACCTGTTCGCCGTCGAGAGTCATCACACAGATGTCCTCCACGCTCGTATCGCGATAGGCAATGCTGCTCGGGGTGATGGCGATGAGGTCGCCCACGCGCACACTGAGATTGCCCGAAGTGCCCAGGGCCAGTCGGTCGTCCAAGAGACGTACCCCGTAGGACACGAGGTCACGACGCGCCGACAGTATCGCTGCATGGTCGATAGTGCTCTCACCCATCTCACTCCCCCCAGACCGCCACCCGGCTTGTCGGGGATGTTATACGGACGACCGACAAAAATCAAAGCAGAAGGTCTAGAGTTGCCTGAGACCAACGTAGAGTTGGCGAGATCTCGATATCGGACAAAGTGAGGTGGCTTGCCCAAGATCGTCGACTGGGAGGCTCGCAAGGACGAAATCCTGGAGGCCACGTGGCGCGTCATCGCACGCGACGGCATAGCCCGCACCACGGTACGCGCAATCGCCCGAGAGGCCGACTGCTCACTGGGGATCCTCTCGCACTACTTCGACGACAAGTTGGACATCCTGGCCTCGGCGCTCTTGTTGTCACACCGACGAGTTCGCGAGCGCACCGAGAAGAAGGTCGTCGGACTGAGCGGGATGGCGGCGCTGCGAATCGCCATGCTCGAAGCCCTGCCGCTCGACGCCGAGCGCGAACTCGAAGCGCGAATCGAGGTCAGCTTCTGGGGACGACTGCTGTCAGACTCTCGTCTCTCGGACTTGGGTCAAGTGGAGGTCAACCTCCTGGGTTCTCGCCTGCGCGGTCACCTCGAAGAGGCTCAAGTCGCCAGCGAACTCAAAAGAGACCTGGACCTGGACCTCGCGACCCAGGAACTACTCGTGCTCATCGACGGCGTGAGCGTCGAGCGAACACATTTTCCCATCTCGGTTCCGCCCAAGCGCCAGATCGAGATGCTCGAGCGACTCTTGAAGTCTTTCGAGGCGTAGCCGGACATTCTTGCTTCGAGAGCCGCCCTCGTAGGACCCGTAGCATTCGTCGAATGGGTCATCGTCGCAGCTCCGGCTCCCTGCATGGCTGCGCGACGACTGTTGCAGACGACGAATCTTGTGAAGCCCGCATGACCCATGCTCACTTGATGTCCATCACGTGCTATAGTTATTATGTCATTATAAAGACTTAGGGGTTACTATGACACGAGACTTCATCCATCCAGAGCGCTACTCCAAGTCTTTCGAACTCTACGCAAAAGCCCTCAAGGTCATCCCCGGCGGCGTCAACAGTACGGCGCGCGCAGCGTTCTCGGGCTGGGAGCCTCACCCGATCTTCGTCGATCACGGCACCGGTTCGCGGTTGGTCGACGTCGACGGCAACGAGTACATCGATTATCTACTCGGCTTGGGCCCGATGCTCCTCGGTCATCGACCAGAACGCGTGACCCGTGCGGTCTCACAACGCATCGAGAGCACCGGTACGGTCTTCGCGCTGCCGACCGAAGCCGAGATCGAACTCGCCGAGGCCATCGTCGAGGCCATACCGAGCGTCGACACGGTTCGCGTAGTGAACAGCGGGACCGAGGGAGTGCTCTACAGCCTTCGTCTCGCGCGCGCCTACACCGGGCGCACCAAGGTCATACGATTCGAGGGCCAGTACCACGGGTTCTCCGACGGCATCTACTGGTCCAAGCATCCCGACCTCGCACTCGCTGGCAGCGACGCGCGTCCAGTCGCGCTTGCCCAGGGTCCCGGTGTCCCCCACGAAATGGGTGACTCGCTCGTCATCGCCCAGTGGAACGACCTCGCGATGATCGAACGGATCTTCGACGAGAACCCCGGAGAGATTGCGGCACTGATCACCGAACCCATTATGTGCAACACCGGTTGCATCCTGCCCAACGCGGGATACCTCGAGGGGCTTCGCGAGATCACGGCGCGCCACGGAGCACTCTTGATCTTCGACGAGGTGATCACGGGATTTCGAATCGCGCGCGGCGGAGCTCAGCAGGTCTTCAACGTCACGCCGGACCTCACCGTCATGGCCAAGGGTCTGGGCGGCGGATTCCCGGTGGCGGCCCTGGGTGGTCGCCGCGAGGTCATGGACCTGGCCAGCGACGGGCGGGTATCGATCGCCGGCACCTACTCGGGCAACACGATCGCGATCTCCTCGGCGTTGGCGTCGCTCAAGTATTTGAAGGACGAAGCCTCCTACGCCGATCTCTATCGGCGCTCGGACCAACTTCGCGAAGGGCTCGCCCAACTCATGGTCGAGAAGTCCATCGAAGGTTCGGTCGTGGGGGTGGGGCCGGTGTACCAAGTCTGGTTCTCCGACTCGCCGATCCAGAACTATCGTGACGCCGCGCGACACAGTCGTGGCGACGTATTTCGCATCTGGTGGGAGGAGATGCTCGACCGCGGCGTGCTGTTCCATCCGGGCCACCTCGAGAACCTCTTCCTCTCCTTCGCCCACAGCGATCAAGACATCGCCGACACGCTCGAACGCGCGGACGAGAGTCTCGACGCAGTGCTCGCGCGCAGCGTCGCGGCGTAGAGGCGCCTACGTTGCAGTGATGAGCTCCTCGGCCAACGTCCTCGCCGTCGACCTGGGGACCTCGCGGGTCAAGGTCGGCGTCTTTGACGCACGCATGCGCACCCTCGCGAGTGCGGCCTCCAGTTACGCGACGCTCAGTGACGCCTCGGGTATGGCTGAACAGCGTCCGAGCGACTGGCTCCAAGCGATCAACGCAGCGATCCTCCAGGTGCTCGAGGGTGGCTCCTTCGACATCGCCGCCGTCGTCCTGAGCGCCCAGATGCCGACTCTCGTGGCCCTCGACTCCGATAGCGAGGTCATTGGTAATGCCATCACCTGGCAGGACTCTCGAGCTGACGCGCTGGTCGACTCGCTGCTCGATTCGAGTGCCCGCCAGCTCGTTCGCGCCATCGCGGGCACCCCGGTCGACGGTCGATACATCGTGCCCATGCATCGGCGCCGCGCGGACGAGGCAGCCTATTCTCCCGCTGCCCTGCTCTCGGCGAAGGACTTCATCTACTTCGCTCTCACCGGCGAGCTCGTGACCGATCCATCGACCGCCTCGGGCTTCGCCTGCTTCGACATCGAGACCGGGACGTGGAGCGCACGACTCTGCGAGCTGTGGGGAGTGCCCGAGCGGATGCTGCCCGCTGTCGTGGACTCACACTTCAGCGCCGAGCTGACCAGCGCCGGGGCGCTCTTGGTGCCCGGAGTAGCGCCGGGCACGCCGGTCGTGGTGGGGGCGGCCGATTCGGTCTGCGCTCATCACTTCGTGGACTCGCACTTCGCCAACGCCGTCTCGGTGATCGACGGATCGTCGACGGTGATCATGACTCGCCTGGAAAGCGACGCGCGCAGTAGCGACGAGATGCTGGTGACCCCGCTCGTCGAGTGGTCCCAACGCGGCGTGGAGATGGACCTGCTCGCCACGGGTTCTTCCGTCGCCTGGCTGGCGAGACTCCTCGAGCTCAATCCGGCCGAGCTCGAGGACCTAGCCCACACGAACCCCAACGGCGCTCACAACGAAGTCCTGTTCTTCCCCTACCTCGCCGGTGGCGAGCAAGGGGCCATTTGGCGCACCGACCTGTCCGGCTCCGTAGACGGGCTGCATCTCGCCTCGAGCAGAGCGGACCTCGCGCTCGCCCTCTACGAAGGTATCGCCTTCGAGACGCTGCGCTGCATCGAGCACCTCGCGCAGTTCCAGCCCGTCCAACGAATCGTCAGCGTCGCGAGCGCGCAGAGCCGATACCTGGGCGCGTCACTGCTGGGCGCGCTCTGCGGCGTGCCGGTGCTCGCTCTAGAGCGTCAGAGCCCGTCGCTGCAGGGGGCCGCGATCATCGCGCTCGAGTGCCTGGGTGGCGCAGACGCCCGCGATATGCCCAACGAACCAACGGCGCTGGGCGAACTGCCCGAACTCGATGACCACTACCGCGAGTTCCTCGTGCGCAAGGCTCGCCGATACCTCGACTCCGCACCCCACGCGTCGAACTGACTGGAGGACCATGTGAAACTCATCACCACCGAAGGGTCCGATGATTTCGCAAGCAGCGCCTCGCGCATCGTCCAACTCGCGGTCCGTGAGAACCCTTCGCTGAGTCTGACCCTGCCCACGGGCTCCTCGCCTGTCGGGCTCTATGACGTGCTGGGCAAGGCGCACCGCGCGGGGTCGTTCAACCTGGAGCGCGCCCGAGTGTTCATGCTCGACGAATACTGCGACCTGCCCTCCTACCCCGTGGGAAGTTTCATCGACTTCCTGGAGCGACACCTGGGCGAAGTCATCTTCAACGACGCCACCGAGGTCCAGAGGCTGAGTCCCTCGAGCGACCCACTCTCCTACGACGAGGCGATTGAGCGCGCCGGCGGGATCGACCTGGCGATCGTGGGAGTGGGACGAAACGGCCACCTCGGCTTCAACGAGCCCGGCGACGACCCTCGAGCGCGCACCCACGTCGTGACGCTCGCGTCCGACACCGTCGCCGCGAACTTCCCCGATGTCCCCCCGTCACAACGTCCGACGAGGGCGATCACCATTGGCCTGGCCGACCTGCGCGCCGCGCGATCCGTGCTGATGTTGGTGACGGGTGCGAACAAGCACGGCGTCGCCGACCTGCTGGCCGCGGGCATCGTCGATCCGATGGTGCCCGCGACCCACGTGCTCGACCACGACGACTTGACGATCGTGATGGCGGGCGAATTGCTGCGCGAACCCTAGTCAGTGAGGTTGGAGAACTCCACGGGATCGGCCGTGGGCGTGGTGCGCAGACGGAAGGCGAACATGTGCGGGACGAAGACCATCTCGAAGCTGTCGAACGCCGCACCGCTCGCCGTGACCGACACTCCGGTCACCTCGATCACGAAGTCCCCGGCCCCGAGTCGCAGATCGGCGGCTTCGGCCGGTGAGGCACGCCGCGCGACGAGCGTCTGCTCCTCGAGCGATTCGCTTAAGCCATAGAACTTCGAGAGCACCTCATAGAGCGACTCCGTGGCGGGCGAGAACAGGGTGTCGAGGTCGGGCGCGAGGATCCGCGGGACGTAGGCGACCTCGCGCACCGCGGGCACGTCGTCGAAACGCCGGAGTCTCACGATCTTCCAAACTCCCGTGCCGAGCGGGATCGACAGCTTCTTCGAGCGCTCGGCATCGGCCTTGTCCTCTTCGAGCGAGATCAGCGTCGTCGCCAACGAGACGCCCTGAAGGGCCAGGGTCTGTTTGAGTCCACCGATCATCGTGGACTCGGTCTGGATCCGATTCGAGCGGATGAAGGTACCGCGGCCCTGGATGCGCTGGAGCGCACCGACCGCGACGAGTTCGGCCATCGCGCGACGCACCGTCATCAAACTGACCCCGGCCATGGCGGCGATCTCCACTTCGGAGGGGAGTCGGTCGCCCGGCACCAGGCCGTTGTCCGCTATGAGCTTGCGAATGAATTCGATGGTGTTCTCGTAGAGTGTGATCCCAAGCCCCTTTGGAGTCGCGCCATCACCGGCACATACACGATATGCCAATCAGGGACTAAAGACGCGTGAATAGAGACATCCGTCGCGGTTCACGCTCACCACCTGCGAAGCGCGCACCGGTCCCGCGATCAAACGCTCGGGCAACCATGGATCGTCACCCACGCGATAGACACCCGGTTCGACCTCGACCAGGACGACCTCGTCGCTGGGGGCCTCGACTCCCCCCGGTGCCACCAAGAGCAGCGTGGCGGAGCGTTCGATGATGCGAAACTCCGGATACCAGGGCGAGAAACTGCGATAGTGCCCGACGAGCGCGTGGGGTGGCGCGCTGAACGAGGCGGCGTTCGTCTCGCGACCCTCGGCGCGTCGAAAGGTCGTGGGTCCGTAGGTGAAGCCTGCGCTCGCGTCGTGGGCGCTCCAGTCGAGGTGGAAGCGGCGCAGTTGTGGATGCTCAGTGACGAAGCGACCGTTGGGGAGATGGAAGAGTCGACCCTCCAAGGCGCGATAGCGCACGTGCATGGCCCCGCCGTCGCGTGCGTCGAGCACCTCGAGCGACTCTTCGAAGTCATCACCCCAGTAGGTCCCCGGCTCCACGCAATGGACGGCGACGTTGTCCGCGCGCACGCTCAAGTCGAGCGACGTTCGCGCGATTGGCTCCGCGTGTTCGAGGCGTCGCAGCACGTCGTCGTGGACGATGCGCGCGAGTAGGTGCGCGCCCAGGGTATCCCCGTTCGCGTTGGTCATCACGACCACACCCAACTCAGCGGTGCAGTCGACCAGCATGAACGTTGAGTAGCCCACCATCCCCCCGCCGTGGCTCACGCACCGGTGTGCGCCGACTTGTTCGACGTTGATGCCCATGGCGTAGCGGCTCGACTCCACGGCGCGCACGCCGCCAGCGAGGTAGACCGGCTCGCCGCTGGGCGCCAGGTCCTGGGTGATGCGATCGAACGTCGCGCGCGAGATGACCGCGCGGCCCTCAGCGTCGAGGACTGGATCGTTCGTCGCAGCCCCGAGCAGCGCCCCCACGAGCGCGGCCATGTCCGAACTGGTGGCGGCGACGTTACCGCTGGCCGAGTCCACTTCGAAGAACGTCGCCGGGCTGAGGGGGTCGCCCGGCGCCCACGGCCGGTCGGGCCGAGCGGGCCAGTAGCCGGTGGCGAGTGACGCCTGGTCGGCGAAGCTGACCTCCGCGAGCGCTCGATCCATCTTGAGCGGACCGAGGAACTGCTCGCGCACCAACTCCGCGAGGCGCCGGCCGCTGCGCTCGCGAACAATCTCGCCCAGAACGAGGTAGCCCAGGTTCGAGTAGTGGAAGCGCGCCGGCGAGTCGGGCGCCACGACGCAGTGGCGCGAATGCCAGACTTCGCCCGCGTCGTCGGCGAGGGTGTCGGCACCGACGCTCATCCCCGACGTGTGGTTCAAGAGCCGACGAACGCTGACGCGCCCCAGCCCACTCGAGGCGTCGACCCACTCGAAGATTTGAGCGAGCGTCTCGTCGAGGTCCAGTCGCCCCTCGTCGACCAGTCGATTGACTACGAGTGACGTGAACAGCTTGCTGATCGAACCGATCTCGAATCGATATCGCGGGTCCATCGGCGTCGAACACTCCACATTGGCCAGACCGAAGCTCAGTTCGTCGAGGATTCCCCCACGGTCCACCACGCTGATCACCCCGCCAGGCATCGAGAAGTGTGCGGTGGCGTCTTCGACCAACTGTCCAAGTGACGCCAGCGTCTCACTGGCGAACTGGGCTCGCTGCTGGCGCGTTGAAACGCTCACGACAGCAGTTCTCGTGCGGCGTCGACGAGGATGCCCACGGTCGCTATCACGTCGGGGATCGACACCCATTCGTCGGGACTGTGGAAGTTGCCCCCGAGCGGACCGAGCATCACCGTCGGCGTGCCCGCCGCCTGCATGAGCGCGGCGTCGGTCCAGGCGTTCATCCCGACCGGTTCGAGGTCGGTGCCCATGTGTCGACGCGCCGCGCGGTTCAGACTCTCGAGCAGTGCCTCGTGACCTTGGGCGAGGAACGGCTCACGCTCGAGGCGAATGCGCACCTCGCCGCGTAGCCCGGGCATCTTCTTTGCCACGACCTCGATGATGTCCTCGATCTCGCAGACCCGGTCGGCCATCGTCTCACCCGGCTGCGTGCCGATCTCGATGCCCAGTACGGCCTGGCTCGGGTAGGTCGCGTAGTCGGTGCCCCCGCGCACCGTGCCGGTGTGAAAGACCGTTCGCCCGTTGCGCGGGGTGGGAACGCCGGCGAAGTGCTCGAGGTCCCATTCGTGCATGAGCTTGACGATCTCGGCCAAACCGACGATGGCGTCAATCCCCTGTTCGGGGGCCGAACCGTGAGCGGCACGACCTTCGACCACGACGTCGAGCCAGCCGAAGCCCTGATGTTCGACGACGACCTTGGGCAGGGCGTCGGCCTCGATGACGATCGCGTAGTCCGGGGTCATCGTCGTGACCAGATGCTCGGTGCCGATCGAGACGCCCTCCTCATCGGCGACGCACGCCACCACGAGGTCTCCTCGAAGCGCGGCGCCCGATCGCGCGAGGTGGCGTAACGTCAGCAGCGCAATCGCGCAGCACCCCTTGTCGTCGGCCGCTCCCAGTCCGTAGAGGCGATCGCCATCGAGGCGCGGAAGGAGTGCGGAGTCGGGCCAACCGGCGTAGCCCACCGTGTCAGAGTGCGCGTTCAACAACAGCGTCGGGCCGGCGCCGCTGCCGCGAAGGGTGGCGATGAAGTTCACCCGACCGGGCTCGATCTCGTGGATCTCGGTCTCGACGCCCAGGTCCGCCACCCAGTTGGCGAAGTAGCGCACGACCTCGGCCTCGCCGGCCCCGCCCTCCACGAGCCAGGGGGTGACCGATTCGATGCGCACGAGGTCACTGATCATGGCGACGACCTCTTCGGCGCTGACCAGTGCTTCGCGGTTGGCTTGACTCATGATGACTCCTCATTGGCGAAGTGGCAGGCGCTCTGGTGCACGCCCGGGGGGCGATCGTACGCGCTCGAACGTCGGGCGAGCACGATCCTCAACGCCGGATCCTCGCTACGACAGATCGCCGGTTCGCCGAGCTGGACGAAGAGCGGACAGCGCGGATGGAAACGACAACCGGGCGGTACGTTGGCCGCCGAAGGCGTCTCACCGGGCAGCACGTCGGTCACGGCACCGTCTGCGCCGATGTCCTCGCCGCTCGAGACGCTGAGCAGGGCCCTGGTGTAGGGATGCGCCGGTTCGTCCACGATCTGGGTGGCCGGGCCGATCTCCACGATTCGCCCGAGGTACACCACGGCGATGCGATCGGCGACCATCCACGCCACCGCGAGGTCGTGGGTGATGAACAGATACGAGGTGCCCAGACGATCGCGAAGGTCCATCATGAGCCGAAGGATCCCCGCGCGCGCCGAGACGTCGAGCATCGACACCGGCTCGTCGGCGATCACGAGTTCAGGGCGCATCACCATCGCCGACGCGATGGCCACGCGCTGGCGCTGCCCGCCCGAAAGCTCATGCGGGTACGCCTCGGCGAGTCGCTCGGGTGGGCGCAGGTGGGCCAGGTCGAGCGCGTCCATCACCATGGATCGCCGCTCCTGGGACGTGGCACCGAGCTGGTGGATGATGAGCGGCTCGACCACCGTGTCATAGACGCTCTGACGCTGGTTCAGTGAGCCGAAGGGGTCCTGGAAGATCATCTGAATGCGACGGCGCGCTCGGCGCAGGGCGCGCCCGCGCAAGGTAGCGAGGTCTTCGCCTCCCGAGATGATCCGTCCCGAGGTGGGCACCAGTAGGCGCATGACCGACAGGGCGATCGTCGACTTGCCACATCCCGACTCGCCCACCAGGGCGAGGATCTCGCCCTGGGCGATGTCGAAGGACACGCCGTCGACCGCCTTGACCTCGCGGCGGTGGCGCCAGCGACCCCGACCCGCGAAGTGCACGGACAGCTCACGCACTTCGAGGACGTTGATGGTCGAATCAATAAGGCCCTTCACGCTGGGCGCCGACACATCGTTCATGGCACCAACCTTCGCGCGAGGTGACAGGCGGCGACGTGACCTGGCGAGACGCTGAGCGAGGCGGGCGCCTGCTCTCGACAGATCTCCATCGCCGAGTCGCACCGATCGGCGAAGCGGCAACCGGTAATGGGCACCGAGAGGTCGGGCGGGTGTCCCGAGAGTCCCTGGGCGAGCGAGCGAGCGCCGCCGAGATCGGGGTGTGCGGCGATCAACGCCTTGGTGTAAGGATGCTGGGCCGCGGCCGGGCGGCCCCGCCGGCCGAGCACCTCTTCAGTCGTGCCCGACTCGACCACGACACCCGCGTACATCACGACGATCCGGTCACAGACCCTCTTGATTGCCGAAAGATCGTGCGAGATCATCATGAGGCTCAGACCTTCGGAACGTCGCAACGAGTCCAACAGCGCCAGGATCTGGGCTTGACTGATGACGTCGAGCGCCGTCGTCGGCTCATCAGCAATGAGCAGTGACGGCCGACAGGCGAGAGCCATCGCGATCATGGCGCGCTGGCGCATGCCGCCGGAGAACTCATGGGGATAGCTCTTCGCGCGCGCCGCGGCGATGCCCACCAACTCCAGCAACTCGAGCACGCGCGCACCGGCCACTTCTCGATCCGCGTGCGAGTCGTGAGCGGTGATGGCTTCGAGGATCTGACGGTCCACGCGTTGAACGGGGTTGAGCGCGTTCATGGCCCCTTGGAAGACGAAGGCGACCTCGGTCCAACGAAGCTGGTTGAGTTCGCGCTCGCTCATGCCCACGAGCTCGCGACCGCCCAAGCTGATCGAGCCGCTCGAGATCGACGCGTTGGCGGGCAACAGCATCGGTACCGCGAGTCCGAGCGAGGTCTTGCCGCACCCCGACTCACCGACGATGCCGAGCGCCTCGCCCTGCTCCACGCGAAGGCTCACGTGGTCTACCGCGCGCAGCGACCCCGAACCGATCCGGTAGTCGACGCTCACGTCTTCGATGTCGAGCAGGCTCATCGCTCACCTCGCAGCATCGGGTTGAGCACCCGGTCCAGGCTGTGGCCGACCAATGAGAAGGCGAGCACCATGACCACGATGCCGACGCCCGGGGTCAAGACGTACCACCACGCCCCTTCGCTCATGGCTCCTGAGTTGAAGGCGTTGTGCAGGGTCGTGCCCCATGAGACTTGGACCGGGTCGCCGAGTCCGAGGAAGGCGAGAGCGGCCTGAGCCAGTACGGCGCCCGAGAGGACCAGGGCCAGATTGGCGAAGATCAACGGCGCGACGTTGGGCAAGATGTGCTTGCGCATGATACGTAGGTCCCCCGCACCCAGTGAACGAACTCGCTGGATGAGTGGACGCTCTCGCAACGAGAGCACTTGGGACCTGATGATGCGCGCTGTCTGGGGCCAGCTCGTGAGGCCGATCACCAGACTGGTCACCAGGATGCTCTGACCGAAGAGCGCCGCGAGCACGATGATCAGCGGGAGCGTCGGCAACACGAGAAAGAAGTCAGTGACCCGCATCAGCATCGTGTCGCGCCACCCCGCGTAGTAGCCCGAGACGAGACCGAGCCCCGCACCCAGGACAATGGCGATCAACGTGGCTGAGAGCCCCACGTACAGTGAGATCCGACCACCGACGAGGAATTGACGAAAGACGTCCTGACCTAATTCAGTCGTTCCCATCCAGTGGGCTCGCGAAGGCGGCTGGAGGATCGAGGCGGCCGAGGTGCCAAAGGACTGGGAGTCGAAGGGGAAGATCAAAGGTCCGATCATGATCACGAAGAGCACGATGAACAACATGATCAGGCCCGATCGACCCATGGGATCGTGCCAGACGCTTCGTAGCACGCCACGGCGCGCTCGCGACGTGAACTCTGCGTCGCGGGTCATCTCCTCGTCGGGGAGCCTCGCGCCCGTGGGGCCGCCTGCGTCACTCACGCGCGTCGCACCCTTGGATCGAGGACCTGATAGAGCAGATCGCTGATGAAGTTGGTCGCGATCACGGCGATCGCGAAGATGAGGAACGCCGCCTCCAACACGGGATAGTCGCGTTGGACCACCGAGTTGTAGATGAGCAGTCCCATCCCCGGCCACGAAAAGACCGTCTCGACCTGGATGGCTCCTCCGAGGATCATGCCCACGTAGAGTGCGGTTGCCGTGACGATCGGCAGCGTCGCGTTGCGCAGGGCGTGACGCCAGATGATCCGGCGTCGGCTGAGTCCCTTGGCGCGCGCGGTGAGCATGTAGTCCTCCACCATGACGTCGACCAGGGTGTTGCGCGAGATCAGAGAGAACTCCGCGGCGTTCACCAAGGTGAGGGTGAGCGCCGGGAGGATCAGATGGCGAGCGACGTCCACCAGGTGACCCCAGGTTCCGGTCACGAGCCCCGGCGTCACCAACCCCGAGATCGGCAGGATGTGGGTCCACACCCCACAGATGAAGATCAGGATCATGCCGGTGAAGAAGTCCGGCATGCTCCAAAGGCCGAGGCTCGTCACGGTGATCGTGGCGTCGCTGAGCGAGTGCGCACGCGACGCCGCGACCACTCCCAGCCAGATTCCCACCACGATGGTCACCAACGTCGCCGTGCCCACCAACAGCACGGTGTTGCCAATCGCACCGCCCAGCACCGTCGTCACCGGCTGACGGTAGACGTAGGAGAACCCGAGGTTCCCGTGCACCATGTCCTTTAAGTAGATGAAGTACTGGACAATCAGCGGATGGTCCAGACCGAAGAGTTTGACGAGTTGGGCGCGCGCGGCGGGGTCGAAGTGTCCCGAACGCGCCAGCAGTTGCACGGGGTTGCCCGGCAGTACGTGGAACAGCAAGAAGTTGAACGAGACCGTGACGTACAAGGTCACGGCCAACGTGAACAGTTTCTTCGCCAAGTACCGCAAACTCATGGGGCGTATCGGCGCCTACGCCAACTGGACACGTCGCAATCTACTTCGGGGTGATCTTCAGATAGTTGTCACGGGTGAAGTTGTAGATCATCCCGCCCCTCGTGGGAACCCAGCCCTTCCAGGTGTCGGTTCGATAGGCCTGCAGCTTGCTCTGGTACCACATGATCAGGTACGCGGCGTCATCGTAGAAGATCTTCTGCATCTCGTGCACGAGTGCGGTGCGCTGGACCGGGTTGATGGTCGTGGCCTGCTTGGCGTAGAGCGAGTCGTACGTCGGATTGGAGTAGAACACGTCATTGTTGTTGCCGATCTGACTCGTCAGGTCCACGCTCAACAGGTAGTCGGGGTCGGGGGTCCCCGAGTCCCAGCCCCAGATGAAGATGTCCCAGTTGGGGGCGTTCGTGTTGTAGACGACGTTGCCTAGGGTCGTGTTGTCGAGGGTCGAGAGGGTGAGCTTGATCCCCACGGCCTGGGCCGCCTTGACGAATATCTGTCCGGCCAACACGTCCTCGTCGGTCGTGGCGATCGCGATCAGGCGAAAGCTCAGTGGATTACCGTGCTTGTCGGCGCGTACCCCATTGGATCCAACCTTGTATCCCGCGGCGTCGAGGATCCGCTTGGCCTTGGCGGGATTGTTGTTGATCTGCTGGGATGCGGGGATCTGCTCTTGCCACTTGCCAAAGGAGGGCGGGAGCTGGACGCTGGCGGGAATGCCGTGACCCGCGAGGGCGAGTTGAACCAACTGGGACCGGTCGAGCGCGTAGCCCAGGGCCTGGCGGATGGTTCGGTCGCGCAAGAGCGGGTTGCCCTTGGACTTGGGATTCTTCGAGACGTTGATGCCGATGTGGTGAAAGGAGAACGACTCCATCTCCACCGGCTTCACGTTCGCCTTGCCCTTGAGACCGTTCCACAGCACCGGGGGCACTTCGGTGAGGATGTCGAGTTGGCCAGACGCGAGACTCTGGACCATCACGTCGCTGTTCTCGTACTGGTTCCAGATGATGCTCTTGACCGCCGGCGCACTGCCCCACCACTTGGGGTTGCGATCGACCTGGAGGTACTGGCCGGTGACCCACTTCTTGAACTTGTAGGGACCGGTGCCGACCGGATTGGGATTGCTGTAACTGAGGATCTTCGACGGCTTCATCTTGCTCCAGATGTGCGCGGGGACGATTGGTATCGCCATCGCCGGGTCGAAGGCTTGGGGGAGCTTGTAGTGCACGATCACCTTGTGCGGGTTCACGACCATCACCGACTGGAAGTCCGCCAAGCTCCACGCGGCCTGACCGAGGTTGTTCTTGGCCATCACCTCGAAGGTGTACTTGACGTCGTTCGCGCTGAAGGGTTGACCGTCGTGCCAGGTGACACCCGAACGGAGTTGGTAGGTGAACGTCTTGCCGTCGGCGCTTCGCGTCTGGGTGGCGGCCAACGAGGGCTCGGGGTTCAGTTGGAGGTCGTACTCCATCAACGTGTCATAGATCAGCCACAGGATCTCGTTCGAGGCGGTGGTGGTGAAGGTGAAGGGATTCATCACGTCGGGGGGTGTCGTCCAGCCGACGCGCAACGTGCTCGCAGCCGCGGCGCTCGCGAGACCCGCGTCGGCGACGCTCGCCACTCCGAGCGCTCCGACCGATCCGGCCCCAACGGCCAGGAACTTCCTTCTGGTCAGGCGTGGCGCGACTTCATCGACGTTCTGTTCTTCCATGGCGGCTTCCCCTTTTGGAAACTAGATGATCACGACCAACAGGCATCCATCACAACTCAGCAAGACATTATAAAGATAGTATCTTTACCGATATGGTCAGTCAAGTACTCCGCACCAGACCTGCACGAAGCTCCGGGGACGCCAGAGCGTCCAAGATATAGCCACGACGAGCGACGCTGAGGGGTGAACTGACGTGCAGGTTATGGATCTCGACACCCCGGCACTGGTCATTGACCTGGACCGCGTCGAGTCCAACGTGGCGTCCATGGCGTCGCTCGCGCGCGCCAGTGGCGTTCGCCTTCGCCCCCACACCAAGACCCACAAGATGCCCGAGATCGCGCGTCTCCAGATCGAGGCCGGCGCGGCGGGACTGACCTGCGCCAAGCTCGGCGAGGCCGAAGTGATGGTCGAGGCCGGTTTCGACGACATCCTCATCGCCTTTCCCCTGCTCGGTGCGGACAAGCTCGCCCGACTCGAAGTGCTACGGCGAACAGCTCGCATCCAGGTGAGCCTGGACTCAGTCGAAGTCGCCACGGGTCTCGCCGAGCTGGGGGTGCGATCGGGTCAACCGGTCGAGGTCTACGTCGAAGTCGACACGGGCCAGCACCGCATGGGCACGGCGCCAGGGGCTCCGACGATCGACCTGGTGAGCCGACTCGTCGAGACCCCGGGCTTGGTGGTGGTCGGACTACTCTCGCACGCGGGCCACTCCTATCCAATCAGCGACCACGCGCAACGCAGCGCACTGGTGGATGATGAGCTGCGAGAACTCCTCGCCACCCAACTCGCCCTCGCGAAACTGGGTATCGACGTTCGCGAGATCAGTGTCGGCTCCACTCCCACGGTTCGCGATGAGATGTCCCGACGTGGGGTCAGCGAAGTGCGTCCGGGCACGTACGTCTTCAACGACACCCTGATGCTCGCCCACGGTGTCGCGACGCTCGAGACCTGCGCCGCTCACGTCATCGCCACGGTGGTGAGTCGACCTTCACCGGAGCGCTTCGTGCTCGACGCCGGCTCCAAGTGCTTGACATCCGACGGCGTGGGACGGCCCGGGTGGATACAGGTCGCCGGTCGCGACGAGCTGACGATCGAGTTCGTGAATGAGGAGCATGGGGTCGGACGCATCGACCTCTCGCGAGGCGTGCCCCTCTCGATCGGCGACAAGGTGCTGCTCATACCCAGCCACGTCTGTCCGGTGATCAACCTCTTCGAGCGAGCCGTGGCGACGCGCGGCGATCTCGTGGTCGGGGCCCTCGACGTGACCGGTCGGGGCCGGGTCCGATGATCGAGGCGATACTGGGTAGCGAACATGAGTACCAAACCGACATGTGGGTGACCCCACTCATTTCGACAGGTTCAACGAAAGGCACGAAGTGACCACCAGAGAAGTCCACGATGAGACTCGACGACTCCTTGATCTCTTCGCCCCGGGATCCGCAATCGAGGGCGAGGAGTTGGTGATCGGCGGGTGTCGCGTGCGTGAGCTCGCCGAGACGTTCGCCACCCCAGCCTTGATCATCGACGAGCGGGCACTTCGTCAACGCGCGCGACGCTATCGCGACGGGCTCAGCGCGCGCTGGGCGAACTCCCAAGTCGTGTGGGCATCAAAATCCTTGCCCTGCACCGCGATCTATCGGATCATGGGCGAAGAGGGCCTGGGCGTCGACGTCGCCGGCGGCGGCGAGTTGGTGATGGCGCTGAGCGCCGGGGTCGATCCCGGTCGTATTGTCCTGCACGGAAACGCCAAGACCGACGACGAATTGCAACGAGCCGTGAGGGCCGAGGTCGGCACCATCGTCATCGACAACTTCGACGACATCGACCGCCTCGAGAAGTTGGTCACGAACGAGCAGGCGGTCCTGGTTCGTGTCGTTCCCAACGTCGACGCGCCGACCCACGACGCCATTGCCACCGGACACGCCAACTCCAAGTTCGGACTCTCCTTCGACGACGCCGAACGCGCCATCGCGCGCCTTCGCGCCAGTCAGCGACTGCGACTCGACGGTCTGCACGTCCACGTCGGATCCCAGATCCTCTCGACCGAGCCCTTCACGAGGGCGATCGAGGCGATTGCGCGCCTAGGAAAGTTCCCCGTTTACGACCTGGGTGGCGGTCTCGGTGCCCGGTATACCCACGAGATGACCGTGCCCAGCGTGGAGCAGTACCTCGACGCCCTGGTCGCCAGCGCCCGAGAGCATCTGCCCGCCGAGTCACGCATCCTGATCGAGCCCGGTCGATCCATGGTCGCTGAGTCGGCGATGACCCTCTATTCGGTCGTGACCGTGAAGCGCGGGGCCCATCGCTCCTTCGTGGCCGTCGATGGCGGGATGGGTGACAACTTGGAGGTCTCGCTCTACGATCAGGCCTTCGACGCCACGGTCGCAAATCGAGTGGGGCGCGGAGAGAACTTCACCCTCGTCGGTCGCCACTGCGAATCGGGCGACCAACTCATCGAGTCAGTAGCCCTACGCGATCCCAGGATCGGTGACCTCATCGCCGTTCCGGTGACCGGTGCCTACTGCATGACCATGGCTAACAACTACAACGGAGCCCTACGTCCGCCGATCGTGATGGTGCGCGACGCGACGGCCACTCTCGTGCAACGTCGAGAGACTTACGACGACCTTCTGCGTCGCGACGTGACGCCTTGAGTACGCCCCGGTACCCCGCCTCCTCGACAGCGTCGCACCAGCCCACTCCTTCGTTCTACCAAAGAGCTCGAGGGGCCAATCCATTGGACCCCGGCGACTCTCGAGCGCGAACGACGCCTCACGCAGTGTGTGAAGTAGAACAGACTCTGAAATGAAGGTGGCGCCATGAGTGTTGCGAGCAGACCAATTCATCACTTCGATGAGATCCAGAGCCTCCACGAGATCCCCACGCCGGCGCTCGTCTGCGACTTGGGAATGATGCTTTCCAACATCGCTCGAATGTCCACGTTGGCTGGAGCGGCGGGCGTATCGCTGCGCCCTCACGTAAAGTCTCACAAGTCGGCCTTCATCGCGAGAAGGCAACTCGATGCCGGAGCGATCGGCCTCTCGTGCGCGAAGGTGAGTGAGGCTGAGGCCGTCATTGCACGTCTCGACCTCGACGGATACGCCAAGCGGGTCTCAGTCCTGATCACGTCGCCAGTGGTCGGAGCGGTATCGGCCGAACGGATCTGCGAACTCGCCGCACGATGCGACCTCTCGGTCGTGGTCGACGACCCGACGGGGGTCGATGAACTGGCGGCGGCAGCGGATTCGAGCGGCGTCGTCTTGAGCGTGCTCTGCGACGTGGACGTCGGACTCGCCCGCACCGGGGTCGTCGGGGCTCCAGGCGCTCTGCGCGTCGTGGAGCGCATTGGCGAGCACTCGTCACTCGACTTCGCCGGCGTCCAAGGTTACGGAGGGCACCTCCAGCACATCAAGGGGCGGGCCGCTCGGATCGAGGCGACCCGGACCGCCACCGAACTCCTCGGTGAGGTCATCGACGCCATCGAGTCGAGCGGTCATCCAGTACGCGTGCGTACTGGTGGCGGCACGGGAACCTCGGGGATCGACTTCGAGTTGGGAGTGCTCAACGAACTCCAGGCCGGTAGTTACATCTTCATGGACCGCGAGTATCGCGACGCACTCGGCTCAGACCTCGAGGGGCGTTTCGAGCACAGTCTCAAGATCGCCACAACGGTGATCTCGGCCAACCAGAGAGATTTCGTCACCGTGGACGCGGGCATCAAGGCAATGGCCACCGACGTCGATTCACCGCTGGTGTTCGGGCACGAGAACTCGGTGAGTTACGAGTTCTTCGGTGACGAGCACGGACTGGTCACCAACAGTCCCGACCACCACTTTTGCCGCGGTGATCGACTCGAGCTCATCCCACCGCACTGTGACCCGACAGTCGATCGCTACGACTTCATCTGGCTGGTCCAGGGCGACGTCGTGATCGGCGTGGCGGACGTCGTGGCGAGAGGTTGCTCGCAGTAGTCGGGTCCGGTGGCTGTTCAACGCTTGAGTAGCCGCAACGGTTCGCGGTCCGCGCACCTCTGTGCAGCCCTCCAGACACGTCAGCGTTTGCGGACGTTGGAATGCTGATAGGTGCAACCTGTTGCACCTTACTGACCAGTAGGAATACGTAGCCCGCGCGCTGCACGGTAACTGGGCGCGCGCGCTAAGGTCACGCTTAGGACGTCAAGACCTCGCTTCCCCGCTTCCGGAACCTGATCCGGAACTTCGCAGGAGGGGCTTCATGGCTGTCAATATTTCCAAGAGCGCTCGCGTGGACCTCGAACTTCGAGGTCGCCTATGAGATCACTCGCCGAGATACTCGACGAGGAGGACGTCGTAACGCTCCAGCGAACCGCGCCGAGTCGAGTGCGCTCGAAGAAGGTTGCGTGCGAAACTCGAACAACACGTTCGCCGTGGATCTGGGGGCGCCCCGGGCGCGCGAACGCTCGTGGTCCACTCAGTCTCGCGGTATTCAAGGCGATCTCCTCGCGAACGGGATCCTTGGGGCCGGTCGGTCTGTCGTCACGACTCGACACCATCACCGATGGCGACTTCCAGTTAGCGCTCTACTGGAGCCTCGCCGTGCAACGGCGTTGTGACGGACTACGCACCTGGGAGAACGATGACCAGTTGGGACCGTTTCGCGAACTGATGCAGACCGCATTTCTCGAACAACTCCGAGAGGAGTCACGCTGCACCCCGGCGATCAGCAGCTTTGACGCCACGCAAACCAAGGCATTGATCGGCGACGCCAAGAATTCGGCGATCCTCGGTTATCTCGGCGCGCAGGGAACCCTTGACCAACTACGCGAGTTCTTCGTGCACCGCTCCGTGCAGTGCGTGGACGGGTGCGCCAATTCCTTGAACATCAATGATCGCCCCTCCAACACCGCGAGCGCCCGCCGGGCCGTCTCCAAGTCCGCCCAACAGATGGTCCTCAGTGTCGAACACGAAGCGAATCTCGCCGCGGTCTTCGACACGCTCGATCTCGACCCCTCGCGCGGCGCGTACGTCGCTCGCGTCCCGGGCGTAACGCTCGCGGCGGTTAACTTCGCCACGATCTGGAGACGCCGAGCAGTCCACACCGATCCGTTCATGGGACCTGACCTCGTCTTCACCCAAGCCTGTGAGGAGTCGTGGCGTACGTTACCCGATACCTTCGCGCGTTTCGGGATGATTCTCCCCAGCCACCAGCCTCCCGGTGGCTGGGGACCCTCGCAAGATCCTGTCCATCCTTCGAACCGTGAAACATCTCGACAGTCGCCGAGCCACGGTGCCAGACCCGACGAGGACGCACTCTTTGGCGTGATCGGCGCCCTCTACCTCGAACACGAACTCAACGTCGAACTGCTCCACGCCTGGACTCGCCACGAGTCGTCCCTGATCGAATGGACCGAGTCGCCCGCGTTCCCCGCTGGCTACTGAGTCCGAGCGGAAGCACTTCACTGCGGCGTCGTCGTGGGCGACGTGACGATGTGGCGACGCGCATCGAACGACGTGGAGCGCCCTTGGTGCGCCAGGCGGGCTTTCGATCCAGGTGGCCCGGTACGAGTTCGTTGTTCAGAGTCCCTTGGGCAGGACCAACTCGATCGCCTGGGCGATGGCCTGGTAGCCGGCGTCGGTGGGATGGAGATTGGGGCCGAAGGGCTTGGGTGCACACATCCAGGTGAACTTGCACTCGTACTGAACGTTCGCGGTGGTGACCTCGGTCTTGGTGATGTGCACCTTGGTCAGGTCCGCCTCGTGAAAGGCTGTCGCGACGTCGGCCATGGGGACTTTGAAGGATCCGTACACCTGACCAAGCGCCTGGTTCAATCTTCGAAGCGCCGCGACACTGTTGGTGGCGAAGGTCTCGGCGGCTCCTTCCTTCACCGCTTTGGTCAGGTAGGGGTTGTAGTGGCCGAGCCCGATGAATGAGACGTGCGCTCCGCCAGCCCTGGTGAGCACGTTCATGACGTAGCGAAGTTGACCCTTCAAGACAGCTAGCTTCGGTCCCACGCAGGTCGGATCGATGTCGTTGTGGCGAAAACAGACGTCGAGGGTGTTGAATCCGAGGTCCACCGTCACGAGGGTCATCGCATTGTGGTGAGCGCGCAGGAAGACCACGGCGTCGGAGAGTTGCGTGTCGGGCGCTACGTAACAGGGGTCTGGCCCGTGGATCATCATGGCAATCGACTCACCAGGACAGCCCAATTCCGTGAGTTTGAGCGTCACGCCCTTGGCGCCCTCAAGGGTCACCAACCGATTCGAGTAGCCCCGGCTGGTCGGTTGCCCGGTTGGATCCCTCGGTGTTGGCTGCACCCCAACCGACACCGAGGCGCCGATGTCGAGGTAGAGATAGGTCGCCTTGGCCACGTTCGAAGTAGGACGGGCGGGCACTGAAGTCGTCGTGGCCGAGCCCGGTGCGTGCAACTGAACCAGCGTGAACGACACTCCAATCAGGACAATGGCGAGCGCCGACAACCACGCGGTTTGCCGCGTTCTCATTGCTCGACGGTCTGTTCGCCCCACTCTCGCCGGGCACTCGCGATCCTTCGAACTTCGAGTGCCGCCAAGGTGTTCATAGAACCAACCTAGGTCTGAGTGACGGGAAAGACTCGGTGACCAAAGTCCTTGAGTCGTCCCAGTTCGAGGAGGCGAGTCACTCAGGAGCGCCCCGCACGTTCGTGCCATCGCCGAGCAGCCCGTTGAGACTGACTGCATCGAAACATTGTTCAACGCTGCCTTCAGACGCCGGGCGGTCGAGTGAACAGTCCGTCGCACCGTTAAGAGGCTGGGTCGAGGCAGCGAGGCACGGTGGGCGCAGCCGAGAGGAACTCGTCGCTGGGCCAACCTGTCGCGATCAGAGGTTGACGGTCGAGTCGCTAGGGCACCAAGGACTCACCAACGACCTGCACCAGTGCGTTAAGCACCCGAACGGAACCGAACTACTCCGCCGCTAGCTCGTCGGGCTCGACGTGCTTGCGCCGACCCCACCCAAAGTACGTGAGCGGCCCGACAAAGTTGACGGCGATCACCGGAATCCACAGGGCTTTTCGACCACGGACCTGCTCCTTTGGGCGACGAGCCAGGTCGACCCACGCCCCGATAGCGAGTGAGATCTGAATCAGCGCAGCGACGATGATGCAGGCCTTGCGCATCGGACTCAAATCGTGCCACTGCAACTTGTCTTTAGACACGCTGTTCCTTTCTCAATGTGCGACGCTCATCTTGCGCTAGTGCGATGATTGCCACACCGATTCCCCCAAACGTTAATTGCAGTGGCGCAGAAATGACCACCCAGACCGCCTCGAGCACTATCCATGCCACCAGACCCACTCCAATCGCGAAGTGTCCAAGGAGTGAAAAGCGTTTGGCCGTGAAGGTGGCCACGACCACCATCGCCGGAGCGACCCCGACGAAAAAGAACAGGGCCACGCCCGGCCAACGCCAGGTCTGGAACCAGGTGCCCTCTAGATACCTGAGCGGCATCATCGTAAAAGGATGGCTGAACATGAAGGCGCCGCCGGCCAAGCCGCAGAGTGAAACGAAGCCTTCGAGGACCACGAGTGTTCGTTGAAGTCGCTCCAGGTGACCGCTGGCTTCTCCGCCAGTCACACCCCACCGCTTACGCGCGACCGGCTCGTCGACCGGCTCGCGGACCCTCACTTCGCTGCTCAACGCACGCCTCATGGGAACACCAATACGAAAGTGATGCATCCTGCCACGATCGCTCGCTGAACTCGCAGGGCACGAGGCGCGTTGAGCGAATCACCTTGCGTCTGGTCGAGCAGTCGTTGCGTTGCTTGAGTGAGACCAATCTGCACGACGGCACTTCCTTCATCAGCAAGTCACATTGGAGACCTCGCTGGACTCGAACGTGAACTCAGCACCGTTCTACGGCAAATCTCGCGAAGAGACCAATCGCAGCGTAGGGCAGAAGGTCCCAAGCGGTCAGTTCGGCGAACCGCCCTGGTCCAAGGGCCTTGCAGCAAGGTTCGTAGACCAACGACTGCGCGCATTGCACGAATGACTCAGTGGGCGCTCACGCGAACTTCACCCTTCGAATGCTGCGGCGCGCCAGACCTCAAGAGCGCACCCGTGAGCACAGCTCCACCAATGAAGATCCACGACGAGTAGGTGAAGGCCGAGGTGTAACTGTGGACGCTCGCGAGCTCGACGTTGAGCGCCGTGGGCGCCTTTCCAACGAGGTAGCTCGTCGCTGCGGCTCCGGCCAGGGTGTTGAGCAGAGCCGTTCCGATCGACCCTCCGATCTGCTGGGAGGTGTTGACGAGGGCCGATGCGACTCCGGCGTCATGGTTGGCCACGCCAAGGGTCGCGGTATTGAACGCCGGGGCGAAGATGAATCCCACTCCGAGCCCGAGGACCAGCAGTGGCGGCAAGATGTCGGTCAAGTATGAGCTGTGCAGACCCAGTCGCGTTAGCCAGATCAAGGAACCAGCCGCGACGAGCATCCCGAAGGGGATGAGCGGACGTGGTCCGAACTTGGGTAGCAGCGAGATATTGGAGAGTTGGGCCGTGATGGTCAGACCGACGACCATGGGCAAGAACGCAGCTCCGGTCATGACCGCGCTGTAGCCGAGAGTCACCTGCAGGTAGTAGGTGAGGAAGAGGAACACGCCGAACATCCCCGACCCGGCCACCAGCATGGCGACGAGTGCTCCACCGCGGTTGCGGTCCATCAGGACTCGAAGAGGCAGCAGTGGGAATCGAGTGCGGCGCTGAATGGTGACGAAGGCCGCCAAGAGGACCACCGCCAGTCCGAGACTGGCAATCGTGTAGACGTCGGTCCACGACGTGGTGTCGGCGTGCGAGAAGCCGTAGACGAGAGCGAACAGGCCGGCGGTTCCGGTGAGCACGCCGGGCCAGTCGAGGGGGTCGCGGTCGACACCTCGGTCGTTGTACATCAACACCAACGCTCCCGCAACACCGATCGCGGCGAAGAAGAGGTTGACCAGCAGGGTCCAACGCCATGACGCAAACGAGGTCAAGACACCACCGAGCAAGAGACCGATGGCGCCGCCCGCTCCGGCGACAGCTCCGTAGATTCCAAAGGCCCGTCCACGTTCTGCGGGATCGTTGAACGTGGTGGTGAGCAGGGCCAAGACCGCGGGAGCGAGCAGGGCGCCAAAGGCCCCCTGGATCGTTCGAGCCACGACGAGCATGGTGAAGTTCATCGCCGCAGCACCGAAAGCCGATGCGCCCGCGAATCCGATGAGGCCGATGACCAGGGCGTTTCGACGCCCGATGTAGTCAGAGATTCGCCCACCGAGCAGCAGCAAGCTTCCAAAGGCCAGTGAATAGCCCGTGACGATCCATTGGCGATCCGAGTTGGAGAACGCCAGCGCGTGCTGGGCGGTCGGTAGGGCGATGTTCACAATGGTGCCGTCGAGGATCACCATGAGCTGAGAGATGGCCAGTACGGCGAGGATCCACCAGCGACGCTGATGGGCCTTGGTTGCGTTGGATACCGGTTCGGATTCTTCAACTGTTGCTGCTTGGACGTGGACGTCGGTCACGCGGACTCCTTCGAGTGGGGGAAATGGAAGTTAATTCTCCACTTACTCCACTATAGACATAAGTGGAGAGATTCATGTCAGTTATTTCGAAAAAGTGTTAAAATCGTCTCGAGGAGTGATCGTGAAGTGTGTCAGCAGTGCAAGTCTCCGGCCCCTACGAGCCGACGCCGTACGTAATCGAGAGAAGATTCTGCGCGCAGCTGCTTGGGTCTTCGCCCAGCGCGGCCTCGACGCGACGCTCGACGAGATAGCCGACGCCGCGGAGGTCGGCGTCGCGACGCTCTATCGACGATTCCCCGACAAGGATGCACTAGTCGCCGCACTCTTCGAGAACTCGATCAATGAGTTCGCTGCGATCGCCGAACGGGCGCGCGACATGCACGATTCGTGGGAAGGCTTCGTGTGGTTCCTCGAAGAAGCTCTCGATCGTCAGTGCGTGAATCGAGGGCTGCGCGACGTCGTCGTCGGCTCGCCCTACGCCCAAGAGATCATGGCCTCGGCCAAGGCCCGCATCGTGCCCGTCGTCATGGACTTGATTCAGCGCGCCCAGCGAGACGGATACCTTCGCGCCGACCTGGTCGAGGCGGACGTCTCGGTGCTCGAGATGATGATCAGTTCCCTCGGCGGTGAGGTCAATCAGTTCGCACCCGGCCTGTGGCGTCGATACCTGGGCATCATCCTCGACGGACTCGTCGTACAACGTGAGGCGCCAAGCGAACTGGCACCGTCGCAGGGTGGAGAGTTGGTGCTGAATGCCCTGCACGCGTCCAAGCACGCGCACGCCTGAAGCGCAACGTCGTCATTCTGCTTGACTCTCGACCCAGCCGCGTTCCTCTCGTCGAACGATCCGATCAGATCCTGTTCCGTGAGTTGACTCCGACGAGGTAACGTCGCGATCTCCAGTCGGCTCTCCAGCCTTGAGGCCGAGATGAACCGGTAGACCTCACTGCACCCTGGTCAAGGTTGCCAGATCCGAGTGCAGCGCAGAGAACTTCGTCAGCAGAGAGATCACTTCCTCACCGCCACGTCTTTCTCGAAGTGCATTGTGCTTCGTCGAAATCAGACGCTGATCTGCGAGATGGTCGCCGTCGATTCAAGGACGCGAGACGCTCCAGATGTCCGCCTTCTCGAACGAGGTGGTGGCACCCGCGGCAACCCCGAAAATCCTGTCGAATTGCAAGGGCGCCTGGACCAAAGGATCGGCGTAGCGGACGGACTCCTCGTCGAGGATGGAGACCGCGACGAGAGTGTGATCCGGTACCACTCGCGCCTAGACATTCTGGGCCAACCGGCATTCTTCACGCGTAGCGCGTGGGCGCAAGATATAAGTGATCTTGCCTTTGTTACACGAGTTAGCTCCAAGAACACCACTGGGCGCCCTGAGTGATGAAACCCGAAACTCATCGGCGTGGGCCCGCTTTGACGTGGTGTTAGCCTCGAAATGAGTGGACCAAGGGTTGGTGGCCCGATCGTGACCTGACCACCTTGGAAGTCCGGAGTAGCGGATGCAGAGTATTCCGAGCGATACCTCTATCGATAATCTCGTGGAGGCGGCGGTCGCCAAGACCCGAGAGTTGGTTCAGACCTCAGAGGTGTTGCGCGATCGCGCCGAGAGAGCGAGCCGCAAGCGGTTCTCCAGGCTCTTTCGCGACCCGCGAGCTATCGACGTGACGGTACGGCTCACCGATGAGGTCATGCGCATCCGATCGGTCGAGAGCTCCATCAAGATCTTTCGTCAAGCCGCGCGCGAATCGACGGCGCAAGGTTTTGGCACCGTGAACGCAGCCGGCCTGCACTTCTTGTCGTTCCTGTCACATCTGGCTCCTTCGCCCGTGATCGCTCTCGTGCATCGACGAATCCGTTTCCTCACCAGGAACCTGATCCTTTCGGGCGAGCAGCCCATCCTCTCGCGCCACCTGCGCGCACGTGCACGAAGTGGAATCGCGCTCAACATCAACGTGCTCGGTGAAGCCGTGCTGGGTGAACGAGAGGCGCGGGCGCGCCGTGAACGGGTACTCGAGATGATTCGACGCAGCGATGTCGACTACGTCTCAGTGAAGCTCTCGTCGGTCGTGAGCCAGATCATCACCATCGACCGCGACGACACGATCGAGCGGGTGTGCGAACGATTGCGCGAGATCTATCTCGAGGGCCAGACCCACGCCACCTTCATCAACCTCGACATGGAGGAGTACCGAGACCTGGACTTGACGGTGAGCGCCTTCCAACGGGTCCTCGGCGAAGCGCAGTTCGCCCAACTCTCAGCGGGCATCGTGCTTCAAGCGTATTTACCCGAATCGCACGACGTCCTGGCCGGTCTCATCGATTGGGCGCAGTCGCGCTTCGAACGTACCGGAGGAACGATCAAGATCAGGTTGGTGAAAGGGGCGAACCTCGCCATGGAGAGGGCCGAGGCCGAACTTCACGGCTGGAGCAGTGCGCCCTATCGCAACAAGTACGACGTCGACGCGAGTTACGCGCGCCTCATCGATTCGGCGCTGCGACCCGAACACGCCAGCGCGCTGCGGATCGGCGTAGCCAGCCACAACCTCTTCCACGTCAACTGGGCGATCGAAGTGGCCCGCGCGCGCGGCGTGCTCGACCAGCTCGACGTCGAGATGCTCGAGGGAATGGCCAACGCCGAGGCCCTCGCGCTCACCCGTTCGGGACACCCGGTGCTGCTCTACGCCCCGGTGACGAGCTCGAACGACTTCGCTTCGGCGGTGGCGTACCTGGTTCGACGCCTCGATGAGAACACCTCGCCAGAGAACTACCTACGCGCGGCTTTCGAGATCGCCACCGATGAAGGCAAGTTCGCCGAGCAGCGCAATCGCTTCCTCAATTCGATTCGCGAGCGTCACTCGGTCTTCACCACGTCGCTTCGCCATCGCCCAAGCGACGGCGCGGACCCCACTCGCTTCGCCAACTGCGCCAATAGCGATCCGACCGATCCCCAGGTACGAGAACAGTTCGTACGCGCGCTCAAGGAGGTGCGTACGGAGGTGGCGTCCCAGATCCCCCTGGTGATCGGCGGCCACGAGATCATCACTGTCGACACCGAGGCGGGACGCGACCCCAGCTGCGATGGTCAGGAGTGGTATCGCTACGGCGTCGCCGACCGATCACAGATCGACGAAGCGCTGCGGGTTGCGCGCGCGGCCCTGGTGGGTTGGTCGGCCCTCTCGAACGAGCAACGTCGTCTGGTGATGCTGACGTGCGCCGACGTCATGGAAGATCACCGTGCTCGAACGCTCGCGGTCATGGCCCGTGACGCCGGAAAGACTTTCGAGGAGGGGGACCCCGAAGTGAGTGAGGGCGTCGACTTCGCGCGCTACTACGCCCATTCGGCGATCGACTTCAGCGCTTCATCGCCACTGGGTGTGGTCCTGGTGGTGCCCCCGTGGAACTTCCCCTACGCCATCGTGGCCGGTGGAGTATGTGCGGCGTTGGCGGCTGGCAATACGGTGGTGCTCAAGCCAGCACCCGAAGCGGTGGCCACGGCGTGGGAACTGGTCCAACAACTCTGGGACGGAGGCGTTACCCGCGAAGTGTTGCAGTTCGTCCCGACTCGAGACGACGAGTGCGGAAAACACCTCGTCACCCACCGTGATGTCGACGCGGTCGTGCTCACCGGTTCGTTCGACACCGCCGCCCTGTTCACCGGCTGGCGTCGCGACATCAATCTCCTCGCCGAGACGAGCGGCAAGAATGCGATCCTCGTCAGCTCGTGCGCCGACATCGACGCCGCCGTCAAGGACATCGTCCACTCCGCCTTCTCCAACGCCGGTCAAAAGTGCAGCGCGGCGAGCCTCGCGATCGTCGTGCAAGACCTCTACGACGACCCTGCGTTCCTCGCCCAACTGAGCGACGCGGTGACCAGCCTTTCGGTGGGGCCGAGTTGGCAACTGGCCACGTCGGTCGGCCCGATCATCCGCCGCGCCGAGAGTGTCCTCGAGCGCGCCTTGAGCCACCTCGATCCCGGCGAGTCGTGGCTCGTCGAACCGATTCCACTCGACGTCGAGACACTCCAGTGGCGTCCCGGCGTGAAGATCGGGGTGCAACCCGGTTCTTGGAGCCACCTCAATGAGTGGTTCGGTCCCGTTCTTGCGGTGATGGTCGCACCCGACTTCGAGACCGCCATTCGTTGGCAGAACCAGACCTCATTCGCTCTCACTGCGGGGGTCCAGTCGCTGAGTGACGCTGAGTGCGAACTGTGGATTGAGAACGTCGAGGCCGGAAACCTCTACGTGAATCGAGGCGTCACCGGTGCGGTCGTTGCTCGCCAACCCTTCGGCGGATGGAAGCGCAGCAGCGTTGGGCCCACGGCCAAGGCCGGTGGTGCGAACTACGTGAATGGTCTGCGCGAGTGGAACCCCGTCACCGACGTATTCGCTGCCGAGCAACGTGCAAGCGACTGGTGGAGCCAGTGCGGAAGTCTCGCACTCGACGAGAGCAAACTGACCGTCGAGCGCAACTACGTGCGCTATCGCCGACATCTCCTGGCGATCGGGGTACGCGTCGACGCCGAAGTTTCACAGTCCGCGATCACGTTCATCAACTTCATCGCTCACTGCACCGAGATCGCCATTGAGTTCAGCGCGTCGGCCTTGGACGTACGACTTCCTTCTTTGGTGGTCGAGTCGGTGGAGGAGTTCGCCGCTCGAAGTGGCAAGTTCGGACGCGTTCGATGGTTGAGCCGCGAAGAGCCACCCGTCACCGAGGTGCTCCAAAACGGCGTGAGCGTCGATCGGCGCTGCGTTGCTCAGCGCGGCGACGTCGAGATGCCTCGTTGGCTGCTCGAGCAGAGTGTCGCCATCACCAATCACCGTTACGGCAATGTCCACGCCGGGCCGAAGCCCCGATGTCTAGGACTGGGCGACCTGTGCGGGCCAGCAGCGCAAAGCTCGCTTCGGGACTGACCACGCATCGACGAGACGCGCCGAGTCATCGTGTGCCAGACTCCCCCAATGCCCGCCAGTCGTATTAACCGAAGTCAACGGATCATCATCGTGATCGGTCTCGGTGCACTCCTGTTCATTGTGAGTTCTTGGATGGTGACTTGGGGTAGTCATCTGCCCTACGGCTCGGCAACATTCACGACGCAGAACCACGGGTTCGACGTCGGCGGCCTCCACCCTTGGGTCAAGGTCGCGATCTGGGTCGTCGCCACGGCCCTCTGGGCCGCAGTATCGATCGCGCTCATGAGAACGAACCCATTCAGACGGCGCGGCGATGAGCGCTGACACGTCGCAACCGCTGAGCGAATCGCGCATGGTTGGCGATCCAATGACGTGGGCCGTGAGAGTTGGTTGGCGCCGGTGAGCGAGCGGACCATCGTCATCACCGGTGCGAGCGATGGCATCGGGGCCCAAGGTGCGCGCGCGCTGGCCCGCACGGGGGCCGACGTCGTCATCGTCGGGCGATCGCCCGCCAAGACCAGGGCCGTGGCCGATCTATTGGGTGCAAGGTACTACGTGACGGACTTCTCTCGACTCGATGAGGTGCGCGTGCTGGCCCAAGACCTGAGACGCGACCTGTCGCGCATCGACGTCCTGGTGAACAACGCCGGGGCGATCTTCGCCGGTCGAGAACTTACCGTGGACAACCACGAAAAGACGATGCAGGTCAATCACCTGGCCCCGTTTCTGCTGACGACGTCGTTGCTCGACCTGTTGACCCAGAGCCGGGCCAGCGTCATCAACACCTCGAGCGTGGCCCACCGACTCTTTAGCAAGTTCGACGTCGACGACCTGGAACTTGCCAACCGCTACTCGTCGAAGATCGCCTACGGCAACGCCAAGCTGGAGAACATACTCTTCACCAAAGAGCTCCATCGTCGATACCATCGTCACGGTATATCCGCCGCCGCATTCCATCCGGGCACCGTGGCCACCAACTTCGCCAGCGAGACCAACAGCCTGATGCGCTACGTGTACCACACGCCTCTTCGCAGACTGGCGTTGATCAGCTCGGCGCGAGGGGCCGACACCATGGTCTGGCTCGCCACGGGCTCGCCAGGCGAGGATTGGACGTCCGGCGAGTACTACTTTCGACGCAAGGTCGCGCGCGCGAGCGACGAGGCCAACGATGCCGCGCCGGCCGAATCGCTGTGGGAGCAGTCATCGACGTGGTGTGAGGAGACGCCAGGCTGAGCCCGTGACCATCGCATCGACGTAGCTCTGTTCGTACGACGCCGAGCGGGCACCACCCGAAACGACCACGACGGAGTTCTGCGCCGCCCAGGCGGTCATCTCCCAACTGGAATCGGCTCTCGTTGGAACCTGATCGGTGAACTAACGGTTAAAGCTCTCGGGCATCTGAACTGCCACCACCTGCGCGCCAACGCACTCTTCGCCGTTGACGAGCACACTCGACAGTATGGTCACCCTTCTCCCCTTGATCTCGCCCACACGGCCGCGGATCTCCAACTGCGGACCGAGCGGCGTGGGTTTGAGGTAACTGACCTGGAGCGATCCCGTCACGAACCGGAACGCCGGCTCGCTGTCCATCTCGCGCTGCTCGTGGCGATACATCGCAGCCGCGGCCGTACCGGTGCTGTGACAGTCGATCAGCGACGCGAGCAGGCCGCCGTAGACGATTCCAGGGACCGCGGTATGGAACGGCTCAGGAACGAAGCGGGTCAGACTCTCCTCACCGTCCCAGTAGGTCTTGATGCGATGTCCGTGGAGATTGAGCCGTCCACATCCGTAGCAGTGGGCGAGATGCTCGGGGTAGTAGTCCTGAAAAGCCTGCATCGGTCTTCACCTGTTCCACGAGTCCCCTGCGCATCGTATCGCCAGAGGCGATGAAGCTCGGAACGAACACGACAATATTGCATCGAGGAATTGAACCTAGGCTCAGAGGTAGCGAATGAGTCGCTGGCGCATGTCGGAGGCCCATGGGGACGCAACAACGCAATCGCCTCGAGGCATTCGTCCTCGACGAGAACAGGACCGCAATCCTGTTCTACCTCGCCGGTGCCGGGGCGGGACTCGGGCTCCTTCCTGACGGGCACCTCGCTGCTCGCGACCGCAACATCATCATGATCCTGGTCGGCTGTCTCCTGCTCGGATCAATCGCGCGCGTGATTTTTCGCCGCCACATCACGACGCTCGCGGCCCAGATCCTCTTCAGCGCCGGGTGGCTTCTGGTGAGCGTGGCCGCAGCCATCGGTCCGAACGTGCACGCCAACCTCGCGGTGCTCTATATCTGGGTGGCGGTCTACGCCGCGCTCTACTTCACCCCGCGGGCCATCGTCATCCAGGTCGGTGCCGCTCAAATCGCCTACCTCGTGGTGTTGACCAACAGCCGGTTCGATCTTCGAGACGTCATCGTCTCGTGGGTCACGATCTTCGTCACGGCTAGCGTCTTGGCGGCCGTGGTCTACGCGCTGGTCTCCACGCTTCGACGAAACAGCCATGAAGACCACTTGACGGGCCTGCCCAACCGGCTCTCGTGGGATGAGCGTTTCGAAGCTGAACTCGAACGGGCCAAGCGCAGTGGAGCGGCGATCTCGGTCGTCAGTATCGACATCGACAACTTCAAGTCCGTCAATGACGAACAGGGCCACGCTGCTGGTGACCGATTACTGCGTGACGTATCGGATCGATGGCGAGAGGTGGTGCGCGGCGGTGCAGACGTCGTAGCTCGACTGGGCGGCGACGAATTCGGACTGCTCGCACCAGGTTCGGACGCCCGTGAGATCACCGAGGTGCTCGAGCGCCTCCAGTACAACCTGCCCGCCGACCTGTCGTGCTCGATGGGCGCTGCTACCTGGGACCGGATCGAGTCGTCGAGTGAACTCTTTCGCCGAGCGGATCAAGTCATGTTCCAAGCTAAACGCGAACGGCGAGGTACCTGATCCGCTCCGAAATGACTGGACTGACCATTCGCCCGGTACACGGGCCGTTCGTCATCACCCGACTCGAAATCGGTCAGATGACGACGAACAATGCACGCCCTACTCCTCGTCGCCTTCGGCGAGGATGCCGTACAGCGTTCGACGGGCCTCGCTCAGGACTGCGGTGGCCCTGGCCACCTGCGCCGGCGAGCCGACGTTCACCACTTGGCGCGCCGCCATGATCACTTCGCGAACCGACCCCATGAGATGGCGAGCCGGCACGTTGGCTCCGAACTCCGCGCTCTCCCAGGGCTTGCCGAGTTGCTCGCGCTGTTCGCCGACCAATGATCGGCCCGTTTCGGTCAGGCCGTAGGTCCTGCCAGTTCCAATCGCGCTCGCCTCGACCAACCCCTCGTCTTCCAACTGCTGGAGTACGGGGTAGATCGAACCAGGACTGGGTCGCCAGGCCTCATTGGAGCGCTCCGTCAACTCCTGGATCAGTTGATAGCCGTTTCGCGCTTGCTCCTCGAGCAGTACGAGAACGGCTGCGCGAACGTCGCCGCGCTGACGTCGTCCTTCTCTCCGGCCCGAACCACCTCGAAAGTGGCTGCCAGGACCACCGTGGTCGTGTCCGTGGCCCGGGCCACCTCGACGTCGCTGGGCACGTCGATTAAAGCCTGGGCCAGCATTGTTGTTGTCTTCATTGAACATTTCGATTCTCCATGAATAGTTCGTGCTGACATTGCACGTACTATAACGATATATCGGAACTGTTCAGTTGTCAAGGGCCTTTCTTCCGGCGTGAACGTCATCAATGCGTTGGCGGACGCGACGCAACAGATCCGGCGCGATGACACTGTTGGAGTCGTGGAACTCTCCGAGCGAGCCCTTGACACCCACCAACGCGCTGTAGAGCGGCGGGCAGGTCACGCAACTCGCCAAATGGCTCTCCAGCGCTACCCGGTCGCGTGCATCAAGCTCGTCGTCGATGTAATCAGATACCCGGGCGCGAGCCTCGCTGCACGTGAGTACCACTCCCTCATTGGCCATACGACGATCCTCTCCATGGGCTAGCGCCTCGACCAGCATCATGCGACCCCGGCGAAGGCGCTGTTTCGCCGCTGAATGTCCGATCTCCAAAAGTTTGGCGACCTCGTCAATCTTCCAGTCCTGCGCGTCGTGCAGCACGACCACGCTGCGGTAGTGGAAGGGTACGTGGAGGAGGGCGTCTTCCAGCTCGGCCCGAGTCTCAGCTCGTTCGAGCACGATCGCAGCGTCCACGCTGAAGCGCTCGTCGCCCCAGCGCTCTTCGATCTCGCTGACCACGACCTCGTGACTGGAGTGGCGTGAGCGGTCAATCGCCAGATTGTGCAGGATCTGGTGGAGCCAGGTCCGAAGGCTCGCTTCGCTGCGAAACTGCTCGGAGCGCTCGAGGGCGCGCACCACGGTCTCGCCGACCACGTCCTCGGCCTCAGTCGCATCCCCGACCACCCACCTGGCATATCGGTAGAGGTCGGGGATCTGGTCGGCCACGAGGGTGGCGAAGTCCTTGGCCCGCGTAGCGCCCGACTGGTCGAATCCTGATTGGGTCATACTCGCAACCTAACCAATCGGCGAGGACTCACCATCACCTCGAGTCCGACTCGAATGTCCGATCAGTGGCTGTGAGCGTCGTGGCGCTGTTCAGCCGTGTCGTGGCGCTGGCCCAGAGTATCGATGCCCGTCGCACTGTAGATCGGGCAGTAGCCGCTCGAACCGGTCACGGCCATGACGGCGGCGAGGATAATCAAGACGATTCCCCATCCACTCGAGATGCCAGCGACGAGCGCGGCGATCAACAGTCCAAGAGCCAGTACTCCTCGAATGATACGGTCGGTGCTTCCTACGGTATTCTTCATGTCGTCTCCTTGATAGGGGCTTTCAACTACATAGACGCACGAGACCGCCCTTTGGATACAACGCATCTTCGACCGCGCGCCTACTACCCATGGGCTAG
>JABEUR010000121.1 GCA_013044405.1 Acidimicrobiaceae bacterium | reverse complement strand
CGCGAAGATCAGTGGGTAAATGCAGTTCGCCAGCCGACTGCGTAAGGCGTGATCCACACGGCGCAGATCAGTCCGATTGCGAGGCCCGCTACCAAGAGCCACTGGCGCACGGAAGCGCCCTGAACCTGACGACGGGTCGGGCGAACCCAGTCGCGCGGGGCGAGCTTGAGCGTCTCGGGGAGGTGGCCCAGGACGTGCACGGCCGTCACGAGGAACCACAGGACGAAGGTGACCTTGTGGATGCCGAGCAGTTGGGTGCGCCAGGAAGGTGGCGCACCAATGACGAGTGCGACACCTGACGCCATGACCGCGAGCGAGAGTACGACGATCAACGGGCCAAAGAGGCGCAACAGCGGTGCCGGTGGCCCCTTTCGCAGATAGGCCGGATTGCCCGTGTAGTAACGCACGAAGCGCCACGACGTCGAGCCGATCTTCAAGAGCAGAGGCGGCAACAAGAGCACGCCGATGAAGACGTGGGTGCTGATCAAGCCACCGATCTGCAAGATCGTGACGCCTTCGGCGAAGAGCAGGAGGAAGAGGACCGCGGCAACCGAGCTCGTCAGGCGGGCGTTACCCTCGACGCCACCGGTGAGGCTGGCGTCGCTGGTGCGCGCGTGCAGGGGCGTTCGTCGGGCCATGTTGAATCTCTATCTCGTGGTCACGGGTGGGGTGGGGCGTCTCTTCGCGAGCACTAGAAACGCTACCAATACAATCAGAACCCAACTGATGGCTTTGATAAAGATGGCCTAATAATCGATCTCCCTGATCAACCAGACGGTCCTCGCCGGGCGCTCAGCCGGCCGGTTCGCGTGGTAGGCCGAGTACTCGTTCTGCGATGATGTTGCGCTGCACTGCCGAGGTCCCACCACCGATGGTCAGGGCCTGTGCGTAGAGGAAGCCGAAGTGCCAGGACTTGCCCTCTTCTGCGTCCATGCCTCCGGGCCCGCGGTCCTCGAGCATGCCGGCACTATGCGCAAGATCTTGGGCCAGGTTCATGACCTCTTGACCGTGGTCGTCGGCGAGGGCCTTGCGAACGCTGGCTTCGGCGCCGGGCTCGCTTCCCGAGCGCGCCGCCGAAACGAGTCGCAGGCGCAACAGCCGCAAGATCTCGCCGTGGGACCAGGCCTTGACGAGCGCGTCGCGCTCTAGAGCGTTGTGCGTAATGGATCGATCACGAACCACGTCGACCAGGTCCTGGGCAGTGGGACCGCGTCCCCAGAGGACACCTTCACCAGAAAGCGATACCCGCTCGTTGCCGAGGGTCACCTTGGCCAGTCGCCACCCGTCGTTCACCTGGCCCACGAGGTGATCCGCCGGGATTCGAACCTCGTCGAGGAACACCTCGTTGAAGGCGTGGTCACCGGTCATGTCGACGAGGGGCCGAATGGTGATGCCACTGGCTTGCATGGGACAGACGAAATAACTGACGCCCTTCTGTGGCGAGCCTTCATTGGAGGTCCTGGCGAGCAGAATTCCCCACGTGGCGATGTGGGCGTAGCTGGTCCAGATCTTTTGACCGGTGATGATCCATTCGTCGCCGTCACGACGAGCACTGGTCTTGAGCGACGCGAGGTCACTGCCGGCGTCGGGTTCGCTGAAGAGTTGGCACCAGAACTCTTCGCCGCTCAATATGGCGGGGAGCCAACGGCTCTTCTGCTCAGCGCTGCCGGCGTAGAGGATCGTCGGCCCGGCCCAACCGATGCCGATCGGATTGACCGGTCGTTGAATGTTCGCCCGACTCAATTCGTCGTCAATGAGGAGTTGATAGTCGACGTCGGCTCCGCGCCCCCAGGGCGGTGGCCAGTGTGGGGCGACGAGTCCGGCTTCGGCCAGTTCCTTTCCCGATGGGTTCGGGTGATCGACGATCCACTCGCGTAGTTCGCGTCGGCGGGGATCGGCTAAATCGACGTCTTCAGGCGGAGTACCCATCGTCATCGGGGCGAGAAGTCCGCGACCTACCCCGTCGTGGTCCCCTGGCGCGCGCGTTGAAATCTGCATGACTACCTCCACGTCCAACGTACTCCTCGTTCATCGAGATCTCGTCGAGAATCTCGCTGATGGCGCGAGGAAGGGCCGAAGCCGGGGCGTACACGTCCAGGCGCTCACCGGCGCGACCGTGCAGGTGCGCGGCCATCGCCGCCGCCTCGAAGACCTCGTGTCCACGCGCGATGGTCGCTCCAATCAGGCCCGACAGGACGTCACCCGTTCCGGCGGTGGCGAGCGCCGCGGTTCCCGAGCGCACGAAGCGGACCCGTCCGAGTGGATCGGCGACGATGGTGATCGGGCCCTTCAAGAGCACCACGCATTGGCTCTGCGCTGCGAATGCGCGAACCGCACCGACGCGATTCGTGATATCGGCACCCTTGCTCAGGCGAGCGAACTCCCCTTCGTGAGGAGTGAGCAGCCAACGACGACCGGCCAGGGGCACTTCGTCGAGGAGATTGGTGTCGAGGCCATCGGCGTCGAGGACCACCGGAACACGTACGTCAACCAATCGCTTGGCCAGCCATGAAGCCACGTCCTGACCGAGTCCCGGACCGGCGACGACCACGCGACTGCGCCGGTCGACTGATTTGTCCGAGCTGCGCACGACTTCGGGCGGAAGGTTCGCGAGATTCGAGGCGTCACCGCGGGTGGCGAGGCGGATCATTGACGCACCGCCAGCCAGGGCGCCGCGCGCGACCAGCTCCGCCGCCCCGGGCATCGGTGGCGACCCGGCGAAGACCGAGACCGCGTGGACCCACTTGTGGTCGCCGGGGGCTCGTTGGATCAGCGAGGCGAGATCGTCGTCTTCGACGACGCCGTCTTCGGCCTGTTCGACGATGCCCAGTCCCGCAAAGCGCACTTCGCCGCAGAACGGCGCCGATGGGCCGATGAGGTGCGCGTACTTGAACGCTCCAAGAGCGAGTGTGACGTCGGCGCGAAGCGGACTGCCGAGCAGGGCTCCGGTGTCGGAGTCGACGCCTGATGGCAGGTCGGCGGCGAGCACCCGGGTACCCGCGCTGAGACTCGGCGGCGAATACGGCCTCGAACACCCCAGGCCGAAGGCCGCGTCGACCACCAGGTCGCACTGCTCGATGGCGCGGGGCTGATTGGCGACCTCGACGATCCGGACCTGTGAACCGCGACCCTTGAGCCACCTCGCGGCGACTCGTCCGTCGGCTCCGTTGAGACCGGGACCGACGATGACCACGACGCGCTTTCCGTAACAAGTTCCGAGTAACCGCTGTGCTTCGCGCCCGAGCGCGTAGCCCGCCAGTTCAACGAGTGCGTCACTCCCGCGCACGCTGACGGCCCTGGCGTCGGCGGCGCGCATCTGCGCGACGCTGAGTACGGGGATCATCCGTGGTGATCCGCGAGGGAGTGGTTGCTCACATCACCATCGCCGATCAAACCACTTCGTCGATGACGACGGCAGTTCCGTAGGCGAGTATCTCCTGGAACGTCCCACCGAGCTCATTCGAGTCGTAGCGCATCGCCACCACGGCGTTCGCCCCCAGGGAGCTCGCCGCTTCGCCCAGGCGCTCGAGCGCCTCGTGGCGGGCCTCTTCCATCTGCTTGGTGAGACCTCGCAACTCGCCCCCACCGAGGGCCTTGAGTGACGCGCCGAGTTGGGCACCCACATTGCGCGTACGTACCGTCAGTCCGTTCACCTCACCGATCACCTTCGTGATTCGCCTGCCGGCAACGTCATTCGTGGTGACGATCAGCACCGGGTCCTCCTTCGTTCGATACCGCCAACTCTAAACCCGGCTCGCGATAGACCGACGGCGAGCCCGGTGAACGCCGAGCCAGCGAGATCACGGCGTTACGCTTCTAGTCCCTGCTCAAAAGAAGAGAGCACAGAGGTCGAAGATCTCGCGCGGAACCTTGCGCTGGCCCTCGGCGACCGTGGCGAGCGGAGCCAGGACCACTTCGTCGCCGCGTACCACGGGAATCATCCCGAACTTGCCAGCGACGACGGCCTCGTAGGCTCCGGCTCCCACACGCGTTGCCCAGATTCGATCATGCGCGGTAGGACTACCCCCTCGTTGGAGGTGACCGAGCACGGTGGTGCGCACTTCGAAGTTGCCGCGGCTCTCGATCTGCGACGCGACGAACTGTCCGACGCCTCGTGTAGCGAGTCGCACGCCACCGACTCCCTCGCTGGACAGATCACCCGCTTCGACCCCACCGAGCGTGGCGAGGTTGACGCCCTCGGCGACGACCACGATGGAAAAGGCGAGCCCCGCCTTGCGTCGGCGTTCGAGATGAGTGACGATTTCCTCCATCGTCACCGGGAACTCTGGTATCACAATCATGTCGGCGCCGCCAGCCAGTCCACCGAGCGCGGCCACCCACCCCGTCGCGCGTCCCATGGTCTCGACGACCATCACACGGTGGTGCGATGCCGCCGTGGTGTAGAGGCGGTCGAGGGACTCGGTCACGATGCTGATCGCGGTGTCGAAGCCAATGCAGTAGTCGGTACCCATCAAGTCGTTGTCCAAGGTCTTTGGCACGCCCACGACCGGGGCACCTCGCTCGGCGAGCCAGTTCGAGATTCGCTGGGTACCGTCACCACCGATGGCGACGAGGGCGTCGAGGTGTTCGTCCATCGCTTGGAGGACTCGCTCGCGTCCCCCGGCAGGCTTGTCGAGGTTGAAACGAGCCGTGCCGAGCAGGGTTCCGCCTTGACCGATCACCCCGCGCAGACTTTCGCCACTGAGGGCGAACCCCGCGTATTCAGCAGCTAATCCAGCCCATCCGTTGGCCACACCGATGACTTCGTGCCCGTCTCGAATGGCCATCTCGCCAATGGCCCGGATGGCAGCGTTGAGGCCGGGGGCATCTCCGCCGGCAGTCAGAACACCGATGCGCATGCCTTCTCCCCGTTCGTTTCAACACTCAGTCTAGGAGCGTCCACCCCCGCCACCGCGCGACGAAGCGTTTCGCAGTTCTCCGATGACGTGACCTCGACCACTCGACGCCAACCGGGCCGAGCATTTGGCGCGTCGACTTGATCCGTGCTTCGACGACGCCCTCACTAGGGTGTAGGCGATGAGTCATCGATCACGATTGTTCTGTCTTGACACCGTCATGATGGACATCGTGGTCATGGTCAACGAGGTGCCCACTCGCGGGTCGGACGTTCTCGCACATCGTGGTCTCATCACTACCGGTGGCGGCTTCAACGCCATGAGTTCGGCGACTCGCCAGGGAATGTCGGTGGTCTACGCGGGCCGACTGGGAACGGGACCGTTCTCCGACGTCGCGCGCCGCTCCCTCGCCGATGAAGGGATCGCCACGCCCGTCCAACCCGACGATACGATCGACGCCGGATTCTGCGTGGTCGTCGTTGACGATGCGGGTGAACGAACGTTCATCACCACCAGGGGTTCAGAGGCCCGGCTCCGTGGCGACGACCTTCACCGGCTCGACGTACGCGATGGGGACTACGTGTTGGTCTCGGGCTACAACGTGATGTACCCCACCTTGGGCGAGGCCGTGCTCGACTGGCTCGACACGCTGGGCCAAGGCGTCGTCGTGAACTTCGATCCGAGCAATCGGGTGTACGACATTGCCGAGCCGTTGCTGGGTCGCGCGTTGGCGCGCGCGGACTGGCTGCTCTGCAACGAGGTTGAGGCGCGCCACTTGGTTTCGGGTGAGTCGCCGTCGCAGTTGGCCGAGTCGCTGGCGGGGTTGGTCCGAGGTGGCCAGAGTGTCGTGCGCCATGGCGCAACTGGTTGCACGGTGTCGCAGTCCACGAGGACGACGGCGGTGGCGAGCTATGCGACGACGGTGATCGACACCAACGGCGCGGGAGACACCCACAACGGTGTCTTCATCGCGGAACTGGCGCGCGGATCTGACGCCATCGAGGCTGCGAGGCGGGCCAACGCGGCGGCATCGATTGCGATTAGTCTCGCGGGACCCGCCAACTGTCCGGCGCGTTCGGTCATCGACCGGCTCGTGGCATAGGCGGACCGCTCTTTGGGTGACCAAGCAGCGTACGAGGCGTCTGGGGGGGATTGAGTGGAGCAGTACGAGCCATTTGAAGGGGTGATCGGTCGCACGCTCGACGACTCCACTGCGTGGTGGCCGACGCCGGCCCGCCCAGCCCCCGATTCGCCCAACGTCGTGGTGATCTTGATTGACGACCTCGGTTTCTCGCATTTTGGCTGTTTCGGTTCGGATCTCACCACGCCCAACATCGATGCGCTAGCCCAGGGGGGCCTTCGCTACACGAACTTCCACGTGACCCCACTGTGTTCGCCTACCCGAGCGGCCCTGCTCACGGGGCGCAATCACCACAGCGTCGGCATGCGCGGCCTCTCCAACTGGAACTCTGGATTTCCGAACATGCGCGGGCACGTGACGAACCACGCCGCGACGATGGCCGAGGTGCTGAGGGAGGGCGGATACACCACGTTTGGTGTCGGCAAGTGGCACCTCGTGTCGATGGAAGACTCGTCTTCGGCCGGCCCCTTCGATCAGTGGCCACTGCAGCGGGGTTTCGACCGCTTCTACGGTTTCTTGGATGGTGAGACCGACCAGTTCGCACCTGACCTCATCTATGACAATCACCGAATCGAACAACCCAGAAGCGCTCAAGACGGCTATCACCTCAGCGAAGACCTCGTCGAGCACGCGCTGGGCTTCATCCACGATTCGAAGTCGGTCCGTCCGGACCGTCCGTTCTTCACCTACCTCGCCTTCGGGGCTACGCACGCCCCGCATCAGGCGCCGGCGCCGTACTTGGCGCGTCACCGGGGCCGATACGACGATGGTTGGGACGCCGCTCGCGCTCGCTGGTTCGCTCGCCAAAAGCAGATGGGGGTGATCGGCGAGCACACGCAGTTGGCTCCGCGCAACGACGGGGTGGAGCCCTGGGACAGCCTGAGTGATAATGAGCGACGTCTGGCCGCACGTCTGCAAGAGGCGTTCGCGGCCTTTTTGGAACACACCGACGAACAGATCGGTCGATTGGTGCGCGGTCTCACGTCCATCGGGGAGATTGATAACACCCTGATCCTGCTGATGAGTGACAACGGAGCGAGTCAGGAGGGTGGACCGTTTGGTGTCTTGCACGAGATGAAGTACTTCAACTTCATCCCGGAAAGTCCTGACGAAGCGGTGAAGCGACTCGAGGAGATCGGTGGGCCGAGCAGTCACTCCAACTACCCGTGGGGGTGGGCCCAGGCCGGTAACACTCCATTCAAGTGGTACAAGCAAAACACTCACGAGGGCGGTGTCCACGTGCCCCTCATCGCCCACTGGCCCCGCGCGATCAGCGACCACGGAGGACTTCGCCATCAGTTCCACTACGTCACCGACATCGCGGCGACGGTATTGGGCGTTGCTGGAGTCGAAATGCCCCAGGTCTATCGAGGTCTTGAGCAGATACCCCTCGCTGGTTCGTCGATCGCGTACAGCTTCGCAAGCAACGACGTCGAAGGCACCCGCACCACGCAGTATTTCGAGATGAGCGGACACCGGGCGATCTATCACGAGGGCTGGAAGGCGGTGACTCGCCACCAACGCGGTGTCTGCTTTGACGACGACGACTGGGAGCTCTATCACGTTGGCGAAGATCAGTCCGAGTGTAGAAATCTGGCCGGGACGATGCCCGAGAAGCTCGCGGAATTGATCGACCTCTGGTGGCGCGAGGCGCAGGAGTTCGGTGCCCTGCCCCTGGACGATCGAGGTATCGAACTCTTCGGCGCTCGGTTCCGTGATTCGTCGCCGCATCCGCGAAGTCGCCACTACACCTACCTACCGCCGCTCAGTCCCGTCCCACCACAGGCGGCTGCGGGGATCGGCGGGCGTAGTTGGGACCTGAAGGCGCAGATCGAACGCCCGCTAGGCGCAGGTGGGGTCATCATGGCGTCGGGTACCGAGAACGCGGGGATCAGTATCTTCATTCAAGACGAGTTGCTCGTCGTTGACTACAACATCTTTGGCGAACACCACGTGGTTCGCTCCACCGACCAGGTGCCGACCGGACTGAGCGAAGTCGGGCTCGAGTTTCGACGAGGGGGCAACGACGCCGACGTGACGCTCATGATCGACGCTCAACCTTCAGGCTCGATGCACGTTCCATTCCTGATGCGGACCTTCGCTACAACGCCGATGAGCTTCGGACGAGACTGTGGTTCTCCGGTCTCTAACGCCTACACCGGAGAGAATGAGTTCGCTGGTCGATTAGTGCGCGTGGACATTCAATTGGTTTCGACGCGCGGCGCCGATGAGCAAGTTGTCGCACAGCGCGAGGGTATGGCCCGTCAGTAGGAGAGATCATGGAGAGACTGAGAACACCCGATCATCGTTTCGAGGGCCTTCCGGACTTCGACTTCGTGGCGCACTATGGGGAGGTGGCCGATCCCACCGGCGATGCGCCGCTACGCATGGCCTACCTCGACGAGGGTCCCGGTGACTCCGAGGTGGTCGTGCTCTTGCACGGCGAGCCCACGTGGTCATTCCTCTATCGATTCATGGTTCGAGGACTCACGAGCGCTGGACATCGAGTCATCGTGCCGGACATGATCGGATTCGGACGTTCCGACAAACCATCTGATCGAGAGCAGTACACCTTCGCGCGCCAGGTCGAATGGATGAGGGAACTCCTCTTCGACGACCTCGAGTTGCGTGGGATCACCCTCTTTGCCCAAGACTGGGGGAGCCTGGTCGGGCTTCGCTTGGTGGGTGAGCACCCAGAGCGCTTCGCTCGCGTGGCGATCGGCAACGGTGGCCTGCCTACCGGAGACGAGCGGATCAGCGACGCCTTTCGCAATTGGCAGGAATTCAGTCAGAAGGCCGAGACCTTGCCCATTGGCGCGATCGTTTCGGGAGGCTGCACGAAGCGCCTCGGTGACGATGTCGTCGCGGCCTATGACGCGCCGTTCCCCGACGAGTCCTACAAGGAAGGTGCGCGCCAGTATCCCAAGCTCGTGCCCACATCGCGTGAGGACCCCGCGCACGACGCCAACGTCGCGGCGTGGGCGGTGCTCGCGACGTGGAGAAAACCGTTCCTCTGCTGTTTCTCCGACGGCGATCCGATCACGAGGGGAGGTGACCGAAAGTTCTTGGAGGTGATCCCGGGCACCAAGGGGCAAGCGCACGTGACCATCGAGGGAGCCGGTCACTTCCTACAAGAAGAGCAGGGTCCCCAATTGGCCGCGGTGCTCAATCGCTTCATCGCCGAGAACTAGAAGTAACCCTCTGCGAGTTCTTCGCTCCAAGGTGCCACGCGAAGCTCTCCGCTCGGCACGCTCCATCGAAACACCGGCTTGATGTCGAGCACCGGGGTCCCGTCGATTCCGTCGAGACCGCGCACGGTGAACGATCGCTCGCCAATTGCATCGATGGCCACGCTCGTCAGCAGGATCCGGTTCGGACGATCCTTGTTGCGCTGGGCGAATACCCCCACGTCGGGCCACTGTTCGTTGCCGCGCGGATGGCGGTGCCACGCTCCGGGCGGGACCTCTTCGGCCCAGTCGGCGAAGAAGACGATCTCGGCGTGCGAGAAGGCGCTCAGGCCCATCAAGGCTTCGCTCGGGACGTCCTGGGCGAGTTCAACGGTGCTGGTGACGTCGGCCCAGTTGTCGTCGAGTGGCTCACTACGTTCGTTTCTGATGTACGCGATAGGTCGCACGTGGTATTCCATCCCCACAATCTACCGATGTCTCGATGATCCGTGGGCGAAGGATCGATCACGTTGACTTCTTGGTGCGGGGGTATCGTGGGGATTCGATTTATCCACACGAGGGGCCGATGGCAGAGCTGACCTTTACTTATGGGACTATGGCCGCGGGCAAGTCGACCTTGGCCCTCCAGTTGTGCTGGCAACTTCGTCAAGGACGCAGCGATGTCACGCTGTGGACCTTCGGCGATCGAAGTGACAACGGCATGGTGACGAGCCGCATCGGCATCGAGGCCGAAGCCGACGAGGTCGCTCCGGGTGCGGACCTGAGCAAGAACATCGAGGCGCTGATCGACGCCGGAACGAGGATTCTGGTGATCGATGAAGCCCAGTTCGCCAGCGTGGACCAGGTTGATGCGTTGGCTCGCCTGGTCGACGATCACGACGTCGACGTCCACGCCTTCGGGTTGTCGGCGGACTTCCTGCTCAACATCTTTCCCGGCTCCGCGCGGCTCTTCGCCATCGCTGATTGGGCGCATGAACTACCTCTCACCTCTACGTGTTGGTGTGGGAAAAAGGGGCGGTGCAACGCGCGCGTCGTCGACGGGATCGTCGCGCGCGTCGGTTCACAGTTCTTCACCGGCGACGTGCGCGAAGGTGTCGTCCACTATCAGGTCTTGTGCCGTACCCACTACCGATTGGGTCAATTGACCCCGGATGAGTAGTGCCCCGGGAAACTGCGGCGTTGCAGTCGTGGCGCCTCGCACGACGCGGGGACGGTCTTTTGGACAGGGTGATGGCGGCTGGTCGCTCGCAAGTGAACGCAACTCGAAGGTGACGTTGCGCCCGGAGTGCTCCTCGAGCGTCGTCATCGCAGCGGCTACCCTCGATTCAGGTTGAGACAGGAGTCGATATGACGAGAGAGCTTTGGCAGGAGTCCGCGACCGCGCTGGCCGCGATGATCCGTGATGGAAGCACCTCATCGCGCGAGGTCGTCCAATCACACCTCGATCGCATCGAGTCGGTCAACGGATCGATCAACGCCGTCGTTGAAGTGCGCGCGAGCGAGGTCCTCGGCGAGGCTGACGCCGCTGACGCGCACCAGAGGTCTGGCGGCGAACTGGGATCGCTCCACGGGGTGCCCTTCACCATCAAGACGAACCTCGACGTCGCGGGATACGCCACGAGCGAAGGCTGCGAGGCGCTGAAGGATCTGATGGCCACCGCCGACTCGCCAACGGTTGAGCGCATGCGCGGCGCCGGAGCGGTGGCCCTCGCGCGTACCAACATGCCCGATCTCGGCCTGCGGATGAACACCGAATCCTCGCTCTACGGCATCACGCACAATCCGTGGAAGCGGGGCCGTACGGTTGGGGGATCCTCCGGCGGCGAGGCCGCGGCCATCGCTTCGGGCATGAGCCCCATTGGGCTGGGTAACGACATCGGTGGATCGCTGCGCAATCCCGCCTACGCCTGCGGGATCGCCTCGATCAAGCCATCGCGTGGTCGCGTTCCCCAGGGAAATCCGAGCGCCGTGGACGAGATGGCCTTCAACTCCCAGGTCATGGCCGTCGAAGGCGTCATGGCCCGCCACGTCGGTGACGTTCGCGTCGGACTCGAAGCGCTCATGGGTTCCTATCACCGCGACCCGCAGTCCGTGGACGTCCCACTTCGCGGTCCACAGCGGGTCAAGCGGGTGGCGCTGGTGCCCACGCCCAGTGGAGGCGAGACCGATCCCAACGTGGCCGAGGGGGTCCGCATCGCGGGGCGCGCGCTCCAAGACGCCGGCTACGAGGTCGAGGAGATCGAGCCCCCGATGCTCTTTGAGGTGTATCTGGGCTGGGCCGAACTCATGACGACGAGCATGGCCCTCATCGCGCCCGAGCTCGAGGCGGTGATGGGTGAAGGCGGTCGACGGTTCTTAGAGCTCACGGCGGTCGAGTTTCCCGCACCCACCCAGGCGTCGATCGAACAGATGAATCAGAGTCGCTACCGGGTGGCCCGTGCGTGGCGTGAGTTCATGACCCGATACCCCCTGGTCGTCGGTCCCACGTGGACCCAAGCACCGTACGAACACGGCTTCGACATCCGCGATCGAGAGTCGGCCTTTCAGGCCGTCGAGATGATCCGTTTCGTACTGCCCGCGAATCTCTTGGGCTTGCCGGCCGCGTGCGTAGCAACGGGCGTGGCGAACGGTCTGCCCACCGGCGCCCAGATCATCGGTGACATGTACCGCGAGGACCTCTGTCTGGACGCCGCAGAAGCGATCGAGCGAAGCGTGGGGGTGCTCACCCCGATCGATCCGCGTAACTAGATCATGCTGGTCGTCCGTCCGATTGCCATCGAGGATGTCGCCGCGGCGGCCCAGCTGGTTCGCGAAGGTTCGCTCACCCCCGATGCGGAGCGCGTGGAGGATGTGGACGCCTACTGGAGCGCCGTCCAAGAGACGCGGCGCCGATTCGGTGACGTGCTGGTCGCCGACGACGGCGAGGTGATCGGCGTGGTCCAAGTCATGGTGTTTCCACATTTCCAGCACACCGGACGCTGGTGTTGTGAGCTCGAGAGCGTTCACGTGCGCGCCGATCGCCGCGATCGCGGGATCGGGACCCGCCTGATCGACGCCGCCGAGCAACTCGCTCGAGAGCGCAACTGCTACCGAGTCCAGTTGACCAGTCGAAACGTACGTGACGACGCTCACCGCTTCTATCGCCGACTGGGTTTTGAGCAGACCAGTCAGGGTTTCAAGAAGATCCTAATCGCTGAGGACTTCGCGTAGGTCACCGTCGTCGACGTCAAAGACGAAGCCCCGTATGTCGGTGTCCATCACGAAGGGGCTCGCTCGAAGGGTGGCGACGGTCGCGCGCACGTCGGCGTCCACGTCTCGGTACGCACCGAGACGAAAGGGAGGACGCTCGCCCAATTCAGCCTCTAACTCGCCCTGGAGTTCATCTTCGTCGAACGACTCGAGACCGCAGCGAGTGTGGTGGATCACCATCACCGTACGCGTCGCGAGTAGGCGCTGACTGAGCAGCAGCGAACGTACCGCGTCGTCGGTGGCGATTCCGCCGGCGTTTCGTATGAGGTGGGCTTCACCGAGATTGAGACCCAGTGCTCCAAAGAGGTCGAGTCGCGAGTCCATGCACGTGAGCACCGCCAGGTGCAGTTGGGGCACGGTGGGCAGGACCAGGTGACCGTGGCGCGCCACGTAGGCGCGGTTGTGATCGACGAGCTCATCGATGACGTTCATGAGTTCAGTATAAAACGCTATAACTACGCTGGACTCTGAACGAACCTTCAGCCGGTACGCTCAGCATCGGAGGTGATTATGGAAAGCATGACCGAGGTACGAGAGGAACTGCGTCAACCCGCACTGAACCTGCGCGGTCTCATACCCGACGTCCTCAAGGGTTACGCCGAACTGTCCAAGGCCGCAATGGCCGAAGGTGAGCTCAGCGCCGCCACCAAGGAGTTGCTCGCGTTGGTGATCGCGGTGACCCGAGAATGCGATGGCTGCATTGTCTCGCACGTCAGAGGGGCCGTACGACAAGGGGTCACGCGCCAGCAGGTCGCCGAGGCGCTCGGCGTCGCGATCATGATGAACGGCGGACCGGGCACGGTGTGGGGTCCGCGGGCGCTCAATGCGTTCGACGAGGCGCTCGCGGATCGGACCGCCAAGGCCTAGAACTCGTAGGCGAGCCGCTTGATGCCGTTGACGAAGTTGGTCTCGAGTTGGACCGGGGCACTGGTGGTTCGTATCTGAGGGAACCGGTTGAGCAGTTCTTTGAACATCACCGTGATCTCACGGCGCGCCAGATGGGCGCCGAGACAGAAGTGGGGACCGGGCGCTCCGAAACCAAAGTGATTGTTCGGGGTGCGTCCCACGTCGAACACTTCGGGTCGGTCGAACGCTTCGGCGTCACGATTGGCCGAGTTGTAGAACATGAGCACCTTGTCACCCTGCTTGAGCTCGAAGCCGGACAACGTGTGGTCCTGGGCCAGGGTGCGCCGCATCCAGATCACTGGTGAAGCCCACCGTACGATCTCGTCGGCGAAGGTGGGCGCCAGAGCCTCGTAATCGCTCACCAGCCGAGCTCGTTGGTCAGGATGATCGGTGATCGCGACGAGGCCGTGGGCAATGGCGGTGCGCGTCGTTTCGTTTCCAGCGGTGATGAGCAGAACGAAGAACGAGGAGAGTTCCTGGCGAGTCAGCCGTTCGGTCTCGATCTCTGAATTTACTAGGGCGCTCGTGATGTCATCGATGGGATGGTCAATGCGGTATTGACCAAGCTCGTCCATGATCGAAGTCAAGGTCACGCCGGCCTCGAGGGCCGCGACCAGTGGATCGGTGCCCGCCGGAACGATATCGGGGTCTCCGCCTGAGAGGATGACGTTGGAACAATGAAGCACGCTCTCGTGTTCGCTCGGCGGTACGCCCATCATCGAACAGATGATCTCGAGAGGAAGGGGCGCCGCGATGTCGGTGACGAAGTCACCGGTTCCGTGTTCGCGAGCGCGATCGACCACCTCGATCGCGACGCGCTCGATGGCGTCCTCGACCGCTCTGATGTTTCGCGGATTGAAGGCATTCGAGACGATCCGTCGTAGTCGGGCGTGGCGGGGGTTATCGGTGGAGATCATTCCAGAGAAGTACTCCACCAACTCGGGGGTCAGATCGAACTGTGAGACGGCACCGGGACCCGACAGGAAGATCTCGGGGTGACGCGACACCTCGGCGACGTCACGGTGTCGCGTGAGCGCGTAGTAACCGCCGCCCGGGGGGAATTCGAAGGAGCTGCCTTCGATGACGGGATCGTCGAAGTGCGCAATCGGCCGTTCGTCGCGCAGCAGCGCGAAGGCGGCCTCCCGTTCGGACCACGGCCGACGCCAGAAATCGCCCTGTGACAGGTCGATTTCGTCCAGTCGCCACGCGTAGGTACCCATGGGTGGCCATCGTAGCCAATGACTACGGTCACGTACGAGTGATTTCACGGCAGAATGTAGCGATGCAAGAGTTGACTGACCAAGAGCGTTCGCTGAGACTCAAGGCCCTCAACGCCCTGCTCGAGATGATGCGTCCGGCGGTCCAGGCCGACGGCGGTGACTTGGTGCTCATCGGCGCGGACGTCGAGACCGGGGTGGTGGAAGTCCAACTCCAAGGCGCCTGCTCGAGTTGCGCCATATCTTCAGACACCCTCCAGGGCGGCGTGACGCGAATCTTGAAAGACCGCCTGAAATGGGTAACTGAGGTCGTGGGTGGAGTGGACGACTCGATCGACCCTGACGACTCGATGTCACTGGGTGCCGGCGGCTACGTGCCGCGCTATCGAAAACTGTAGGTACGTGAAATCACGTTGCTCCCGTCGTCTCTCGACGCTATTATTTAGTTAGGAGAACTAATGGAAACCATCACCACAGCCCAGACGGCCACCCGCCTTCGCCGGGCGATCACCCGGCTGAACCGGCGCTTGCGGTACTCAGCGCTGGGCGGCGTCTCGCCGGCGCAGGCTTCGATGCTCGCCACCATTGAACTGCTCGACCAACCTTCACTGGGCGACCTGGCGGTCGCCGAACAGATCCAGCCGCCGTCGGTGACGAGATTGGTACGTACGCTCGAGCAGGCGCAGTTGCTTCGCAGTTGGCGAGACGCCGAGGATCGACGCTGTACTCGAGTGCAGCTGAGTGACCAGGGCCACGAGGAGCTCGAGACCATTCGCCAGCGAAAGACTGAGTTCCTTGAGCGCAAGCTGATCTCCCTCTCCAGCGCTGATCAGAAGAGGGCCGAAGCGTTGGTGACGTTCCTTGAGCGGCTCTTGGAAGACGAGTGAACGCAGCGCGCCACCTCTCATCTCGGACCTTCGCGGCGTTGAGCGTACGAAACTTCCGTCTCTACTTCGTCGGTCAACTCATCTCGGTGTCGGGCACGTGGATGCAGTCCGTTGCCCAGGGATGGCTTATCCTCCAGCTGACCGGCTCGTCGGTGGACCTTGGATTCGCGGTGGCCCTGCAGTACTTGCCCATCCTGCTCTTCGGCTCCTACGGAGGGTTGGTCGCCGATCGCTACGAGAAGCGTCGGATCCTCTACTTCACCCAAGCCGGTGCGGGTCTTCTGGCACTGCTGCTCGGCCTGCTCGTCAGCGCGGGCCACGTCCATCCCTCCACGGTGTACGTGGTCTCGTTCGCGCTCGGTGTGGTCAACCTATTCGACGTTCCGGCCAGACAGGCCTTCACCCAAGAGATGGTGGGTCGTGACCTCATCGCCAACGCCGTCAGCTTGAACAGTGTTCTGATGAACTCCGGTCGGGTCATCGGCCCCGGTATCGCCGCGGGTTTCATCGCGCTCGTGGGCACGGCGGGCTGCTTCTACGCCAACGCCGCGTCGTACGTCGCCGTGATCTGGGCACTCTGGTTGATGAACTCGAGCGAATTCCTGCCAATGCGAACCGTCGTGCGCGAGCGTGGTCAACTTCGCCTGGGACTGAAATACCTCTGGAACACGCCGCTACTGCGTAACGTGATCATCTCGGTGGCCGTGGTCGGCACGTTCGCCTTCAACTTCACCGTGACCCTGCCACTGCTGGCACACACGACGTTCCACCAACGAACCGCGTCCCAGTACGGGGTGTTGATGGGAGCGATGGGCGTCGGTGCGATTGTCGGGGGTCTGTTCGTCGCGTACCGTTCGCGGCCCACTCCTCAGTTGCTGATGGGACTGGCCCTGGGCTTTGGGGTCGCGATGGCCGGAGTTTCTCTCGCACCCAGTATCACCTGGGCCGACGTGCTCATGATCCCAACGGGCGCGTTCGCCATCGCCTTCATGTCGAGCTGCAATGCCACGTTGCAGTTGAACTCGACCGACCAGATGCGTGGACGCGTGATGAGTCTCTACGGCACCGCCTTCCTCGGGACCACGCCGATCGGAGCTCCGTTGATCGGCTTCATCATCGGGCTGTCCAATCCTCGCGTCGGACTCCTGGTCGGATTCGCGTCGGCCCTGTTGACGACGGTCCTGTTGACCCTTCAGTGGCGATCGAGCCGTACGAACGTGGTGGTTCTCCAGGCGGCCTAGGAGTGCTGGGCTTTTGGTTCCTTGGGTAGACCGAGCGCGCGTTCGCCGATGATGTTGCGCTGGATCTCGGCGGTTCCACCCCAGATCGTCTCGGACCTCGAGAAGAAGAAGGCGGCCTGGGTGTCCGAGACCGGATAGTCAGCGCGGCCACGCCGATGTCCGGGGAGTGCTCCTTGCGCATCACCGCGCCCGGTCAGGATCTGCGCTTCCATACCGAGTACGTCGAGGGCCAATTCCATCGACGAGCGATGCGCCTCGGACCAGAACATCTTGTTGCACGCACCGAGCAGCGCCGTGTTATGGGTCTGATTCAACGAGTCGGTGAGGGAGCGGTAGCCGTTGACCTCCATGATCTTCACCTTCTGCCAGGCCTTCACCAGTTCACTGCGCACTCGTAGGTCCTCGTTCTTGCCGAGGCGCTTGGCGTCTTGGACAATGGACTCCCACTCCTTCAAGAAGCGTCGATAACCGGTGGTCGACGATGAGCCGCGTTCGAAGCCCAGAGTCGTCATGGCGACCTTCCAGCCGTTGTTCACACCGCCCACGACGTTGTTCTTCGCACAGCGGGCATTGGTGAAGAAGACCTCGTTGAACTCCGCCGATCCGTCTACTTGGGTGATGGGTCGCACTTCGATGCCGGCCTGGTGCATCGGCACGAGCAGGTAGCTGATGCCGGCGTGCTGTGGGGCGGTGAGATCAGTGCGGGCCATGAGAAAGACGTAGTCCGCGTGCTGGGCCTGGGTGGTCCAGACCTTTTGACCGTTGATGATCCACTCGTCTCCGTCAAGCACCGCACTCGTCTTGAGACTCGCGAGGTCCGAACCGGAGTTCGGTTCGGAGAAACCCTGGCACCACGCAATCTTTCCCTGGAGGATGCCCGGTATGAACTCGTGCTTCTGTTCGTCGGTACCCCACTGGAGAATGGTGGGTCCGACCAGAGTGTCGCCGAAGAAGTCGGCGCGCATGGGGGCACCGGCCTTGGCGAACTCTTCGTTGAGCACGACTTGCTGGAGCAGGGATAAGCCCTTGCCGCCGTACTCGACGGGCCATCCCGCACAGATCCAGCCCCCAGCGAAGAGTTTGTCGGTCCAGGTCTCGTTGAAGGTCTTGCGCTCCGATTCGCTCATCTGGAAACCGGGCTCGAACCAACCGGCGGGCAAGTTCTGCTCGAGCCATGCACGTATGTCGCTTCGGAATGCTTCTGCCTCGGGAGGGTAGTTCAGATCCATAGAGGCAGCGTAGTCAAGGCCGTACCCACGCGTCGGGGTCACTTGTGCCCCCGTGCCCAATTCGGCGAGAATGGAGAACTTCGCCCGATCCGAAAGTTGGCCCGTGTCCCAATCCCTCCGCCAGACCATCGACGACACCCGTGCGTCGTGGGCTCGATCGCGAGCGATCGAGTTGCCGCCCAACGTGGCGCCACGCCCCGCGACCCCGGGGGGCCTGAAGGTCGCTTTTCTCATCTACCGCGGGAATCCTCGCTGCGGGGGCCAGGGCGTCTACACCCGTCACCTCACCCGTGAACTGGTTCGACTCGGGCACAGTGTCGAGGTCTTCTCGGGCCCTCCGTGGCCCGAACTCGACGAAGGCGTGGGGTTCCGCGCGGTTCGGGGTCTCGATTTATATCGTGACCCCGATCCCTTTCGGATCCCGGCCCGTACCGAGTTCACGTCGTTCGCCGACGTGGCTGAATTCGCCGTGATGATGAGTGCGGGCTTCGGCGAGCCACTGGCGTATTCGTTGCGCATCGCCAAACTACTTCGTCATCGCCGAGGCGATTTCGACATCATCCATGACAATCAGTGCATGGGCCCGGGGATCCTCAAACTCCGACAGCTCGGCTGGCCGGTGCTCGAGACGCTCCACCATCCGATCACCGTCGATCGCTCCATTGCGCTCGACCACGCAGAGACCTGGTGGAAGCGAGTGACCACGCGCCGGTGGTTCGGCTTCTTGCGGATGCAGGTGCGAGTGGTGAAGCAACTGCCGGCCGTGCTCACCGTGTCGCACAACTCACGAATTGACATCAACGCCCAGATGATGGTGCCACTCGAACGCCTGACGGTCGTGCCCGTCGGAGTCGATCACACCGTCTTTCGCCCGTACGAGGGCGTGGTGAAGAAGAAGGGTCGACTGATGGTGACCTCGAGCAGTGACGTGCCGATGAAGGGACTCGTACCCTTGCTCGAAGCGATCGCCAAGCTTCGTATCGAGCGCGAGATCGATCTCATCGTCATCGGACAACCGAAACCGAACGGCCGCGTGTCCCAGGCCATGGAACGTCTCGGTCTGAGCGATATCGTCACGACCATCTCGGGCGTGAGCGACGAGGAACTGGCTCGACTCTACGGAGAGGCCGAGGTGGCGATCGTGCCGAGCCTCTATGAAGGTTTCTCACTTCCCGCGATCGAAGCGATGAGCTGTGCGGTTCCCGTCGTGGCTACGACGGGCGGTGCGCTGCCCGAGGTCGTGGGCACCAGTGGTGAGACGGGCTTGTTGGTCGAGCCGAACAACCCTGAAGCGCTCGTGGAGGCCATTCGCCGACTCCTCGACGACCCCGAACTGCGAACCCGCCTCGGGGCCGCGGGCCGTGAGCGCGTGATGCAGCGATTCACGTGGGAAGTGACGGCGCGTGGGACCGCCGCTTGCTATGACACGATCTTGCGTGGCGAGCCGCTGCCTGAGTCGATGAACTTCGACTGATGCTGACGGCGAACTACGACCGCCTCGGACTTCGACCCGGAGATTCGATTCTGGACTTGGGCTGTGGTTTCGGGCGCCACGCGTTCGAAGCCGCTCGACGCGGCGCCAACGTCGTGGCCCTGGACGCTGGGCGCGATGAGGTGGAGGGTGTCGCGGCGACCTTCGCGGCCATGGTTCAGGCCGGAGAGCTCGCGACGGGCCAGTTGCACACCGCCGCAGTCCAAGGTGACGCGCTGCACCTTCCGTTCCCCGATGGCGTCTTCGATCGGGTCATCTGTTCTGAGGTCCTCGAACACATTCACGACGACCTCGCTGCGATGGGCGAGTTGGCTCGGGTGCTTCGCCCCGGTGGGACGATGGCGATCACGGTGCCACGCTATGGTCCCGAGGTCATCAACTGGGCGCTTTCTGATGCGTACCACAACGTTCCCGGAGGACACATCCGGATCTATCGACGCTCGGTGTTGATGTCGCGACTCTCCTCGGTGGGACTTCGCGTGACCGGTCACCACTACGCCCACGGACTCCATAGCCCGTACTGGTGGCTCAAGTGCCTGGTCGGCACGACGAACGAGTCGAATCGGCTCGTCCAGCTCTATCACCGTCTGCTGGTTTGGGACATCATGAAGGCGCCGCGCGTCACGCGTCGCGCCGAGTGGATCCTGTCGCCCCTCATCGGTAAGTCGATCATCGTCTATCTGTCCAAGCCCGAAGCTCCATGACCTCGACGCTCAACGCCATGGGGGGCGTCCCGGGGATCTTGAGCGCCGAAGAGTTGGCCCTGACCGCTCGACACCTCGCGCAGCTGCAGTCGTCGAGCGGGCTCATACCTTGGTTCGAGAACGGACACTGCGATCCTTGGAATCACGTCGAAGCAGCGATGGCGCTCACCGTCACGGGGTATCGTGACGAGGCCCGGGCCGCCTATCGATGGCTCGCCGTCAACCAACTGGGCGATGGAAGTTGGTTCAATTACTACGTTGAGGATCGAGTCCGAGACACTCGTCTCGACACCAACGTGTGCGCCTATTTGGCTGCCGGACTCTTCCACTACCTCTTGGCGACCGGTGACGTCGACTTCGTCGCCGAGCTGTGGTCGACGGTGGAGCGGGCGATCGAATTCGTCTTGCGCTGGCAGATGCATGACGGCACCATTCGCTGGTCACTCGACGCGCTGGGACGAGCGGAGTCCTACGCACTGCTCACCGGATCGTCGTCGATCTTTCACTCGCTGCGCTGCGCGGTGGCAATTAGTGAACGCCTGGGCTATTCGCGTGCGAGTTGGGAGCTGTGCGCCGGACGTCTCGGCCACGCCGTGGCCCACCACCCGGGCGCATTCGCGCCCAAGAATGAGTTCGCCATGGATTGGTACTATCCGATCTTCTCGGGAGCCCTACGCGGCGAAGGTGGTCTCAAGCGAATCGAGGACGGCTGGGAGCGTCACGTCATGGACGGTTACGGCGTGCGCTGTGTCTCGACCAACGACTGGGTGACCGCGGCCGAGACCGCCGAGTGCGTTCTCGCTCTCGATGCGCTGGGACTGACGAGTCAAGCGCTCGAACTGTTCTCCTGCACGAGTCGCCACCGTCGCCCTGACGGGGGCTACTGGACCGGCATCGCCTACCCCGGTGAGGTGACGTTTCCCGACTCCGAGACGACGTCGTACACGAGTGCTGCGATCATCTTGGCCGCGGACGCGCTTACGTCGTCATCGGGAGCTGCCGGGCTGTTCAGGCACGACGCGCTCGCGATTCCACTCGATCTGCCCGAACCAGGTTGTCCGCTCGGTCATTAAGTCTCGCGCCGCAGAACTCGTAGCGATCCCTCGATCGCCACGTCGCGAAAGGCGCCCTTGGCCGTCGCGGCCAGGTAGATCTCGTAGGGGGCTCGTCCGCCGTCGGCGGGGTCGGGAAAGACGTCGTGAATCATCAACAGCGCGCCGGGCGACAACTTGGGAGTCCAGAGTTCGAAGTCGCCCCAGGCGATCTCCTCCCCGTGACCACCATCGATGAAGAGCAGTTCGAGTGGGGTGGAGAAGTGGCGCGCGATCACGTGGGAGGGACCGACCAGTCCGATCACCGTGGATTCGAGTTCGGCGTCGGCGATCGTTCGCTGCCACGTCGGCAGTGTGTTGAGCCGTCCATCGAACGGGTCGACCAACTCCTGGTCAAAGTACTCCCAGCCCGCCTGGTTCTCTTCACTGCCGTGGTGGTGGTCGAGCGAATAGAGGACGCTGTGGGTCGCTTCCGCGGCGGCTCCTAGGTAGACCGCCGACTTGCCGCACCAGGCTCCTACCTCGAGCCACGTCCCTCGCGGACGGGCCGTCGCGTGGCTCAGCGCGTTCTCGTACAGGGCTAGACCTTCGCTGCGCGGCATGAATCCCTTGACCGCACCCGCGAGCGTGAGCAGGTCGTCGACCCGGCTCACGACATCGCCAAAGAGACCAGGGTGTAGATGCCCAGTCCCGCGAAGATCAGTCCTCCACCGATGCGGATCTTGGCCAGGGGGATCACGCGCTGGAGTGCGAGTCCCCCGTAAGCACCGACGGCGCAGACCATGATGAGTGCGATCGAGGAGGCGAGGAAGACCTCGAGGGGTTGGTGGAGCTTGGCTTCGAAGTTCGCGGCCTGGATCTGGGTGAGGTCGCCGAACTCACCCACGAACATCACGACGAATGCCGTAGAGATCTCCTTCCAACGAGTGTCGGGCTTAGCGATCTCGCCTTCGCGCTTTCCCTCCTCTTCCTCCTTCTTCTCGGGCACGAACAGCAACAGGGCCGCGCCGACAAGGAAAAGCGCCGCGACGATGACGTCCTTTAGGTGGGCGGGAAACAGCGTCAAGAGCGAACCCGCACCGACCGCGAGCCCCATCTGGATGGTCAAGGCGACCGATCCGCCGATGAGCAGCATCAAGGGTCGCACTCGTGAGCTCATCACGACCATGGCGATGAAGGTCTTGTCGGGCAACTCCAGGACGAACATCAGCGCGAAGATCCCCGCGAACGTCCCGAGGTTCATCGGTCAACTCAGATTTGGCGACGGACGGCGTCAGCGAAGGTGAGCCCGATACGCATCCGTTCGATCTGCTGGTCCACGGTGCGCTGTTCGCCACTCAGGGTGTTTTGCGCATGGAACTGCTCCACCTGGTCGGCGAAGGCCGCGTCACGGATGAACGTCGGGATCCCGAGCGCGAGTGCGGTCAGCGTGTTCGGTGGGAACTTCTCAACGGCTTCTGCCCAACGAGAGGTGGTGAAGCGCCACACGCTCGGGCCGGTGGTCTCGTTGCGACTCAAGATGCCGAGCACGATGGGCGCGTCCTGGTTTCGGAACTCGCTGAAACACTTCTCGGCCGCGTCGAGCGCGGTGGTCTCGTCGGGGAACTCCGCCAGTCCCCACTGGTAGCGCTGCTCCTCTTGGGGGCTGGCGGCGTTGCGGTATCGCTCGAGGAACGTCTCGTAGTCGCCGGGTCGGTTCTGATTCGCGACGATGCGCAGGATCGTCCGGGCCAGGTCCCCGTTCATGAAGTTCGACTCGAAGCGGCGGATCGCCTCGGCGCGGATCGACAGGTCTTCTCCGGCGGTGCCGAGCGCACCGATGACGATGGCGCGCATCTGAGGGGTCAATTCGCTCTCGCCCTCACGACCATCCCAACCCAGTCGCTCGAACTGGTGATCGAACAGTTCGTGCACGACCTTGGAGAGCGCCGGGCGCTGTGGCTCGTCGATGGCCCGGTGGGCAAAGTCGATCGCCGTGGCGATCGTGGCCCAGGGCGTTGGTTCGTCCTGGTCTCCAAGTCCGCGTGCCGTGGCGATGAAGGCGTCCCAGGTGATCTGACCGGCGAACAGTGAGGCCCACGAGTCGGCGATCAGGGTGGCGCGCTCGAGTTCTTCGAGTTCACCGACGTGTCCGGCGATCTGGGCCAGTTCCGCGGCGCCGTAACGTGAGCGGAACACCCCCGATCCACCGGCATTGAGAACGACTGGAGCGCTGTCGCTCACGGTGATCGGATCTTTCGCGAGCAGGTGACGCGACGTCTCGCCGCCCAAGAGCGAGCGGGTGAGCACCGGAACCAGCCAGGAGTCCCCGATGGCGCTCGCTCCCGATGACGGAGCGTAGGCGAAGGGTTGCTGGCTCAAGACGCCGTTCTCGAGGGTCACGAGGGGATGCCCGCCTTGGAGGATCCAGGTGTTCATCAGATCGCGCACCGGTTGGCCAGAGACCTCTTCGAGGGCGTCCCACAGGTCGGTCGTGACCGTATTGGCGTAACTGTGGGTGCTCAGGTAGTGACGAATGCCGTCTCGAAAGACCTGCTCGCCCAGGTACTGCTCGAGCATGCGCAGCACCGAACCACCTTTTTCGTAGGTGAGGATGTCGAACATCCCACGCGTGTCGTCGGGCGAGATGACTTCGTACTCGATCGGCCGCGTCGAGTGCAGACCGTCAATCTGGAGGGCTGCGTCTCGGTCCACACCAAAGCCCACCCACATCTTCCACTGCGGTCGAAAGGCGTTGGTGCACAGCACCTGCATGAACGTCGCGAAGGCCTCGTTCAGCCAGATGCCCTCCCACCATTCCATGGTGACGAGGTCCCCGAACCACATATGGGCGATCTCGTGGGCGACGACTTCGGCCACCCGCTTCTTCTCGGCCAATGAAGCGCTCGAGGAGTCCACGAGCAACGCCGTTTCGCGATACGTGATGCAGCCGAGGTTCTCCATTGCCCCAAAGGCGAAGTCGGGGATAGCGACCATGTCCATCTTGTCGCCCGGATAGGCAATATCGAAGTACTCAGCGAAGAATCGCAGGGCGAAGGCCCCGGACTCGAGGGCGAGTTCGGTGAGGTGGCCCTTGCCAGGAGGGAAAACGACGCGAAGCGGAACGCCGTCGACGTCGATGGCGGCGGTCTCCTCGAAGGGTCCCACGACGAAGGCCACGAGATAGGTCGACATCTTCATGGTGGGCGCGAAGGACACGGTGCGCTGACCGTTTCCAAGGTCGATGTCCGAGGTCACGGGTGAGTTGGAATACGCCGCCAACTGGGTCGGCACCGTCAGATTGACTTGGTAGGTCGCCTTGAAGGACGGTTCGTCCCAACAGGGAAAGGCTCGACGGGCGTCGGAGTGCTCGAACTGCGTGGTCGCAATCGTGTGGGTGGTGCCCTCGGAGTCAACGAAGGTCGATCGGTAGAAACCCACCAACAGGTCGTTCAACACCCCCGTGAAAGCGATCTCGACGACCGCGGAACCAGTGGGAAGCGCCTGGTCGAAGATGAAGGTCGCCGTTTCGTAGGTCTCGTCGTTGACGATCTCGTTTGAGCGATAGGCGGTCCCGCCCGAAGTCACGGTCGCGGCGCCCAGTGCGAGATCGATGGCGTGCAGGGTCATCCGACTCGTTGCGACGTGGACGTCAACGTCGATTTCCACGCGTCCCGCGAAGGTGGCCTCTTTGAGATCAGGTGTGATGAATATCCGGTAATCGGACGGAGTGACGTCGCGCGTCAGGCGATAGGGATTTGAATTTGTGCTCATAGGACGCCACCTTAGGGCCAAAAGTTCTACGCTCGCTAGGTGACGAATTCAACCACTCCAGTTTCGCTACGCATGAAACCAGGTCCCAACCGACTCGCCGTGACGGGGATTGGAAACGCCATGCTCGACATCATCACCCAGGATTCACGCGAGGTTTTTCGAGATCTGGGGCTCACCAAGGCCGCCATGGAATTGATCGGCGAACACCAGCTCCAAGCGTTCTTCGACGCCATGGGACCGACGATTCAGATGTCGGGCGGTTCGGTGGCCAATTCGATCGCCGGCGTCGCCGCCCTGGGCGGGACCTGCGGCTATATCGGAAAAGTTGCCGATGACGACTTCGGTAAGCGATTCACCCATGATCTGCGTTCCATGGGCGTGGAGGTGGATCTGGCCATCGCCACGGCCGAGGAAGGTGCCACCGGCCGCTGTCACGTCTTCATCTCCGATGATGCCCAACGAACGATGGCCACCTACCTTGGCGCCTCCAATCAACTCAGGGTTGAAGACATACGCGACGACTTAATCGCCCGTTCGGAGATCACCTACATCGAGGGATACCTTTTCGATCTGCCTCCCGCGAAGCAGGCGGTGCGCAAGGTCGTCAACTTCGCGCACGAACACGACTCCATGGTCGCGCTCTCGCTGTCCGACATGTTCTGCGTCGAACGTCATCGCCGGGACTTCTTGGAGCTCGTCACCAGTGATGTCGATGTGCTGCTCGCCAACGAGACCGAGATCAAGGCGCTGTTCCAGGTCGCGTCGCTGGGTAAGGCGTTCGAGCTGATCGAGGAGTTGGGTGTGCTCGCCGTGGTGACACGTGGACCCCACGGTGCTGACGTGGCCACGGTGAGTGGCGTCGTGAGCGTTCCCGCCAAAGAGGTCGAGACCGTGGTGGATCAGAACGGTGCGGGTGACATGTTCGCCGCGGGATTCCTCTACGGCCTCGCCCTGGGAGCAGATCCCGTCGAAGCGGCCTCACTCGGTTCGTTGTGTGCGGGCGAGGTGATCACGCACTTGGGCGCACGCCCCGAAGGTGACCTCGAACTACTCGCCATCGAGGCCGGTTTACTCTAGGGATCAGATACCTTGGGCGTCTAGCTCTGCGTCGAGTTCGCGAGTTCGTACGGTCTCCCACCGGACCCAAGTGATAGCGATGGGAATGCACGCCAGGAGCATGAGTGCGTCGCCGCCGATCCACATGATGGCCCCGCCGAGGTGGATGTTGGAGAGAATCGAACTGGTCGTCGAACCTCGTGGCGCCGTGCGCGAGTAACTCGAGAATGGGTTCTTCGAGGACATCGCCAAGGCAAGGCCCGTGAAGGTGTCGACGGGGACGGCGGCCATCACGTAGACCAGGCGAAGTCCGCGGTGGATGGTCGCTCCTCGCTCGAGCCCGAAGGCTGCTCGAAAGAAGAGGTAGCCCACGATCAAGAAGCCGATGTGTTCGAGGTGATGGATCCATTCGTGTTCGAGCATCAGATTGAACAGACTCGTCAGGTGGGTGAGTGGGATGAACACGAAGTAGAGTGCGAAGCCGAAGAGCGGTTGGGTCACGATGCTCATGAACCGACCATCGAGGAAACGGCGAAGCGACGCCGAACCGGCGGCGTAGGCGAGGTCGAGTGGAGCGCTGAGGGCGAAGAGCGGGGCGGCGACCATGATCAACATCAGATGCTGGATCATGTGATCGCTGAAGTACTCCATGTCGTAGTAGCCGATGACGGATTGCGTGGCGACGAAGGTGACGGCCAGGGCGCTGGCGAAGGAGGCACTACGCCACGGCGACCAATTCGCGACCCGTCGAACTGCGAAGGCGTAGAGAACGGCGGCTCCCAGCATGAGGACGTTGGGAACTACTCCGAATTGCCACACGTTCAGGTGGTGCCACGTGAACTGCGCAAACTGTGTTGAGGGCACGATGACAATTGTAGGGTTCGCGAAAGGACGTTTCGGTCGGCTCGTTAGTATGGCCCCGTGAAGTCGAAGTATTTCTCTCCTCGGGCACTTGGTCT
>JABEUR010000019.1 GCA_013044405.1 Acidimicrobiaceae bacterium | reverse complement strand
TATGGCCACGCTGACCGATTCGCCGACCACCCTACGAGGACGGTTCCGTTCCTCGTTCACCAGGGGCGAATGGCGCCGACTCATGGGCATGTTTGGCTTCATCTTCTTGTTGCACGTGGTCGGAGCGATACTCCTCGTCGTCGCTTCGCGACACCACTACGGGATCGGTTCAAAGAGTGTGTTGGGCATCGGCACCGGAGTGCTCGCGTATTCGCTGGGGATGCGCCACGCGTTCGACGCGGACCACATCGCCGCCATCGATAACACGACGCGCAAGTTCATGACCGAAGGCAAGCGGCCGATGTCGGTCGGTTTCTTCTTCTCACTCGGCCACTCGTCAGTGGTGGTCGCGCTGACCGTTCTGCTGGGCCTGGGTGCGCGGGCCCTCGGCAAACAAGTCGCCAATTCCAACTCTTCGTTGCATCACTATGGCGGGTTGGTGGGCACCATTGTCTCGGGAAGTTTCCTCTACCTGATTGCCACGCTCAACCTCATCATCTTGGTCGGCATCGTTCGTCTCTTCGTGCAGATGCGCCACGGTCAGTTCGACGACTCTGAGTTGGAGAAGCACTTGAACTCGCGCGGCTTCATGATGCGCTTCTTCGGTCCGATCGCGCGTTCGATTGACGCACCGTGGAAGATGTACCCACTCGGGATTCTGTTCGGGTTGGGATTCGATACCGCCACCGAGGTCGCTTTCCTCGTACTCGCGGGCACGTCAGTTGCCGCTGGTCTGCCGTTTTGGGCAATCTTGAGCCTGCCGATCCTCTTCGCGGCAGGAATGAGTCTGCTCGACACCATTGACGGCTCATTCATGAACTTCGCCTACGGATGGGCATTCTCCAAGCCCGTGAGGAAGGTCTATTACAACATTGCGATCACCGGGCTCAGCGTCTTCGTCGCGTTCTACATCGGTACCTTGGAGTTGATGCAGGTGCTGACCCAGCAACTCAACCTCCACGGCGGTCTGTGGAACTATGCGGCAAACTTCAACATCAACCGGGCCGGATTCACGATTGTGGGCATCTTCGTCGTCGTATGGGTTGGCGCACTGCTGTACTGGCGTTACGGAAAGGTCGAAGAGCGCTGGGAACGAGCGGCACTGAACGCCCAACGGGCGCGAGGCGAAGTGCCAGACCTCCATTCGGCGGGCATCACCCTCGGTGCGGTGCACCAACCTTTCACGATTGACGAGCGCTAGTACTAGTCGAGTTCGTCGAGGAGCCTTCGCGTGACGACTTTGAGACAGAGGGTCTCGTCAGCCCCTTCAAAGATCGAGAGTACTCGTGCGTCGACGAAGTATCGACTTACTGGATACTCTTCGGCGTAGCCCATACCTCCGTGAATCTGCATCGCTTCTCTGGTCACCCACTCCGCTGCTCGGCACACGTACGCCTTGGCCATCGAAGCTTCCATCGCCCCGCCGCCGCGGCCCATCAAACGGGCGACCTCTAGTGAAAACTGTCGCGAACACTGGATGATCGCGGCCATCGTGCCGAGTTTCACCCGAGTGAGTTCGTATTCGAGAATCGCCTCGCCAAAGACAACTCGGTTGCGCGCGTATTCGAGCGCTGCGTCGTAGGCCGCCTGCATCACACCTACGGCGCGTGCCGCAGTCTGAATCCGCCCATTCTCGAAGCCTGCCATCTGGAAGTAGAAACCCTTGCCGATCCCCGCGTCGCCCCCGACGAGGCAGTCCTCAGGGACGAACCAATTGTCGAAACTCAGTTCATACGAGTGCATGCCGCGATAACCCAGGGTGTCGATTGGTCGTCCCTCCAGGCGTCCGGAGCCCGGACCGGCGAGTTCCTCCTGGTCAAAGCGGAAACCGTGACTCTCGCCCTGAGGCTTCTCGACGAGGAAGAGGGAGAGGCCGCGATGGGCCAGGGAGCGATCGGCGTCGGTGCGAGCGAGGAGCATGAGCACATCGGCTCGCGCGGCGAACGTGCACCAGGTCTTGGTACCGCTGATCAACCATCCGCCGTCGGTCTTAATCGCCATGGTGTTGATGCCCGCTACGTCACTGCCGAAATCGGGCTCGGTGACCGCGACGGCCACCAGGCTCTCGGCTGAGGCCAATCGCGGCAGCCAACATTGTTTCTGCTCTTCGGTCCCGCCCTTGATCAGGGCACGGGTCAAGATCTCGGGTCGCGTGATCAGTGAGCCACCGATGCCGAGGCCTCCCCACGAAAGCTCCTCGGTCGCCACGACCATTGCCAGGTACTCCGATTCCCCTCCCGTGGCGAAGCCTCCGAACTCCTCGGGGACCGAGAGTCCGAACCCTCCGAGTTCACTGAGCCCCGCGATGATGGATTCGGGAATGTCGCCATTGGCGCGGTGCACGTGCTCGGCGTGGGGACGCACCTTTTCAAGGGCGAATCTGTGGAACATGTCTGAGACCATCTCGAAGTCCGGCCCCAGATGCTTGGGACCGGGGGTCTCGGCCAGGCTCGCGAGGAATGCCGGTTCGCGTCGCTCCGCAACAAAGTTCGAGAAGGTGGCGAACCAACCAGGTTCAACTCCCCAGAGTTGCTCACGCCCGATGATCCTGGCGGCCAGGTCGGTCAGGGCCAGCGCGAGGAAGGCTTCGACCAGGTGGCGCTCCGCCTCACCACGCTCGGCGTAGCCGGTGCACGCGCGCGCCGTCGCAATCGCACTGGCGGCGTGAGCGATGTCGTAAGCGAAACTCTGGTTGGCGTCAATACCTCCCCGTGTTGCCAATCGTCGAGTTGCCTCGTCGATCACGGATTGGGCCCGTTCAATCAATTCGGCGTTGGTGGTGTGGTTCGTGGCTTCGGTAGCGGACATGCTTGAAATTTACTGGTTGGGAGCATTGGCCCCGTGCGCTCTAGGCTGGGCGGGTGAACGTAACCATGCTCCTCGCGGACTCTGCCCAGGTGGCTGACGGCAAGTTGTACATCCTGGGCGGTGGTTGGTCCGTCACCGGACCTGATCCGACGCCCTCAGCGGTCGCGATCAAGGTCGGGGTGGACTGGCACGAGTTCAACTCGAACCACCATTGGGAGCTGTTCCTCGAAGACGCCGACGGTCGTCCGGTGAGTTTCGACACTCCCGACGGCCCCCAAGTGATCGAGGTTCGAGGTGATTTCTCGGCGTCGGCCCCCGATGGTGTCCCGGTGGGCACTCCGGTCGACGTACCGATCGCGGTGAACTTTGGACCGATTCCGCTCCAGCCCGGCTCGCGATTCATCTGGCGAATGGTGATCGATGGTGAGTCGCTCGAAGGGGGAACGGTGGCGTTCACCACCCGACCGACGCCGCCGATCGCCGAAGAGTCCTGAACGAGCAACGAGCAATGAGCACGGGGGAGAACGACTGAGTGAGCACCTTCGATCGCCCCTTCGGACGCCACTTCGAGGATTTCGAGGTCGGTGACGTCTACAAACACTGGCCCGGCAAAACCATCACCGAGGCGGACGACCATCTCTTCTGCATGATCACGATGAATCATCATCCCTTGCACACCAATGCCTGGTTCGCCGAGCACGAAAGCGTCCAGAAGCGCAACGTCGTGGTCGGCAATCTGGTGTATTCACTGGTCCTGGGCATGAGTGTTCCCGACGTCTCGGGCTCGGCGATCGCGAATTTGGAGGTTGAGACCCTGATTCACCGCCATCCGACCTTCCACGGAGACACGATTTACGCCGAGACGCGTGTTCTTGACAAGACGCCTTCGAGCTCCAAGAACGATCGTGGTGTCGTCCTCGTTGAGACCAAGGGTTTCAACCAAGATGGTGTCGAGGTCTGTTACTTCCGGCGAAAAGTCATGGTCTGGAAGCGTGACTTTGCGCCCCAACGCCAACGCCCCTACGGTGACGACGTCTGGGGATAGGGACGTCGCTGCGTTCCGCCGCGCGCTTCGTCGAGCCGTTCCACGACTGCAGAGGTCCCTGCCATGGATTGGACATCTAGATCCATGGGCGGTTCTGGTGAGCGAGGTGATGCTCCAGCAGACCCAGAGTCTGCGCGTCGTCGGGCCATGGCTCAAATTCATCGAACGATTTCCGACGCCCGAGAGCTGCGCCGAAGCACCCCTTTCGGAGGTTCTTCGAGTCTGGAGTGGGCTCGGCTATCCGCGTCGGGCCAGGGCCCTGCACAGTGCGGCGCGACAGATCGTGAACGAACATGGTGGGGCCGTACCAGCTTCATACGAAGGACTACGGTCGTTACCCGGAGTCGGCGACTACACCGCCAGTGCGGTCTCGTCGTTCGCATTCCACTTGCCTCTTGCGGTGCTTGATACGAACGTCGGCCGCGTACTGGCCCGCGCGCTGGTCAATCGCTCGCTCAGCGCCAAGGAGGCTCGCCAGGTTGCGGGATCGCTGCTCGCTAAAGGCGACTCGGCCCCGCACAATCAGGCGATGATCGACCTGGGGGCACTGTTCTGCCGTTCCATTCCTCGTTGCGAGACGTGCCCGGTGTCGAGAGCTTGTCGGTGGAGGAACGAAGGGGGGCCGGACCCGGCTCCGAAGAGTGCCGGGGTCTCCGCACCACAGGCCAAGTTCGCTGGTTCGGATCGTCAACTGCGAGGACGGATCCTCAGAGAGGTCCTGGATCGTCCCCAGTCGAGGGCGATGATCCGTCGGGCCATCGGAGAGGTCGACGACGTGCGCTTCGAACGGTTGGTCGAATCGCTCCGACGCGACGGCCTGATCGAGACGGGCAGACTCATCAGGCTCGCGGATGGCTAAGGCGAAACGAATTCCTCGATCATTCGACCCACCTCGTCTGGTTGTTCGAGGTGCAAGAAGTGTCCCGCCCCGGCCACCATCTCGTAGCGCGAGCCTTTGGCCATGTGGTCGAGGGGGTCGAGAACACTCGTGGCCAGGATGCAGCCGTCCGCTTCTCCGTGCAGATACAGATTCGAGACCGTCGAAGTTGCGAATGCGGCATCACGAAAGCGGCTCAATGATGCATCCATGGCAGCGGGAGGTTCGAACATGGCTCGGTAGTAGCCGAGGGCTGCTTCGAGATGGCCATCGCCTTGGAGGGCTGCGTGAACGAGATGGAGGTCTTCGTGGGCGTCGTAGTTCGGAGACCAGGTCGACCAGAGTCGCTCGAGGAACGCCATCCGATCACGTCGCACCACATTCGCCGCTCCGGCACCTCGCAGGTAGAACATGTACCAACTCGCGCGTAGCTGGTCGAAATCGCCCATAGCGTTGGCCAAGACGGGCAGTGGCGGGATGGCGAGGGTGACGGTTCGTCGCCACCGCTCGGGCTCCGCGCTCGAGGCGAGGTAGGTCGCCACCGCGCCCCAATCATGGCCGACCAATATCGCCCGCTCGTCGCCACCGAGCGACTCGTGTAGGGCACTGGCGTCTCCGGCGAGAGCGGCACTGTGATAATCGTTGGTCGTGGACAGCGACGACGGGGCGTATCCGCGCATGTAGGGGATCACGACCCGGTAGCCCAGTTGAACGAGGCGAGGGGCGAGTAAGCGGAACGTGGCGGCGCTGTCGGGAAAGCCGTGCAGGCACAGTGCCAATGGCCCGTCTGGTGGACCATAGGTACGTGAGTGCAAGGTGACATCGGGGAGTCGTGAGACGATGATCGACACCTGGCTAACGATATCGACGACCCACCGGTAGTGTCGCCGATGTGAGTTCCCTCGAGATTGCGCACTTCAAAGAGGTCCTCGGGCACTTCGTGACCGGTGTGGTCGTGGTGACGGCCCAGACCGAAGAAGGACCCGCTGGCTTCACATGTCAGACCTTTGGCTCACTGTCGCTCGAGCCGATGCTGGTCTCCTTCGCTGCCAGCGTCACCGGAAACTCGTGGTCGCGTATTCGTGGGGCCCGCACCGTCGGGCTGAACATCCTCTCCTCAGAGCAGGAGGCCATCGCACGGCTGTTCGCCCAGAGCGGCGTCGACAAGTTCTCCGGTGTGAAGTGGTCGAACGCAGAACCCTCTGGCCCGCCCTTACTCGACGGGGCCATCGCGCACCTCAGCGGAGAGATACTCAACGTATCGTCCCACGGAGACCACCACGTGGCGGTAGTCCATGTGCATCATGCCCTCAGCCATCCCGGCGATCCACTCGTCTACTACCGAGGTGGATTCGGACTTCTCTGCTGACGAGACGGGGTCACTACGCTTCAGTTCGTGACCAGTTCGCCCGAGACCTACAGCGTGCTCGCGGCGCAGCCATGACGATCGTCATCGAAGTGATTGCGGGCATCGCCGTCGCGGTGGTACTCACCGGCGTTGCCCTTCGGATTCGAAAACTGCGACGGGACTCTTTTCGTGAAGTGAGCCGCTCGACTGATCGCCGTCTGATGGCACCGCCTCCTTCTCCGTATGCGACCTCCAAGGGTTTTCGTCTTCTCGACGAGTCGGGCGCTCCGTTGGTGCGCCCCGAACCGGCTCGACCGCGCCTGGAACCGGATAGAGAGTACGTCTTCAGCGACAGCCAGATGACGCCATTGGAAGACGTCGCGGGACTCTCGGTTCGCAAGAATGAGACGTGGGCGCTGTCACGCTCGGCACATCGCCCTAAGGTGCACGTCACGACGATGCGAGTGGTGGTGGCGATCGTCGTCGTCATCGTTCTGCTCGCGGTGGGCGGTTACCTCTTGAAATCAAGTGCGGGAACCTCCGGGTCGACCACTTCCACATCGAGCACGACGACGCCGCGCACGAGCACCACCTGGCCCAAGCGCTTCATTGCCCAAAGCACTGGATCGCAGTCTGCGACGTATGACGTGCCGGCCACCACCTACCGGGTGTCGGTCAGCGGCGCGCTTGGTGCGACGTGGGCCCGCTTCGTCATGGGTGCCAACTCCACGTTGGAGTGGCAAGGTACGGTCAAGCTCGGATCGAGTGAGTCCCTCGACATGACCGGCAAGTCCTCGATCACGTTAGGTTCTCCGAAGAATGCGACGGTCACCGTTGGCGGTAGCGCGGTGATTCTGCCGTCACCGCTTCCCGCCACTTTGACGCTCAACTTCGTGGTGGCGCCGGGTTGATCTCATTGAGCAGCCACGCGAGTATCTGGGCCTCGTCGCGCCAAGCGTCGTAACGACCGGAGGGACCTCCGTGGCCCACTCCCATCTCAGTTTTTAGGAGCGCAACGTTCGCCGCACTCGCGTCGCGAAGGCGAAGGACCCATTTGGCGGGTTCCCAATACCCCACCCGTGAGTCGTTGAGCCCTCCGGCGGCGAAGAGGTGCGGGTAGACCCGCGGCGTGCCGTCAGGATTGGTCGCCGTGACGTTGTCGTAGGGCGAATAGCTCTTCATGGTGCGATAGGCGGTGGGACTCGCGTCGGGGTTGCCCCACTCCTCCCATTCACCAACCGTCAAAGGTAGCGATTCGTCGAGCATGGTGGTGAGGGCATCAACGAAAGGGACTTCGGCGACCACGGCTCGAAAGAGGTTCGGTGCGAGGTTCATCGCTGCGCCCATCAGCAATCCGCCGGCCGACCCGCCGCGCGCGGCCAGCTGGTTCTCTACAGTCCAACCCTGATCGACGAGGGATTGCGCCACGCGAACGAAGTCGCTGAAGGTCGTCGGTTTCTGCGCCAGCTTTCCCATCTCGTACCATGATCGACCCATTTCGCCGCCACCACGGACGTGGGCGATGGCGAAGATGACGCCTCGGTCCAACAAGGACAGGCGAAGTGATGAGAAACCCGGATCGATCGAGATCTCGTAACTCCCGTAGCCGTAGAGCAAGAGCGGTGCGGGTTGTTTCGCTCGAAGTCCACCATTCTCGGTCTCTTCGATGAGTTCGCGACGCGCGACGAATGAGACCGGAATACGCGCTGCGTCACTCGCGTCGACCCAGATTCGACCGGTCACGTACTGGTTGGCGTCGTATCCGCCTAGAACTTTCTGCTGCTTTCGAACCAGGGTCTCTCCAGTAGCGATCACGATGTCGGCGATCAGGCGAGGGGTGATCAACGACGTGATCGACACTCGAAGTTGGTCGGCGTCGTAGGTGGCGTTCGCCCCCAGCGATACCGTGCTCGGGCTCACCGCGGTGTCGATGAGCTTCGAACGTTCGAGCAGATCGGTTCCGAATGGATCGTCGTCGTCGAGGAACTTGCAGATTCGCACCGCCGCACATCCGTCGTGACGTTCACTGATGGCGAGGAACGACTTGAACGCGTCAACCCCGTCCAGTCGCTGTCCCACTCGTTCGCCAAGGATCTCACGCCATGCAATAGCGTCCACGCGCGAGGCCAAGAGGCGAAAATCTGTGGCGTCTTCGTTGGTCACCTTGAGCCACCAACCTCTTCCTGAGCTGTCCGTGAAGTGCTCCACGGAATACTCGATGCCGTGACGGCGAATCTCCAACATCGTTAAGGGCGCCGTCGGGTCGCTGGCACGAACGAAGTGAATCTCGGAGGTCATCGACGAGCCGACCATCACGACGATCATCGCGTCATCACGACTACGACCGACTGAAACGGTGTATTGGGCGTCGTCCTCTTGGAAGACGAGCACGTCTGCTGAAGCGGGGGTGCCGAGTTGGTGGCGCCAAAGTTGCCAGGGCCGCATCGAGTCGTCGACCTTGGTATAGAAGAAGTGCTGACTGTCGGTGGCCCAGGCGAATCCGTAATAGACGTCGTTGAGCGTGTCGTCCAAAGGCTCCTGGTCCGCGAGGGGGCGAACACTCAGGTCGTGTCGCTCGTCACCGTCGAAGTCGGTGCCGACGGCGACCCAACGGTCGTCCGGGCTGACCGCGAGGACCCCAACGGACAGGAAGTCGCGCGTGCCGGCCTCCACATTCTCGTCGAGAATGACTTGCTCGCCCACGAGACTCTGGTTGGGGTCGATCTCGGGAGGGGTCCAATCATCGCCATTGGCGCGCATCCGGCAACTAATCGGGTAGTTGAGCCCTTCAACGGTGCGCTCGTAGTACCACCACGCTCCTCTTCGTACGGGCACTGAGATGTCGGTCTCCTCGATACGGCTCTTGATCTCACTGAACAGCTCGTTCTCGAGGGGCTTTAGGGCAACGAGCTGGTGGGCGAGATACTCGTTCTCCGCTCGTAGGTGGGCCAGGACCTCCTCGTCGTCTCGGTCCATCAACCAGTAGTAGGGGTCTTCGCGGATATCGCCGTGACGAACGATGGGAAATGGTCGCTGGGGTACGGTTGGGGGCGTGGGAGTGGGCACAACTCCACTTTGCCAGTAATTGATGGCATGTCGGTCATGGGAGTTAGTACTATGGCCATAGGGTAAATCCCAAAGGAGCGCCATGGCAATTGACAATCTTGATTTCAGCCGTTACCAGTTGGGCTGGTCCGACGAGCAGATTCCCGTGTTCAAGCCGAAAAAGGGGATCAACGAGGCAATCGTTCGAGAGATGTCCGGAATCAAGAACGAGACACCTTGGATGCTCAACTTTCGACTCGAGGCCCTGAAGCGATTCGAGAAGAAGCCGATGCTGCCCTGGTTCGCCAATCGGATGCCCGATCTCGACTTCAACGACATCTACTACTACATCAAGCCGACCGAAAATCGTGTTGAGAGGTGGGAGGACCTTCCCGACGCGATTAAGAACACTTACGAACGTCTCGGCATTCCTGAAGCGGAGCGTAAGTACTTAGCTGGTGTCACCGCGCAGTACGAATCCGAGGTGGTCTTTCACCGCAATCGCGAGGACCTGGAACGACTCGGCGTGCTGTTTTGTGACATGGATACCGCGGTGCGTGAGTATCCGGATCTGGTACTCAAATACTTCGGAACCGTGATCCCCCCCAATGACAACAAGTTCGCCGCACTCAACTCAGCGGTGTGGAGCGGCGGATCTTTCATCTACGTCCCTCCGGGGGTCAAGGTTGATCAGCCCCTTCAGGCGTACTTTCGAATTAATACCGAGAACATGGGCCAGTTCGAACGTACGCTCATCATCGCCGACGAAGGTTCGCAGGTCCACTACGTCGAAGGTTGTTCGGCTCCGGTCTATTCGACCGACTCACTGCATTCGGCGGTGGTAGAACTGGTCGCTCTTCGCGGATCACGGATCACCTACACGACGATTCAGAACTGGTCCAACAACGTCTACAACCTCGTGACCAAGCGCGCTCGCGCCGAGGAGGAAGCTCACGTTGAATGGATCGATGGCAACATCGGTTCGCGATTGACGATGAAGTACCCTTCGGTCTACCTGATGGGACCCAAGGCATCGGGAGAGGTCTTGTCGGTCGCCTATGCCGGTCCGGGCCAGATTCAAGACGCTGGGGCCAAGATGGTCCACTGCGCTCCTGAAACAACTTCGACGATTGTTTCGAAGTCGATATCGAAAGATGGTGGGCTGACGACGTACCGAGGTCTCGTGAAGGTCGAAGAAGGAGCCACGGGCGCCAAGAGTTTCGTGCGCTGTGATGCATTACTGCTTGACGAGCAGTCCACCTCCGAGACCAAGCCCTATATGGAAGTTGGAGAACAAGACGCTTCGATTGGCCACGAGGCGACGGTTTCGAAGATTGGTGATGACCAACTGTTCTACCTCATGAGTCGCGGGCTGACCGAGAGCCAGGCGATGGGGATGATCGTCAATGGGTTTATCGAACCGGTAACCCGGACCCTGCCCATGGAGTATGCCGTTGAGTGGTCACGACTCATCGAATTGCAGATGGAAGGCTCGATCGGCTGATCTCGTGTGAGGCCACTACTCAACGAACGTGCGCAAGGCAAGCCAGTTTGGATAGTTCGCCGGGTCCGGTGGATGGAGAGAAGTTGTGATTGCCTAGGCGCATCCGTCATGGACGTGAATCCGCGAAAGTGTGGGTTTTGACGGTCGCCTGGCTGAACTCACAATCGACGTGCGAGGATGGATGAATGGGAATGCGCGAAGAGTGCAAGCACTTTCAGAGTCGAACATACTCAACGGGCGAAGTTGCCCGATTCTGCGTACTGGGCAACGCTCCCGATCAGCCGTGGTCGTGTCCCGAGAACTGTGTGACCTATGAGCCCCGTCTGGCCGACGTCGGTTGGTCACACGGTTCCTTGGTGGATCGTCCCGTCGAGCCGGCACCTCAAACCAGCGCATCACTGGACGAACGACGTGAATTACTCAACATGGCGAGCGACATCGTGAACGCGGTAGCGCCTGAGATGTTCGAAGAGCGTCGTCGTGAACTGGACGCTTTGGAGAAGAGCAATCGGCGAGGATGGCGCTTCTGGCGCCGTTAGTCGCCGTTGAACTTCGCTGGTCGATGCTCCACGAAAGCTGACATCGCCTCGCGCAGGTCGTTGCTCTCGAGATACATCGTGTTCCAGCGTGCGACGAAATCGAGTCCTTCGTCGATGGTGTGCCCGTCATTGGCCGCCAGCACGGCCTTCGTTCCTTGGACGGCCAGTGGGGAGTTGGCGGCGATCTCGTTGGCCAACTCAACGCCTGCTCCATAGACGTCATCAGCGCCTTGACCGTGAACGGAGTTCACGAGACCGATCGAGTTGGCTCGACGAGCGTCGATATCCTTGCCGGTGAAAGCCAGCTCGGCGACGTGACCCGCAGCGACAATATGGGGCAGGCGCTGAAGGGTGCCGATGTCGGCCACGATTGCGACTTTGGCTTCGCGAACTGAGAAGATGGCATCACCAGAGCAGAGTCGTATGTCACACGCGCTAATCAGGTCGACGCCACCGCCGATGCAGTAGCCGTGTACGGCGGCGATGACCGGCACCTTGAGTCGGGCAATGGAACTCACCGACTCCTGCATTCGACGGACCTCGCGATAGCTGTTCGCGTTTCCGGCAGCTTTAGAGGGGGCTCGGGAACCTTCTTGGAGCAGGCTCCCGCCGAGTTCCTTCAGGTCGAGTCCTACGGTGAAGTGGGGACCTCTGGCGGCGATGATCAGGACCCGAACGTCAGCGAGTTCGCCAAGCGCCGCTGCTGCGAGCGGTAAGTCGGTCCAAAAGGCCCGTCCCATCGCGTTACGTGCGGCGGGTCGATTGAGCCACAGCGTCGCTACGTGACCCTCTATGTCGAGCGACAGGACGTCGGAGACGAATTCCATTGGTTCCTCCCAATTGCTGTGGTTCAGCCTACGCCGTGGTCCGATGGATGTTGGGGTGCGCCCGTTACACTGCCATGGTCCCGAAAACTATGAAACTCTTCGCTGATTCAGCCTCCTCATTCATCGTGAACCAACCTGATGCGATGGAACGTCGACGTGCGTGGTCCGCCTTCGAGTCCGTCGGACTGCCCACGACGGCTGACGAGGTCTGGCGCTACGCCCCGTTGCGAGACCTCGACCTCGACTCGTATCGAGTGCCCGACGCTCCAGCCACCGCTCCCGATACGCACTTTGCCACGATGCTCGCCTCGCGCGCCGGACTCGTAGTTCGAGTCGTCGACGGCTTTTGTGTCAGTACGGGGGCGCCCTTCGATGGAGTCGAGGTCGAGCTCATCGAGACCATCGGATCGATTTCTGGTGTGGACTTCATCGATCACTACGCCGGTGACACCTTCGCAGTCTTGAACGGCGCGTTGTCGCCGTCGACCACCGTCATTCGAGTTGCCCCCGGCGTGGTCGTGGATCGGCCGATTGTCGTGGTGAATTCCTCGAACTGCTCCGCCTCTTTTCCACGGACTCAGATCGTGATGGGTCGAGGTTCGAGCGCCACGGTTGTCGAATACTTCGAAGGGGGCGACCAGGCCCTGGTCGTCCCGCTCAGCGAGTATGCGATCGGTGACGCCGCCTCCTTGCAGTTGATCACCTACCAACGCCTTTCGCCGAGTGCCTGGCACGTGGCGCGCACCACCGGGTTCCTCGGTCGAGACGCCCGTATGCGTCAGGCGGTGATCGGTTTCGGCGGTCACTACAACCGATCTCGAAATGATGCCGAAATGCTCGGTTCGGGAGCGGAGAACGAGTTGCGAACCACCTTCCTCGGTTCTGGAGATCAAGTCCACGACTTTCGTACGCACCAGTTCCACAAAGCTGCGCGAACTCGATCCACGTTGCTGTCCAAGGGCGCTGTCGCTGACCAGTCGCGTTCGGTCTACACCGGGTTGATCGAGATTGAAAAGGGCGCCAAGCGCACCGATGCCCGCCAGACCAACCACAACCTCCTGTTGTCACCCGCGGCCCACGCCGACAGTGTCCCTAATCTGGACATCCGCGAGAACGACGTGGTGTGCGCACACGCGTCGAGTGTGGGGCCCCTGGACGAGATGCAGCGCTGGTACCTCGAATCGCGCGGTGTGACAAGAAACGACGCCGAGCGCTTGATGATCCAAGGATTCTTCTACGAGATGCTCACTAGCCTGCCCACCGAGCTCGCGGGACTCGTTGAGAGTGACGTGACCTCGGTCCTGTCCACACTGGAACGAGTGCTCTCGTGACTCGCTACGACATTGGGGTCCTCGACGACTTCACCACCGGCACGGCGCGCCAGTTGAAGGTCGCGGGACGAATCCTCGTGGCGGTACGTATTGAACAGGACGTCTACATCCTCGACGATCGCTGTAGTCACGAGGATTTCAGTCTCGCCGAAGGTGAGGTCAACGTGGGAACTCGTGAGATCGAGTGTGCTCGTCATGGGGCGATGTTCCGTCTGAGCGATGGTGAACCGACATCGTTTCCCGCAACTCGTCCCGTCGCGCACTACGTGGTTTTCGAAGACGCCGGTCGTCTTGAAGTGGAGGTCCCGTGACCTCCACCTTGAAGGTCCAGGGGCTGCGAGTCGAGGTCAGCGGCAAGGAGGTGCTGCGCGGACTCGACCTAGAGATGAGCTCGGGTGAGGTCCACGTCATCATGGGCCCCAACGGATCGGGCAAGTCCACCCTGGCCCATGCACTGTCCGGGCGCCCCGGTTACCGAGTGCTGGACGGATCGGTCACCATCGACGGCATCGAACTATTGACGTTGACACCCACCGAGCGCGCCCGCCACGGACTGCTTTTGGCACTCCAACAGCCACTCGAAGTACCCGGAGTGCGTCCGATCGATCTACTGGCCGCCGCTGGCGCCGATGTGCGAGACCTTCGCGAGCGCATGCGAGAGGAGTCGCTCAACGTCGAACTTCGACCCGAAGTCCTCGATCGTTTCGTGAACGTGGATCTTTCTGGCGGTGAGCGTAAGCGCGCCGAGATGGTGCAACTCGCCATCTTGCGCCCCAAATTCGCCGTGCTCGACGAGATCGACTCCGGACTCGACGTCGATGCCCTGGGAGCGGTGGCACGCCGACTAGCGCTCTCGACGACCCAGTGGGGATGTGGAGTCCTCGCAATCACCCACTTTCGACGCCTACTCCAAGAACTGACCCCGACGATGATTCACGTCGTGAGTGACGGACGGGTCGTAGCAACCGGGGGACCAGAACTTGCCGAAGTCCTCGAACGTGATGGTTACGAGCCATTTCGCGTGGCCCGGCACTGACGGTACGCCTTTCAACATTGCCGATAAAATCGACGAATGGCTGACGGACGCAACGACGGACCCGCTAGCCGGTCCGAGCGAGCTGCTGAAGCCAAGCGAAAGGCGCTCGCCAACGAGCAGCGTCTCGTCGCTCTGGGTGATGCCGTGGATGGACGTGAGCCAGTTGCACCAAAGCCTCGACGATCGAAGCGATCGAGGCGAAGGCGAACCGTGGTCATCGTCGGTGTCGTGATCGTAGGTCTGATCGTGGCGCTGCTCGGTGGTGGTTATCTCTACGCCAATTGGCGCTTCAATCAGATCAAGAAGATCCAGGTCAGCGGCGAGGTCAAGCCCATCTCGGGTCAGCCCTTTAACATCTTGTCGATCGGATCCGACTCTCGAGCCGGATTGACCGGAGCGGTGGCGGCCCAAACCGGGGCGTCGACCGGTGCGGTGACGGGCCAACGAAGTGACGTCGTCAAGATCATCCACGTAGACCCCGCCAAGGGGACAATCAGCATGCTGTCAATCCCTCGCGACACCATGACGACGCTACTGGCCAACACCGCGATCTACGGAAAGTTCAATCGCATCAACGTCAACTTCGGTAATGGACCATCCCTGCTCGCCCAGACCATCACGGCGAACTTCGGCATTCCAATCGCTAATACCATTGTGGTCAGTTTCGGCGGACTGATCAACGCGGCCGAAGCCATCGGCGGTGTGTATCTCGATTTTCCGTTTCCGGCCAAGGATCCCTTTTCGGGACTGAACATCAAACATCCGGGCTGTCAATTGGTGACCGGCTTCGAGGCCCTGGCGGTGGCGCGAAGCCGTCACTACTACTGGTTCCAAAACGGAGTCTGGAACTACGACGGAACGAGCGACTTCGGGCGAATCGACCGTCAAAACGCCTTCCTGCGCGCCATGATCAGTCGAGCCAAGGGGCTCTACAATCCATTGACCATCAATTCGTTCTTGTCCAAGATCCCCCAGGGCATCACCTTGGACAGCAACTTCACGTTGAACGAGTTGATTGGTCTCGCACTTCGATTCCACGGACTCAACCCGGCTTCGATACAGACGTTCACCCTGCCCACTACCTCAGCAGTGACCCCGCTCCTGGGCGACGTGCTCTTCGTCGATCAGCCCCTCGCCCAAGAGATGCTCGTCAACATCTTCGGCAATCAGCTCATCGCACCGACCAACCCACCGCCCAACGCCGCACTTCAGACTCCGATGCCTCCAGTCGTGACCACGTCGACCACCTTGGCGGGAGTGACGACCACCCTGGCGGGTTCGCCCACGAGCGTCAAGGCGACGCACAAACCAACGACCACCACGACCGTGAACGCTTCGGCGCAGGTACCGTACTTCGACCCGGTTCCTTGCACCCCCTAGCAGTTCAGTCGAGTTGGTCCAGACCTTGGCTCAACGTGTTCCAAGCGAGGGTTGCGCACTTGATCCGAACCGGGAATTTGACGACACCCTGGAGTGCCGCGAGCTCACCAATGGCGCGTAAGTCGACCTTCGCGGGTTCGCCGTCGTGGGCGAGCGTCGACTCGTGTACGGTCATCAATTGCTTGAAGGTGCCAATGATCTCGCGCACCTGCTCGAGAGATTTTCCCTTAACCGCAGCCGACATCAGCGACGACGACGACTGGGAGATCGAACAGCCGTGTCCGGTGATCTTGATGTCGCTGAGGGTGCCATCTTCGACATTCAGATAGACCACGAGTTCGTCGCCGCAAAGGGGATTGAAGCCCTCGACCCGAATGGCCGGCGGCGAGGCGAGTTCGCCACGATTTCGCGGTGAACGATAGTGATCGAGGATGATCTCGCGGTAGAGGTCTTCGAGATTTGACATCGAATCAGCCGAACATCGAAACGGCGTGGCCGAGGGCTTCGATAAGGACATCGGTGTCGCTGTGGAGCGAGTAGGGCCCGAAGGATGCTCTCGCCGTGGCCGCGAGCCCGAATCGACGCATGAGTGGCTTGGCACAGTGGTGGCCGGGGCGCACGCAGACGCCGAACTGGTCCAGGACCTGGGCGATGTCGTGAGGATGCACACCGTCGACGTCGAGGCTGATGACTGCACCACGCGCGGCCATGTCGTGGGGGCCGATGACTCGAACACGTCCCGCGAACCCGTCTGCTAGGCGAGTGAGGGCATCTTCGGTCAAGGAACGCTCATGGCGAACGACGTCCGCCATACCGAGACCCTCCAAGTAACGTACGGCCGCGCCGAGCCCTACGGCCTCGGCGATCGGTGGCGTGCCCGCTTCGAATCGGGTGGGGCCACTGGCTGGGGTGTAACCGTCCAGTCTCACATCGGCAATCATCCCGCCTCCGCCGAGGAATGGCGGCATGTCGGCGAGAATGTCTTCACGCGTCCACAGAACTCCGATCCCCGTCGGGCCGAGCATCTTGTGGCCCGAGAAGATCACGAAATCGACGTCGAGATCTCGGACGTCGGTGGCACTGTGAGCGACCGATTGGGCGGCATCGACCGCGATGAGTGCTCCGTGGCGATGGGCGACTTCAGCCAATTCCTTGATCGGGTTTATGGTTCCCAGCACATTGGACATGCTGGTTACCGAGAGTAATTTGACCCCGGTCATGAGCTCATCGATGTTCGACAGGTCGAGGCGAAAGTCATCGCCAACGGGAATGAACCGTACCTCGATGCCGTTGACCTCGCGTAGTTGGAACCACGGAACGATATTGGCGTGGTGTTCCATCTCGGTGATCAGCACGACGTCGCCCGGGGTCAGATTTGCTCGGCCCCAGGACTTCGCGATCAGATTGAACGATTCGGTGGCGTTCTTCGTGAACACGATCTCGCCTGAACCGCCCGGTGCACCGATGAAGTTCGCGATCGCTTCACGGGCTGACTCGTAGGCGTCGGTTGCTTCGACGGCAGTTTGAAATACGCCGCGATGGACGTTGGCGTGTCGTAGCTCGTAGTAACGACTCATGGCCTCGATCACTGCTCGAGGTGGCAACGAACTCGACGCCGAATCGAGGTACGTGATCGGGTGCCCGTTGATGACCCGATTCATGAGTGGCGTGTCGCTTCGCACGCGGCGAGGATCGTAACTGGTCACGAGATCACCGGACGCCAGGCCTCGTAGCCCTCGTGCTCGATCTGCTGGGCCAACTCGGGTCCACTCGTGATGGCAATCTGGCCGTCGACCAAGATGTGGACGTAATCGGGCCTGATCTCTTCGAGAAGCTTGACGTAGTGGGTGACGATGAGCACCCCCATGGTGGGGTGTTCGTCACGGACCGTGCGAACTCCGCGAGCGACGACGCGAAGCGCGTCGATATCCAAACCCGAGTCGGTCTCATCGAGCAGGGCGAGAGCTGGCTCGAGCAGGGCCATTTGGAGAACCTCGTTACGCTTGCGCTCACCACCGGAAAAGCCATCGTTGAGGTGGCGTTCAGCGAACGCTGGATCCATTCCCAGCCGGTCCATCCATTCGGCGAGGTCGAGACGGACCTCGAGAACGCTGAGTTCGGGCAGCTGTTTTCGAGCGGAAATGGCTTGTCGCAGGAACTGGATCACCGATACGCCGCTGATGGCTTCGGGGTACTGGAAAGCGAGGAAAACACCGGCTCGCGCGCGCTGATCGGCGCTCCAGTTGACGATATTCTCACCGTGCAAGCGAATCTCGCCGTTGGTGACCGTGTAGCCAGGGTGTCCCATGACCACGTTGGCGAGCGTCGATTTGCCGGCCCCGTTGGGGCCCATGAGCGCGTGGACCTCGCCGGCGTTAATTGTTAGGTCCACGCCGCGCAAGATGGTTGCACCATCGGCCTCAACATGCAGATTGATCAGTTCCAGGAGGGGTGCAGACACGCCAACGAGCCTATCGGCAGTCTCCTACCCGCTGACCGGTGGCTACCAGCCGCGCTCGACCCACTCGTCGAGATGTGGTCGTTCGGTGCCGAGGGTCGACGGTGCACCGTGACCGGGCCAAATAATGGTCTGATCGCCAAAGACACGAAAAAGCCGCTCCTCAATCGACGAAATGATGGTGGCAAAATCGCCGCCCTCGAAGGTAGCGTTCCCGGGTCCGCCGGGGAACAAGGTGTCACCCGTGAACAACACGGGAGTGTTTTCGAGTGCGAACGAGATGCTTCCGGGCGTGTGACCAGGCGTGTGGATGGCACGCAGGCGTAGGTCGCCGATCTGGTGTAGCGAGTCGTCTTCCAAGAGGTGGTCGTAGCTAGGAAGGAGCTGGGCGTCTTCGACGCGCACCCAGACGTCGATCCCGGCCTCGCGGACCTCGCCGACCGCGCCAATGTGGTCCCAGTGTCCGTGTGTCTCATATACCGCGCTGACCCCCAGTCCGGTGGCAATTCGCAAAAGGCGGTCGTGTTCATTGGCGGCGTCGAGCAGCGCCGCACTGCCCGTGCGACGACATCGAACGACGTAGACGTTGTTGTCCACCGGACCGACCACGAAGCGGTGCACCTCGGCCGCGGCGTCAGACCATACCAATTCGACATTGTCCATAGCCCAGAATGCCACTCCGAGGTGAGATGTCAAGTTTGGCTATTCTCGCAGTGAGCGGGATTACTGCCTGGTACAGATAGAAATGGGCTGCGATGAACTTTGGTTTCACTGAAGAGCAGGAAGAACTGCGCAAGATGGTCAAGCGATTCTTGGACGAGAAATCGCCCGAGACCGAAGTGCGAAGACTCATGGCAACCGCCGAGGGCTATGACCCGCAGGTGTGGGCCCAGATGGCCAACGAGTTGGCGCTGCAGGGCCTCGGCATCCCCGAGGAGTTCGGAGGACAGGGTTATGGCCCCGTCGAGTTGTACGTGGTGTTCGAAGAGATGGGTGCCGCGCTACTGTGCTCGCCCTACTTCTCCAGCGTCGCCCTCGCCGCCAACGCGGTGCTCTTGGTGGGTAGTGAACAGGACAAGGCGACCTTCCTTCCGGACATCGCCTCGGGTGAGACGATCGCGACAGTCGCCCTGACCGATGATTCGGGCCAGTGGGACCTGAAGGCGACCTCAACCACCGCTGCCGCTAGCGGTGATGGTTTCATCGTTAACGGCATTCGCAGCTACGTCACCGACGGATCGGTCGCTTCGATTATCTTCGTGCCTGCCGTCACCGCCAAGGGACTGTCACTCTTCGCGGTCAGCGCCGACAGCCCCGGGGTGACTCGAACGGGTCTGGCGACGATGGACCAGACTCGCAAACAGAGCCGAATTGAGTTCAAGGACGCCACCGCGGTGCTCGTCGGTACCGAAGGCGCTGCGTTGGAGGGTCTCGAGACGACCTTGCAGGTAGCCGCCTCGGCGCTAGCCGCCGAACAAGTTGGCGGAGCGCAGCGCGTGCTCAACAATGCGGTGGAGTACGCGAAGAACCGTGTCCAGTTCGGGCGTCCAATTGGATCGTTTCAAGCGATCAAGCACAAGTGCGCTGACATGCTGCTCGACGTCGAGTCCGCAAAATCGGCCGCGTACTACGCGGCCTGGGCCGCGCAAGAACTGAACGACGAACTGCCGATTGCCGCCAGCCTCGCGAAGTCGTTCTGCTCAGAGGCGTACTTCCACTGTGCCGCAGAGAACATCCAGATTCACGGAGGTATCGGATTCACGTGGGAGCACCATGCGCACCTGTACTTCAAGCGCGCCAAGAGCTCTGAGTTGTTCCTGGGCGATCCTTCGTACCATCGAGAGTTGTTGGCTCAACGGCTGGGCATCTAGCCTCGCGTGCTGGCCCATGAACAGCTCGAGAGTGCCGACTCACTCCTCGATCTTCGCGTAGCATCGGCTAATTCGCGGCCATCGACGGGTCACGCACTCGTTCTGGTCCACGGGTTGCCTCGGGCTATGGGCATGGGACGTCAGGCCGCCGGACTCCTGCCGGAATTGGCTGAGCACCTCGCCAATGAGTCAGGTTGGCTCGTTGCGTCGGGAACGCTCTCGGGCGTCGGTGGAAGTACGGGTACCTTCTCGGCCACCCAGTGGCGCCATGACCTCAGATGCATCCTGGATCGAGTCGAATTCGTGGACCTTCGAGTATCGCTGGCTGGCTTCGGATTCGGTGGTGCCTTGGCGCTCGCGACCGCCGCACAAGATGATCGGGTTAGGGGGGTGGCGACATTTGCGACTCCTGCACACCTGGGTCCGTGGTGCGGCTCTGCCGCGGAACTGCGAAGAGCCGTCCAAGTGGCGGGAGTGGTGGGTAACGAGAAGGATCTGCTGGCGCCCGAGGACCTGCTCGCTGACGTTCTTTCGATCGACCCGTTGGGGGCAATCGCCAAGATCCCTCCTCGCCGGCTCCTGATCGGCCACGGCACCGATGACGTTGAAGTTCCAGCTTCGGATGCCAGGGATCTACTTGCCGCCGCGGAAGGTCGCGCCGAACTGCGACTCATTCAAGGGGCGGGACATCAACTACGGGCCGATCCACGGATGGTGGCGACACTACTGGGTTGGCTCGACCGCCACCGCTGAGAGGGCATTGTCCAGGGCGTGACGAATCTCGCGGGCGCTTCGGCCCGGATTGTTCGACTGGGTGATCGCCCTCACCACGACGAAGTGGCGAAGTCCTGCTTCGACCAGTTCCGTGATCGTTTCGAGATTGACACCTCCGGTTACGAACACGGGACCGTCGCTTCGAAGTTGGCTCTTGACGGCGAAGGAAAGTCCGGTTCCCTCACGACCCGGCTTCGTCGGGGTCGGAACGATCGGACCGGCGCTCAGATATGAAGCGTCTTCGAGCAGTGCTGCGCTGAATTGGGAGTCGGAGTGGGTTGAAAGTCCGATGATCGCTTCGGTTCCCAGGATCTCCCTGCACCGGGCGACGCTGATGTCGTCTTGCCCGACGTGAACGCCATCGGCTCCGATCTCAAGTGCCGACTCGGGCGAGTCGTTCATGATGAACGGCACTCCGTGGTCGCGGCATACCTTGAGCATCAGCCGGGCGCAGTCGAGCTGGTCCTCGAATGGATGGGTCTTTTCGCGAAGTTGGACCACGTCGACCCCGGCCTCGAGTACCGCGGGGAGGAAGGTCGACATGTCGTCGCGAAGTCCAACGCAGAGATAGAGGCGACGATCTTGGAGAGTGAGCACGTTCAACACCCTAGAAGTTTTGCCCAATCGTCTCACGAGGTTCACTGCTGGGGCAGAATGGGGTCCATGCAGATACCCGCCAAGGCCGAATACGCCATTCGCGCCCTCCTGACCCTCGCCGCGAGTGAGACCTCGGTGAGTGCCGAACACCTCGCACAAGAGCAGGAGTTGCCGGCCAAATTCCTCGGTGCGATCCTCTCGGATCTACGACGCGGAGGGCTGGTCACCAGCCAGCGCGGACCCGAAGGTGGATTCAAACTCGCCCGCGACCCTGACAGCATCATGATCGCCGACATCTTGCGAGTCGTGAGCGGCCCGCTCGCTGGAGTTCGAGGCATGAGGCCCGAAACGCTGCAGTATGAGCGTGAGGCGAAACATCTTCGTGATGTGTGGGTTGCAGTTCGAGGTGCATTGCGCGAGGTGCTCGAGCACATAACCCTGGGCCAAGTCCTGCGCGGCGAGATGCCCCAGGCCGTGACTCGATTCACTGCTGACCCGGATGCGTGGATCACTCGAGTCATATGAGACGAATTCATACCGACGGCTCGTGCCGCGGAAACCCGGGACCCGGCGGATGGGCGTGGGCCTGCGGTTTTGATGAGTTCGCCAGTGGCGCGGCTGAGCACACGACCAACCAACGCATGGAAGTCATGGCGGTCATCGAAGCGCTTCGCGAGCATCCCGACGGGGCCATCGAGATCGTCAGTGACTCCTCCTACGTGGTCAAGTGCTTTAACGACAAGTGGCACGTTGGTTGGTTGCGCCGCGGTTGGAAGAACTCACAGGGCCAGGCGGTAGCGAATCGCGACCTGTGGGAGCAGCTTTTTGAATTGGTCCTTCCCGGCACGAGGACGATTGCTTTCACCTGGGTGAAGGGGCATTCTGGAGATCCCATGAATGACTTTGTCGACGCCCTCGCGACCGTGGCCGCCGATGTCCAGCGCGGTGAACACTCTTAGTCTTGGCTCAGGACTGCAGCGGAAACATTAGGATTCTCTTGGGGTCAGTCGTTGAACCATTGAAGGGATAGACCGTGGCAAATGAGGTCCAGCAGTTCGATGTCGTGATCGTCGGAGGAGGACCCGGCGGTTACGCCGCGGCGCTCTACGCCGCTGCAGCCGGGCTCGGTGTCGCCCTGGTAGAACGCGACAAGGTCGGTGGGACGTGTCTGCATCGGGGGTGCGTTCCGGCCAAGGAGTTTCTCGAGACCGCACACGTTCGACGAACGGTGGAGCACGCCGGCGCCTTTGGAATCGCGACTGGAAAGACCTCGGTTGATTTCGCGGTGAGTCAGAACCGCAAGAACGAGATCGTCGATCGACTGTTCAAGGGTCTCTCTGGTCTGCTCAAGGGGCGCAAGGTTACGGTATTCGAAGGTACCGGACGCCTCGATGCGGGTCTCGTGGTCACCGTGGTCGACGGTGCGGACGCCGGAGTCGTTGCCAAGGGCAAGAACGTGATCCTGGCCGCGGGTTCGGTGCCACGTACCTTGCCGGGCTTCGATGTCGACGGAAAGGTCGTGGTCACCTCAGACGAGTTCCTCGACATGTCAGTATTGCCGAAGTCCGCTGCGGTGATCGGGGGAGGAGCGATCGGATGTGAGTTCGCTTCAATGCTTTCGGACATGGGTACCCAGGTGACGATCCTCGAGAGTCTGCCGTCGATTCTCGCGGGTTGTGACACCGAGGTGGCGAGCGTCGTACAGAGGTCTTTCAAGAAGCGCGGCATCGACATTCGAGCGGGAGTCAACATCACTGGTCACAGCGCGAAGAAGACCGGAACCACGATCGCGATCGAGGGTGGCGACGGCGTCGACGTCGAGATGGTCGTCATGTCGGTGGGTCGGCGCCCACGTACCGAGGGCCTGCTCGGTGAAGGTACGGGGATTGAGGTCGATGAGCGGGGATTCGTCGTCACCGATCGATACCAACGGACTGCGAACGCAGACGTGTTCGCAGTCGGTGATGTTGTCGCCAATACGCCTCAATTGGCACACGTTGGATTCGCTGAGGCAATCGTGGCCATCAAGACCATCTTGGGCGAGACCGTGGTGCCGGTTGACTACGACCGTGTCCCGTGGGCTATCTATTCCAATCCCGAGGTTGCGTTCTGCGGTCTCACCGAAGCGGCGGCGAAGCAAAAAGGCTATGAGGTCGTGGTGAAGAAGGATCCGTTCGGCGGCAACAGCCGAGCGCAGATCATCGGTGACACCGATGGCGTCGTCAAGATCATCGCCGAGAAGCGCCCCGACGGCACCGCCGGACAGATCCTCGGGGTGCACATGGCGGGGCCCTGGGTGACTGAACAGTTGGGCGCGGGTTACTTCGCGGTCAATTGGGAGGCGACTGCCGAAGAAGCGGCGGCTCTGATCCAGCCCCACCCGTCACTCTCCGAGACTTTCGGAGAGACCTTGCTGGCGTTGGCCGGAAGAGGACTGCACGTTGGTTGACGTGACCTTGCCGTCGCTTGGTGAGTCGGTCACCGAAGGAATCATCACCCAGTGGTTCAAGAAGGTCGGAGACGTCGTCGCCCGTGATGAGCCGCTCTTCGAGGTTTCGACCGATAAGGTCGACTCAGAAATGCCCTCACCAGCAGCTGGAGTACTCACTCAAATCCTCGCTGAAGAGGGCGACACCGTTGAAACGGGCGCCCGAGTCGCGGTCATTGACGAGAGTGCCGTGGCGGGTGCGGGCACCGCACCGAGTGTGCAGGTGGTCCCGGAGCCGGACATTAGCCAGGTTGCTGCTGTCACGAACAACAAAACCGCCGTAACACCCGAAGGGGTTGTCAACGGCGTCGTCATCTCTCCGGTCGTACGTAGGATCCTGTCCGATGGTGGGATTACGCCTTCAACGTTGCGAGGAACGGGTCCCGGGGGATCGATTACTCGCCGCGACGCTGAGCGCGCCGTAGCCAATGGACCAACTGAAGAACTGGTCGTTCCGCTCACGAACGGACGTCGCCGCATGGGTCAACACATGGCCGTCTCGACGTTGACCGCCCCGCACGGATTCGTGGCCGTGGAAGTCGATGGCGCCGTCTTCGCCGAACTGGATCGGGTCGGACGAAGCACTTCCGAGGGCTATCAAGTCACCGATGAGATGCTCGTCATTCTGGCCGCCGTGCGCGCTTTGGCGGACTTCGAGTTTCTCAATGCGAGTTTCAATGGTGATGAACTGACCATCCACCGCACGGTGAACCTCGGATACATGCGGGCAGTCGACGAAGACGGGATGTTGGTACCCGTCGTTCATGCTGCTGCGGGACTGACGTTGCGAGCTCTGGCGCGACGAATGAGTGACCTGGACGAGCGGGTGACGACTCGCCATCTCACGACCGACGACCTCATGGGTGGGACGTTCACGGTTGTCGGTCCACCGAGCATTCACACGTTGTGGACCCAGCCGATCATCATTCAACCCCAAGTCGCCGTACTCTCGATCGGTGCCGTACGCCAGCTACCGGTCGTGATCGAACGCAACGGTACCGCGTCAATTGAGGTGGGTCGACGAATCGTGCTCGGTCTGTCGTTCGACCATCGGATCTGTGAGCCCGTGGCCGCGTCGCAGTACTTAGAGCGAGTGGCTACGCTCCTGGCGGGCGTCGATGTAGAGGGCGAGCGATAGGTGCTTCGACGACGCCATCTCGGAAGAGTTACGTTCCAAGAGGCAAACGACTTGCAACGCGCGTTGATGAAGTCCTCGGACGACTACCTATTGTTGTTCGAGCATCCGCCCACCTATACGCGGGGAATCCGGACTCGGGCTGAGAACTTCCTGGTACCTTTGGACACGCTCGACGCCACGGTGCTCGACGCCGATCGCGGTGGAGACGTCACGTATCACGCACCTGGTCAGGTGGTGGCTTGGGCGATAGTGACGGTGGGCGACGACCCGTCGGCAGGTCGTACGCACGTCAATCGCTTGGAGGACGCCGTCGCAGCGACGGTCAAGCATTTCGACCTCGAAGGTCGACTCGGACAGGTCGGTCGACTCGAGGGCTTTCCCGGAGTCTGGGCGAACCTCGAGGGACGACCTTCGAAGATCGCCGCCGTCGGAGTGCGCACTGAACGTAATGCGTCTGGTGCTCGGCGAACGTTGCACGGGGTCGCATTGAACGTCGACATCGACCTCGTTGGGTTCAGGGCGATCAATCCTTGTGGCATTGTCGACAAGCCGGTCGCATCGCTGCGCTCACTGGGTCTATCGGTCACCTCGAGGGACGTCGAACAACGACTCGGGATCGAACTCGAGTTGCGACTTGGAGGTGTCAGCCAGGTCGCGAGCGTCGATCACGGAGCCGTGGCCACGACATCGGAGAGACCGTTGTTGCGCCGTTTGCGAAAAGCGGGCGTCGATCCCGATGCGGGAGTACCCATTCGGTCTCGCAAGCCCGAGTGGTTGCGCATTGAGGCGCACATGGGTAACGAGTACCAGTCCCTTCGAACCTTGACCCAGGATCTGAAATTGGTGACCGTATGTGAGGAGGCCGGGTGCCCAAACATCTTCGAGTGTTGGAGTTCGGGAACTGCCACATTCATGGTCAACGGCGAACGCTGCACGCGCGCATGCGGGTTCTGTCTCATCGACACCAGCAAGCCACTGCCCCTCGATCCTTCGGAGCCCGATCGTGTCGCCGAGGCGGTCGTGCGTCTGAATCTGCGCCACGCCGTCGTGACCTGCGTCGCTCGTGACGACTTGAGTGATGGAGGTGCTGGGGCGATCGCGGCTACGGTTCGGGCGATCCGCGATCGATCGCCCGGTACCGACGTAGAAGTGCTCATCAGTGACTTCAAGGGTGACCGTGATGCCCTCCAACTCGTGATTGACGCTCGCCCCGATGTGATGAACCACAATGTCGAGACGGTGGCCCGACTGCAACGTGCGGTGCGACCCAGTGCTGGATATCTGAGATCGCTCACCGTGCTAGCGCGTTGCGTCGACGCCGGTTTGACCACGAAGTCGGGAATGATGGTCGGCCTTGGAGAGACTGCGGACGAAGTCGAAGGGGTGCTCGCGGACCTCGCCAATGTCGGAGTTTCTATTGTCACGATTGGCCAGTATCTAAGACCTACCGACCAGCATCTGCCAGTGGCGCGATGGTGGGAGCCAAGCGAATTCGACGACTTGGCCCGGCGCGGTCGGCGACTTGGACTCAAGCACGTCCAGGCGTCGCCGCTCACGCGATCGAGCTATCACGCTAGAGAGGCATTCAGCGATGCTGCCCCGGTCGTGATGTCGGTGCGTCGCTAGCTAGTAGAAACGAGCAGTGTTGGCGACCGACGGCATGATGTTGCCCGCGGGGCCGTGAGCGAACAAAGCCAGGATGTTTTTGGTTGCGGTCGTGATCGGCGCGGTGACGCCCGGGACGGCTCGTGGGACCCACCCACCGTTCATCTTCGGAGCGTTTGACAGGCGATAAATCCAATATCCCGTTCCCGAACAGAACACACCGCCTTGGGACTTCTCGGCTACGTAGGTGATGTCACCGACGCCCCCACCAACGGGTGAATGTCCGAAGATTTGAACATTGGCCGGATTTTGAACCTGTGGGTTGAAATGATTGAACTCTCCACCGAGCGCAGCGGGCAACACTGAGCCATCTCGGAGCCCGGCACCGCGCCACAGCCATGACGCCGAGTCGGCCACGACCAGCGAGCCGGCGCCGTCAGCTCCCCCGTAGATGGAGCCGCTGAAAGTGCTCTCGGGCAGATCCGAGGGGTACTGAGACCAGTTGACGGTAGCCAGTGAGGGGTTCGTTGCGCTGATGGGGTCGGCAGTAGATCGGTAGTTGATCATCAAGCGGTCGACCCCGTTGGCACCGGTTTCGAAACGGACCTTACGATAGATGAAGTTGGCGCCGAAGAACGCGACGTTGAGTCCTCGCTTGACTGCAGAAGTGACTGCATTGCGCATGGCGGGCGAGTAGTACTCGTCGTGGCCCAGAGACAAGAGTGCCTTATGGCGGGAGAGTCGGTTCCCACGTCGGTCCAGATCGATGTCGGTCCAGTAGGTCATGTCGAGCCCGAGTCTCTCGGCGAGGAAGAGGAGGGGGAACTCGTTACCGATGAAGTCGGCGGCGCCGTTGGCGAACTGCACGCTGTAGGGCCGGTTGAAAGAGACGCGAACGGCACGATTGGCGTTGGTGGTGATCGTCCCATTCGGACCGCTGGTCTCGCGATAGAGGCTGAAGCCGCCCCATGTGTTGTAGGCCTGCCAGGTGGTGACCGAACTCATGTAGACAAACGTTGCGATCGAGTCGTCGTCTCGGACCATAAACGGAATGAATCGGTACTGATTGCGAGTGTTCTCCAGTCGCACGAGGTACTGACCCGGCGGGAACGTCGCATCGATGTCGAGAGAGAAAGTGACCGGCCAATGACAGTCCACCGTGCCGTACTGGTCTGGAGCGGGAGTGGGATGAAGCGACCCTTTGATGCCCGTTCTCGTGGCGACTCGCCGAGCGCCGAGCCCTTGGTAGTAGCCCATTCGATAGACCTTGGCAACTATCGTCGGCGAAGTCGTGCTGACGAAGAAGTGAACCGTCTCACCGAGCGCTGCGCTGGTGACGTTGGCGTACCCATCGAGGGTGCCGTCGCCAGCGAGGTGACCGTGGAGCCATGCTCCATCTCCGGGGTGCAAGTTCTCCTTCTTGACCCACGATGCGGTGGCGTAGTCGGGCAGCGCGAGGACGCTCGAAGCGCTGGTGATCGCGTCAGCGCGACTTGAGAGGAGCATTCCTCCAGCGACGGCACCGACTCCTCGTAAAACGGCGCGACGAGAAGGGAGACTTGGCACTTCACAACACTAGGCAGCGGCGAGCACCTCAAAATCTGGATTTACGAAAGGTTTAGGCGGCCTCGCCCTAAAAGCCAAAACTGTCCTGTCCCATTAGTTGGAGTTAGGGATGACGACGGATTTCGCTGGAAGTTGACCACCGTACTACTCGTGCGCTAAGCGAAGGTGTCTCACCGAGTGACACCGTTCGTGCACCGCTTGTCGTTGAGCTCAACAGCCGGATAATTCGCCCTGGAGGTGCCCGCGATCCACTCCACTCGGTGAAACTGAGCCAAAATGTCTGACCAAGATCACCATCATTTGCTCGAACTGGGACTTGGAGGGGCAACGAAGCCTCGAGGGGCCGCGCGACGACGTGTCGGTACCGAGGAAGGAGCATGATGGCCAAGGATTCATTCATTCTCACCTCTCGAGTGTCGGGCGTGATCATGAGGATCATGGCGGGCGGCGCTCTGGCGGCGAGTTCGTTGCTCGTAGGGGCTGCGTCGGGTGCGAGCACTTTCAAGTACGCCGCGCCCAGCCCATTCTGTCAGACCCTCGTCTCGTTTTCGGCGGTTCGAGGTGCCCCATCCACGACGAATCTGAGCACGTATCGTCACTGGATCGCGGTCTATCTTCCTAAATTTGAGAGGTTGGACGCTGAAGCACCGAACGCCTCGGTGAAACGTGTGCTCGATAGTCTCGTCACGGTCCTCAAGAGCGAGTCCAGTGTGTCTAGCGCGATCAAATTCGAGCAGAACATCGCCAAGAATCGTAAGCAGTGGGTGAATGATTGGAAGGTCTTCGCTTCATCGGCTCTGCACTGCGTGACTAGCCTGTACTAGGGGCCTACTCGAGGAGTCACCGCTGAGCTGGGTCGTCGCCGAGTGATTGGAAGCCATTGACTGCCCAGGAGACGATGTCGGCGTGGGTCGTCGATCGCGCGGGTCCGATTGACTCTGGGCCGTTGGTGCGAATTGAACGAAGTGTTCCGGTTCCCGGGCCCGGACAGTTGCGCCTGAGGGTCAGCGCCTGTGGAGTGTGTCGCACTGATTTGCATCTGGCCGAGGGGGATCTGCCGGCCCGGCGTCTCTCAACGGTTCCGGGCCACGAGATCGTTGGAGTCGTCGACGCTCTCGGTGAGCAGACCACCCGCTTCGCACTCGGCGAGCGAGTGGGAGCTGCTTGGTTGGCGGCTTCATGTGGGGTCTGTCGCTTCTGTCGGCGCGGACAGGAAAACCTCTGTCTGACACCGAGCTTCACCGGATGGGACATCGACGGCGGCTACGCGAAGTACGTCGTGGTCGCGGAGAATTTCATCTATCGGATCCCCTCGGGATTCAGTGACATCGAGGCTGCCCCTCTGCTGTGTGCCGGAATCATTGGCTATCGAGCCCTGCGAAGGACTGAACTCGCTCCGCGGGGTCGTCTTGGAATCTACGGTTTTGGTGGCTCCGCTCACCTCACGGCCCAGATCGCCCTAGCTGAAGGAGCGACGGTGCACGTAATGACTCGCTCGGCCGAGGCTCGCGAACTGGCGTTGAGCTTGGGGGTTTCGAGTGTGGGTGACGCCAGTGATCCGCCTCCGGAGCCACTGGACGCGGCCATCTTGTTCGCCCCGGTGGGGACATTGGTACCGGTCGCCCTCTCTGCGCTCGACCGTGGCGGGACGCTCGCCGTCGCCGGCATCTACTTGAGTGACATCCCTCCCCTCAATTACGAGCGACATCTGTTCGAGGAGAGGACCATACGCAGCGTGACCGCGAACACGAGGGATGACGGGCGGACGTTTCTCGAGATGGCCGATCGCATCGGGATCAAATCGACCGTGAGTCCCTACCCATTCGAACGTGCCGATGAGGCTCTGGCCGATCTGGCTCATGACCGTGTCAACGGGGCGGCAGTGCTCGTGGACTTCGTGTGAGAAGGCGCCTTACAGGTTGTCGTCGGCGAAAGGTGTCTGATGATGAGTCGAGTCGAGACATATGACTTGAGTCCCTAGCGTGTCACTGGTACGTCGCGGTACCGTGCGGGTCGGAAGCAAAGTTACCGCCCCAGGGCGGGGCGGTGGCGGTTCCGCGAAGCGGAGGTTGATATGACTGACACCAAGACTTTGGATCGACTGCGCGAATTGCCGTTCGGCATCGGCGAGTTCGCCGGGCCGTCACGACGCTGGCTGGACGAATTCTTCCGAGACAGCGCGTGGCACCAGATGAAGATTGAGGAGTATCGGGAAGGCGACACGCTCGTGGTCCGAGCCGAGTTGCCCGGAGTCGACCCCGACAAGGACATCCAGATCGAGATCGTTGATGATGCCTTGCTCATTATGGCCGAGAAGACCGAGAAGAGTGATGAAGCGAAGGGGCATTTGCGCCGAAGTGAGTTCCGGTACGGGTCAATGACTCGGAGTGTTCCAATTCCTCGAGGCGTTGACGTGTCGAAGGTTAGCGCCTTGTTCAAAGACGGCGTTCTCGAGATTCGTGTGGTCGTCCCGGAGGAGTCGGTACCGCAGCATTCGCGAAAAGTCTTGGTTCGGCGCGCTTGAGTAGGTTGAGCCGCTTACGATGTCCCTTCGAGGCGGACTCTGCCCGCTGGGCGAGTAGCTGCGTCGAATTCCAGGTTCCGTTGGTCGCTCGACGGGTTGACAGTTGAGTCAGGTGCCTTCGATTATCGATTGGCTAAGCACCTTGGCTCGCCACGCGAATCTCGAAGGTGCCATTCTTCGCGCGACCGGTGTGGTTAAGCAACCTATTCGTCGTTTGACCATCGCCGGGGCGCTCGCGCTCGAGAACGGTAACGCGACACCGTCGAGACTACCGTGCGCTGGGTTCAAGTAGTGGTGAAGGCGAGGACTATAGGGAGGGCAGGTTCCCGGCCCGGCCCGGCCCTATTCGTCGAGTCGGGCCCAATGGCACAGTAAGGTCACATTCGATGATGTCCAAGGCAAAACGCCCCAGTTCGCCAATACGCCGCGCGATCTGGGTGTTGGCGGCGGGCGTTGGTTTCTACGTCGCGTTACCCGCCCTGGTGAAGGTGGTTGGTGCTTGGCCGCGACTCTTCTCGTTAGAACCCTGGTGGCTATTGGTGGCTCTCGCCACGGAGTTTGGAAGTTTCTTGTGCGCGATGGCCCTACTACGTCTGTCCGTGCGTAGCAAAGACTGGTACGCGGTCGTCACGGCCGGATTGGCGGGCAACGCCGTAACCAACGTTCTGCCGAGTGGAGGGGCCGCTGGCGCGGGAGTGCAATATCGAATGCTGGTGGCCGCTGGCATGACCACTGGCCAAGCGGCGGGCGGTTTGGCGACCACGGGAGTGTTGAATTTGGCGGGGCTCCTGATCCTTCCGGTCTTTGCGCTGCCCGTGCTGCTCGGTGGGACGACTGTCAGTTCGGGATTGCTACACGCCGGCGAACTGGGAATCGTCGGCTTCGTCTTCATTGCGTCCTTCGGTGTACTGATCTTGACCACCGACCAGGTGTTGGAGTGGGTGGGACGCGCCGTTCAGTGGCTTCTCAATCGAACTTGGCGGCGCCATCGAAGAACGACGAACCTGCCCGGTCGACTGATCGAGCAGCGCAACCTGGTGCGTGCGGGTCTCGGGCGCAACTGGCGCCGCGCCGTCGTGCTGGTGGCCGGGCGAATCGGTCTCGACTACTTCAGTCTGCTCGCGGCACTGCGTGCCACGGGTGCGAAGCCGAATCCTTCGCTGGTCCTTTTGGCCTACGCCGCCACTGCCGTCATCACGTTGGTGCCGCTCACGCCTGGTGGTCTGGGCATCGTCGAAGCCAGTCTCACCGGACTACTCGTTCTCGCGGGGATTCCCAGCTCGTCAGCGGTGGTCGCCACGTTGGCATTTCGCATTGGCTCGTACTGGTTGCCCACTATTGGTGGAGGAATCGCCTATGTCCTCGCTCGTCGACGCTACGGATCCATGGGTGAACGAGTGCCGGTGCAGTGACCGGAGTACCTGGGATGCGTCGCTGAAACGTTCGTTGCGCGAATCGGTTCCGGCTACGGCGCTTGCTCGTGGAATTCGCGACCGAGTCCGCACAACCTACTCAGTGACAGGATTGGAGTCAGATGCAAGCGTCCCACGACCAACGTCGGTGTCGGAAGTTGGCAATGAGCTCGGAGACGTTTCAGGCAACGAAGTACTTCGCCATCGGGTGATGGCAGATGATCGCGTCCGTCGTCTGCTCTGGATTGAGTTGAAATCCCTCAGACACGCTGACGCCGATTCGCTCAGCTCCTAACAGATCGGCGACCTTGGCGTTGTCGGTGAGGTCGGGACATGCCGGATATCCCCACGAGTAGCGGCCGCCACGGTACTGCTGGCGAAACAAACCGGTCAAGTTCGGACCGTCCTGCTCGACGAAGCCAAGTTCCTCGCGGATGCGCTTGTGCCACATCTCGGCCAATGCCTCAGCCATCTCGACTCCGAGTCCGTGGAGCAAGAGGTAGTCGGAGTAGCGGTTCTGCGCGAAGAGTTCCTGACAACGAAGTGAGACCCTCTCTCCCATCGTCACCAACATGAAACTCGCGTAGTCGTGCTCGGGGCTGTCGATGGGCCGGAAGAAGTCAGCAATGCACAGGTACGGCGCCACGTGCTGACGCGGAAAGGTGAATCGCGCCAACTCGTGGCGCCGAAGGTCGTCGTCAAAGATGAGTAGGTCGTTACCGTCAGAGGCCGCGGCAAAGTGGCCCCAGACGACCTGGGGGAGGAGTAGGTCCTCCTCTTTGGCGATGCCCAGCTGTTCGCGGAGCATTGCGCTGACCCGATCTTTGAAAGCGGGGTCGTCCTCGCCGTCTTCGGGGCGAAAACCCCACTGATTTCTAAAGAGTGCCGTCAGGTTCAGGTAGTTGCTGATCTCGTCGACGGACATCCCCTTGGCGACCCGACTACCGAGGAACGGTGGTGCAAACAGTGGATTGTCCGAATCGACCTCGGGACTACGCCGGGGAAGACCTTCAGGCACCTCGCCGGCTTCACCACGGATGCGCCGGAAGACTTTACGTTCCGAGACGGTTCGGCCGAATTGCGGGTCTTCGAGGGTACCACGGCGAATCTCGCCCAACTGATCGAGCACCCTCAGCCCCTCGAAGGCGTCCTTGCCGTAGAAGACTCGGCCCTGGTAGACTTGGCGAAGATCGCGCTCGACGTACGTGCGGGTCAGGGCCGCACCGCCCAGCAGTACTGGAACCTCACTCATGCCTCGTTCGTTCATGAGTTCAAGGTTCTCGCGCATGATGAGCGTTGATTTCACGAGCAGACCGCTCATGCCCAGAGCATCGGCGTGGTGCTCTTCAACTGCGGCCAACATCTCGCTGACCCCGACCTTGATGCCCAGGTTGATCACTTCGTACCCGTTGTTCGTGAGAATGATGTCCACCAGGTTTTTACCAATGTCGTGGACATCCCCCTTGACCGTTGCCAACACGACCCGTCCGCGGCCCCCTTGGTCGTTCTTCTCCATGTGCGGCTCGAGATGAGCCACGGCCGCCTTCATGGTCTCGGCACTCTGCAGTACGAAGGGCAACTGCATCTCACCGGCCGCGAAGAGGTCGCCGACTTCGCGCATGCCATCGAGGAGAATGTCGTTAACGATGTCCAACGGAGCCTGACCTGCTGCCATGGCCTCATCGAGGTCTTCCTCGAGCCCGACGCGGGCGCCGTCAATGATGCGCCTTCGCAGTCGCGGACCGAGTTCGAGATCGTCCAGGGAGTTCGCGCTCGATGCGGAGAGCGACACGCCTTCGAAGAGTCCGAGTAACACGGTCAGCGGGTCGTAGTCATCGCTACGCCGGTCGTAGATCAGATCGAGGCATACCTTTCTGACCTCTTCGTCGACCCGCGCCAGTGGCAGAATCTTCGACGCGTGGACAATGGCGGCGTCGAGTCCTGCGTTGGCGCATTCGTGAAGGAAGACGCTGTTGAGTACCTGACGGGCGGCCGGGTTGAGACCGAACGAGACGTTCGAGAGTCCAAGGATGGTGCGCACCCCGGGGAGCTCCGCCTTGATCCGCCGGATTGCTTCGATGGTCTCGATGCCGTCTCGGCGAGACTCGACCATTCCCGTTGACAAGGGCAGCGCTAGCGGGTCGATGAAGATGTCGCGAACGTCGATGCCGTAGCGTGTGACGGCGAGATCGGTGATGGAGCTGGCGGCGCGTACCTTCCAGTCTGCGCTGCGGGCTTGCCCTTCTTCGTCGATGCAGGTCGCCACCACCGCCGCTCCGAATTCGGCGGCGAGCGAGAGAAATCCATCGAGTCTGGTGCCCGGACCGTCTCCTTCTTCGAGGTTGACCGAGTTGAGAATCGCCTTGCCTCCGAGCCACGTGAGTGCTTGGCGAGCCACGGCGGTTTCGGTGGTGTCGACCATGATCGGCACCGACGCCTGGGTCGCGAGACGGCTCATGATCTCATTCATGTCACTGACGCCGTTGGCCCCCGTGTAATCAACGCAGACGTCGAGGATATGAGCGCCTTCGCGTATCTGATCGCGACCGATGCTCACGCACGTGTCCCAGTCGCCTTGGAGCATCGCCTCGCGGAACTTCTTTGAGCCGTTGGCGTTCGTGCGTTCCCCGACCAAGAGTACGGATCGGTCCTGCTCATAGGGAGTGGCCGAGTAGATCGACGCGACTGCCGGCTCTAACCGCGCGTGGCGCGTGGCCACGTGCAGTGGACGAATGGAATCGACCACTCGGGCCAGGTGATCGGGCGTCGTGCCACAGCAACCACCCACCACCTGGACTCCGAATTCGCTGACGAATCTGGACAGGTGTTCGGCCAGACCCTCCGGGGTCAGGTCGTAGTGCATCCTTCCGTCGACCACGCTGGGCAGTCCAGCATTGGGCAGGCACGACAGTGGCATCGGCGCCGTCTCAGAAAGTTGGCGCAGAGGTTCGTACATTTCGACCGGTCCGGTAGCGCAGTTGAGACCAATGATGTCCACGCCCAGCGTGCTGAGGGCGGTGATGGCCGCACCAATTTCGGTTCCGGGCAGCATTCGACCAGTCAGCTCAATCGTCACCTGCGCTTGAATCGGGACGATTCGTCCGTGTCGGGCCATGGCCCGGTGACAGGCAGCGATGGCGGCCTTACCCGAAAGCAGGTCGAACATCGTCTCGACGAGCAGCAAGTCGACTCCGCCCTCTAAGAGGGCGTAGGCCAGCTCTTCGTAACTGGCCGAGAGGTCGTCGTAGGTGATCTGTCCGAGAGTGGGAAACTTGGTTCCGGGACCCATCGACCCGGCGACGAACCTGGGCGAATCCGCGCTCGAGTAGTCGTCGGCCATGCGCCGAGCGATCTGGGCGGAGGCTAACGCCAGTTCGTGGGCCCGGTCGGGTATGCCGTACTCAGCCAGGACAACGGAGAACGAGCCAAACGAGTCGGTCTCGATGACGTCGACACCCACGTCCAGAAAAGATCGGTGGAGCAACTCAATGGACTCGGGTTTGGTGATGGTGAGGATCTCGTTGCAGCCCTCGAAATCTGGGCCACCGAAATCGTTTGCGTTGAGGTCCTGGAGTTGGAGGTTGGTACCGGTGGCGCCGTCGAAGATCAGGACCCGTTCGTTGAGCGCACTCAGGTACGGGTCGGCGATGCCCGGTCGGGCGAAGGGTGGACGAAGATTGGCGGCCATTCGATAATCAGGCTACTGGCAGAGTCCCTAATCACTACGCTGCAGGTGTGAAGATTTACACTCGCAATGGAGACGACGGAACCACCGGGCTGTACTTCGGAGGACGTGTGGCCAAGAGTTCGGACCCAATCGAAGTCAATGGCGCCGTCGACGAGGCGCAGGCCGCGCTGGGCTTAGCGAGAGCGTTGTGCGAGCGTGATGGGCGCATTGACACGCTGCTGATCAGTGTGGAGCGAGACCTCTGGGTGCTGATGGCCGAAGTCGCGACGCTCCCGGAGAATCGACATAAATTGAGCGCCGGAAAGTCCTTGGTGACCAGTGCCATGATCGATCGTCTCGAAGTCGAGATCGACGAGCTCTCGCGTGAGATAGCGATGCCGAGCGAGTTCGTCGTACCTGGCGAGAACCAACTTTCAGCCGCACTGGACCTTGCTCGAACGATCGTGAGACGCGCCGAGCGCATCGCCGTTGGCTATCCGCTCGATGGCTCACTGGTGATCGGCTACCTGAATAGATTGAGCGATCTCGTATGGACCATGGCCCGTTGGGCCGAGGGCCCCGAACACCGCACTGCGCGCATTCACTGATAGGAGATGGAATTCATGCCCCGTACCGCCCGAATCTCGACCCCGATGGAAGCGGCGAAGGAGTCGACCATCGTCGTACCGGTGGTGTTCGATGAAACCCAGGCGTTCATCGCAGAGTCGGTGCCGATGGTCTTGTCGGGACAGAGCATTCCGAGGACATTGACCAAGGCGTGGTGCAGCGCACGAGGTATGAAGGATGAAGCCGGCAGTTTCGTCGTACTTCGTTCGATCGAGGGGTCGACCGTCGTCTTGGTGAGCCTGGGATCGAGTTATAACGCGCTGGAGAACTACCGATTGGCGGGGGCGTCGGCGCTGCGATGTGGCGGCGACGCCACCGTCGCCTTCTTGCTGCCCACCGAAGGCATAGAAGATCCCGCAGCAGTCGCGTCGGCCCTCGTCCAAGGGGCGTTGCTCTCGAGTTACACCTTCAAAGGAGCCCAGTCGGATGCGTCCTTTGACGTCGTCCCTTTGGGATCGCCACTTCCTTCGGTTTCGACCCACGACGCCGTTGCTGCCGGCGTCGCGAAGGGCATGATCATCGCCAACGCCGTCAATTGGGCGAAGCGCCTCATCGACTCGCCTCCGGCGTCGATGCCTCCCAAGGAATTGGCACGCCAGGTCGAACTGCGCCTTGGCGACGATCCCCACGTTCGCGTGGAGTCCTGGAATGAGACGAGAATCAAGGAGGAGCGCCTCGGCGGTCTCCTGGGAGTCGGTCAGGGTTCGGCCCAGCCCACCCGTTTGGTCTATGCGACGTACGACCCTCAGCCGGGAGCACCCTTGCCCCACGTGGCGCTGGTCGGCAAAGGTGTCACCTTCGACTCCGGTGGACTCTCGCTCAAGTCCGGCGACGGCATGATGACGATGAAGACCGACATGACGGGCGCCGCGGTGGTGATGTGCGCCCTGTCGGTTGCGAGCCGACTTGGGATCGGTGTGCGCCTGACGGCCATTGCCCCCATGACCGAAAATCTGCCGAGCGACAAGGCAGTCAAACCGGGCGACACCCTGACCTTTCGCAACGGCATGTCGGCTGAAGTTCTGAACACCGACGCCGAAGGACGCCTGATCTTGGCCGATGGGCTCAGTTTGGCCGTGGAGGCAGAGCCCGACGCAATCGTTGACGTTGCGACCCTCACCGGAGCCCAGAATGTGGCGCTCGGTGACGAGATCGGGGCACTGTTCGCTTCAACAGACGAATTGGCGGCCTACTTCAGTGACGCGTCGCTCAAGAGTGGCGAGGCTCTCTGGCGCATGCCCCTCTATGACGGGTACGAGTCGCATATTGAATCGGACGTCGCTGACATGAAGAACATTGGCAAACCCGGTAAGGCGGGAGCGATCTCGGCGGCCCTCTTCCTTCGCCGATTCACTGCAGGGCGGCCCTGGGTGCACCTCGACATCGCTGGGCCCGGTCGCTGCGACGCCAATCGCGGATACGTCACCAAGGGTGGAACGGCCTTTGGCGCTCGAACCATCGTCGAGTTCCTCGAGGCGGTCGCACGAGATGGTGCGCGCGACTAGATCGGCACCCTTCGAACACGACTCGTACGAGGTACCACGCCACGTTTGAGTGAGGCTGACTGCGCATCGTGGCCGTCGCCGATGCCGATGAGGACACTGGCGAACAATCGTTCATCGGGTGCTCCGATCCACGCGAGGACCTCGTGGTCGTGACGGAAGTTACCCCAGATTGTGGCTTGCCAGCCACTCTCTTCGATGAGCAAGAGCAGTGCCATGGTTGCCATGGCGGCGTCGGTGTGCCAATAGGGGATGGGCCAAGACGACTCGTCGTCTAACCCTGAAGAGTGTTTGTCCTCTTCGCCGTAGCGTGCCAAGTAATCTTGAGGACGCGACGTGATCACGACACCTCCACCCGCCCGCGAGAGCCCTTGGAATCGACGTGAATGGCTGCGCCACTGTGCATCGGTGGCGACTTGGAGATATGCAGAGACTTGAGGCTGCGTGAAGTTGTACATTCGCACGCCGCAGCTGTTGCCCGCCGTTGGCGCCCAGAGCGACTGCGAGCAAATATCATCGAGCCAAGACTGGTCCGCAGGCGTCCCGTCGAAGGATCGGACCATGCGCCGGCGGGCGAGAAGTTCACGAAGTTCCACGCGTTGGGTTTAGCAGGTGGAGCGACGATGAATGTTGACCAATAAGGTAAGATTTAACAACTCAGAAGGAGCGACCGTTGGCAACACCCCGAGACCTACTGAACGCAGCGAAGTCCGAGATCAGAGAGATCGAACCGCACGACGTCGCGCGACAACTCGATCACTACACGTTGCTCGACGTGCGAGAGCCCGAAGAGTACGAGCAGGGCGCCGTACCGGGAGCGGTCCACGTCGCGCGCGGGAATCTCGAGTTCTCGGTCGAAGGGCGCTTGCCCGACAAAGGCAAACCAATCGCGGTCTACTGCGCGGGCGGGGTCCGATCCGCCTTTGCCACCAAGACAATGCAGGAGCTCGGTTACACCGACGTCGTATCGATTATCGGCGGCTTCAACAAGTGGAAGGACGAGGGACTCGCCTGGACGACTCCGGTCGCGCTCTCTCAGGACCAGCGCGTGCGCTACCAACGGCACTTACTCCTGCCCGAAGTCGGTGAGAACGGCCAGATACGGCTCCTCGAGTCCAAGGTCCTCTTGTTAGGCGCCGGTGGACTCGGTTCACCGGCAGCGCTCTATCTCGCGGCCGCTGGTGTCGGCACGCTCGGCATCATCGACATGGACGTCGTGGACTCTTCAAACCTTCAGCGCCAGATCCTGCACAACGTCGATCGGGTCGGGATGCGCAAAGTGGATAGTGCCAAGATGACCCTCAGTGCCATGAACCCCGATCTCAAGGTGCTCACCTACGACACCCGCCTCGGTGCGGACAACATCTTGGAGATCATCGACGGCTACGACGTCATTGTCGATGGCACCGACAACTTTCCGACTCGCTACCTCGTCAATGATGCGGCCCTGATAAAGAACATCCCCGTGGTGCACGGTTCGATCTTCCGTTTCGAGGGACAAGTGACGGTGTTCAATCCGTTCGTCGGACCCTGTTATCGCTGCATGATTCCCGAGCCACCGCCCGCGGAGTTGGCGCCCAGTTGCGCCGAAGCCGGGGTGCTGGGGGTGTTGCCGGGAATCATAGGTTCCGTCCAGGCCATCGAGACCATCAAATTGCTGCTCGAGCTCGGCGACCCCCTCGTTGGTCGACTCCTTACCTACGATTCATTGGATCAGTCATTTCGTACGTTCAAGGTACGACGAGATCCGTCGTGTCCAGCGTGCGGTGAGAACGCGGGGCCGATCGTGATCGCCGAATACGACGAGTTGTGTATGCCCCATCCGGTCAGCGTCTAGATCTTCACCACAATCGTTCGCGCGTAGAGGTCGTGCAATGTCTGTTTGCGCGGGTTCATCAACGGATAGACGATGTCGACGATGGCTACGAGGAGAGCGACGTACATGATTGGCCCGCCTACCGGGACGAGCAGTCCGTAGAGGGCGATGAAGCCCCAACGTTTGATGGCTTGTTGTCGGGAGATGACGCTTCCCGTGAGCGAGTCACGTACCCGAGTCGCCGCAACTCGGTTGCCGATGGTCTGTCCGCTCGCCGAGGAGAGGAGCGCGACCATGTAGAAGCCCTCCATAGCGAGCCCGGCGATGATGGAGACGAAGCCGCCAGCGAAGGATCGAAAGAGGTCAGCGATGATGAGGGAGGGAATCAAGAGGATCAGGTCGTCGGCGAAGGTCGCTCCTACACGCCGCCACCATCCGGCAAGTTGTACCTCCGACTCAGACTCGTTGACCGGACTCATGGCGACCAGCTGACCGCACACTGAGCAGCGCGGACCCATCGTTTCGGAACCACATTGTGAACATTTCATACATCCATCTTGCTCTACCGGTCGGCTCTGCCCCGATCAATTCGCAGAATGTCCCTATTTCGAGTGTCGATCATGAGCGTCTAGCCTTATCCTCGTGACGTCATCTGAGCGATCGACCGACTCGGGAATCGAGATAGACGAGGTGTACGACGCCTCGGATTTAGAGGAATTCGATCCCGCGACGAAGCTGGGGGCCCCCGGCGCCTACCCCTATACGCGCGGTGTGCAGTCCTCGATGTATCGCGGACGATTGTGGACCATGCGCCAGTACGCCGGGTTTGGCACCGCCGAGGCGACCAACGAGCGATTCAAATTCCTCTTGGGCGCCGGACAGACTGGACTGTCGTGCGCCTTCGACCTGCCGACCCAGATGGGCTACGACGCCGACCACGCGCGCGCCGAAGGCGAAGTGGGCAAGGTCGGTGTGGCCATCTCCTCGCTCGAGGACATGCGCCTGCTGCTGGCCGGACTGCCCCTCAATGAGGTCACTACGTCCATGACGATCAATTCCACCGCATCGACCCTTCTGCTGCTCTATCAGTTAGTGGGCGAGGAGCAGGGCGTCGACGGCGGGCAGCTACGCGGCACGATTCAAAACGACATCCTCAAGGAGTACGTGGCGCGCGGAACCTACATCTATCCGCCTCGACCATCGATGCGCCTGATCGTCGACACCTTCGCCTACTGCGCTAATGAGATGCCTAACTGGAACACGATCTCAATCTCGGGTTATCACATCCGCGAGGCCGGGTCGACGGCCGTTCAGGAGATCGCCTTCACCTTGGCCAATGGAATCGCCTACGTCGAAGCGGCGCTGGGCGCCGGATTGGAACTTGACGAATTCGCCCCGCGGCTGAGCTTCTTTTTCAACGCCCACAACAACCTCTTCGAGGAGGTCGCGAAGTATCGCGCCGCTCGCCGGCTCTGGGCTTCGATCATGCGTGATCGTTTCGGGGCCAAGGACCCCAAGTCGATGATGCTTCGCTTCCATACTCAGACTGGTGGTTCGACGTTGACTGCCCAACAGCCCCAGAGCAATATCGTGCGCGTGGCGATCCAAGCCCTCGCTGCGACCCTGGGAGGAACGCAGAGCCTCCACACGAACGGCTTCGACGAAGCGCTCGGTCTGCCGACCGAACACGCGGCGAAGCTGGCGCTACGTACCCAGCAGGTGCTGGGTTACGAGTCGGGAATCGCTGACACGGTGGATCCGCTCGCCGGTTCGTACTTCGTTGAATCGTTGACCGACGAAGTGGAGCGGCGCGCTCGTGAATACATCGCGACCATCGATGCCATGGGTGGGGCCGTGGCGGCAATCGAGTCGCGTTACATGCAAGATGAGATCGAGACCGCCGCGTACGAGTTCGCGAGATCGGTGGACCGCGGAGAGAAAGTGGTGGTCGGGGTCAACCGCTTCGCCGAGACGTCGGTTGCGAAGGCGGACGTCTTCCCCATTGACGTGCAACAGCAACGAGACCAGGTGGACCGAGTGAAGCGACTCAAGTCAAATCGCGAGAACCGGGCCGTGGAATCTGCGCTCGAAGACCTCGCGGTGGCGGCGCGCGGATCGGCGAACCTGCTCTACCCAATGAAGGTAGCGCTGTCGCGACTGGCCACTCTGGGCGAAGTCGCTGACGTGCTGCGTGCCGAGTTCGGCGTCTATCAACCCAGCTAACGCTGGAGTGGATCGAAGAAGTGAGTCACCGACGGCGCACTCACGTAGAACGGATGCGTTAGGGCGCGCCACTGCTCGAACAATGGAGTGGCGCGAAAGGCCAGGTGGGCTTCGATCGACGCCCAGCGAACCAGCAGCAGGTAGACGGCACTGTCTTCGGACTGGTGGCGTACTTCGGCTCCATAGCAGTTCGGTGCAGACTCGATGATCGGTAGGGCCGCGCGCATCGAGGCTTCGAAATCGCTCTCGCGACCCTGGATGATCTCCAACAGCGCGTGCTCGAGCATCATGATCGAGCCAACAGTTCTTCACGCAAGTGCGCGTCACTGGCGACCGCAATCGCTGTATGGGCGAGGGCGATGGCGCCGTCAATGGTTGCCCGGTCGGCGGCCGGGGTGATGCACGCCGCGGTGAATTCAGGCTGGTGATTCACTGCGCCGCTGGTCGGGATCATCAACAGGGGATGAATCGAAGGAACCACGAGTGACACATTGGCCATATCGGTCGAGATCGTGGGCTTGGCCATGCCCTGGTCATCGAGCGTGAAATCACGTCCGAGGGCTTCGGCGGCGCGGCGATAGTGCGCCAGGATCCTCGTGTCAGACTCCATGTGTGAGAAGGCACTGCCGATCTCGTTGATCTCGACGGTGGAGCCAGTAGCGATGGCGCCGGCATTGAAACAGGCGTCTACTCGAGATCGCAGCTCGCTCAGTCGATCGCTCGAGGTCGCCCGGGCCATGAAGCGCCCTACGACCCGACTCGGGATGATATTGGCCGCCGAGCCACCCTCGAGCGTGATGCCGTGGACTTGATCGCTTGGTCGAAGTTGCTGGCGCAGTAGGGCGAGCGCGACTTGGGAAATGGTGAGCGCGTCCAGAGCGTTGATCCCTTCCCAGGGAGCGGCCGATGCGTGGGCCTCTTTTCCAACGAAGATCACGTCGAAGTGGTCCACGGCAAGACACGACGCCTCCAAGCGTTCGTTCGGCCACGGATGAATCATCATGGCCGCGTGGACGTCAGTGAAGTATCCGGCATTGATGAGGTCGATCTTTCCGCCCCCGCCCTCTTCTGAAGGTGTACCCAGCAGCGTTACCTTGACGTTCAAGTCGTCGGCGACGGCCGCGAGACCAATGGCCGCCCCGAGGGCTGAAGCCGCGATGATGTTATGGCCGCAGGCGTGTCCGACGTCGGGCAGCGCGTCGTATTCCGCACAGAAGGCGATGTTCAGTGCCCCGTCGCCCTTCGTCGCTCGAAATGCCGTTGGTAGCGAGCCGATACCTCGTTCAACGCTGAACCCGGCGACTTCGGCCGCCGCCGCAACGGCTTCGGCGCTGGCGAACTCCTCGTAGCCCAGCTCTGGGTGGGCATGGACGAAGTGACTGAGCTCAAGCAGTGCACTACGGGCGTCACCGATCGCCGCACTCGCAACGTCGTCGGCACTCATTCGATGACCGCGACCACGTCACCCGCACTCACCGAGTCGCCGGTTGACACTTTGAGGCTCTGAATCCTTCCCGACTTCTCGGCCTTGACCGAATTCTCCATCTTCATCGCTTCTAGTATGACGATCGTCTCGCCGACTTCGACCTCTTGGCCGACTTCAACGCTCACTTTGACAATGGTGCCCTGCATCGGCACGCTCACTTGACCGGAACCGGTCGCCGCGACGCTGCCATGATGCTGGCGCCGAGGCTTGGCTGCGGTGCTGTGCGCCTTGGGGATTCCATCGTCGTTGGCGTCGGGCAGCCACAGGGCGACGCTCACTCTGCGCCCATTGACCTCAGCGGTGATGTCACGTCGCACCAGCGCTTCGCCTGGCGTTGGTGGTATCGCCGGAGCGCCAACCAGATTGGAGAAGTCAAGATTGGACTCGACCCACTTCGTGGAGTGGGTGCCGGCGACGAAATCGTCGTCGGAGAGGATGACGACGTCGGCGGGCAACGTGGTGGAGACGCCTTCGATGACGGTCTCTTCGATGGCCCGCAACATCCTTCGTCGGGCCTTGTCCCGGTCCGCGCCCCACACGATGAGCTTGGCGATGAGGTTGTCGTAGTACTGCGAGATGGTGTCACCGGATTGGTATCCGGCGTCGAGGCGAACACCGGGACCGGCCGGCTGGTCGAAACGGGTGATCGTTCCCGGCGATGGCGAGAAGCGCCCATCGGTGGGGTCTTCGGCGTTTATGCGTACCTCGATAGCGTGTCCGTCACGTCGAACGTCGTCCTGGGAGAAGTCCAGTGCTTCGCCGGCCGCGATTCGCAGCTGCCACTCGACCAGGTCGAGACCGGTGACCAGTTCGGTTACCGGGTGTTCGACTTGGAGGCGAGTGTTCATCTCCAAGAAAAAGAAGTCACCGTCTTGATACAGGAATTCGACCGTACCGGCGTTCACGTAGCCACACGCCTCGGATACCTTGACCGCGGCCTCACCCATGGCGCGGCGCACGTCATCGGGGAAGTCGGGTGCGGGCGACTCCTCGACCAGTTTTTGATGTCGTCGTTGCGCCGAACAGTCCCGCTCGCCGAGCCACAACGTGTGACCGTGGGAGTCAGCGAGGACCTGCATCTCGATGTGACGTGGCCACGTCAAGTAGCGCTCGACGTAGCACTCGGAGCGGCCGAAGTAGCTGAGCGATTCACGCTGAGCGCTCTCGAAAGCCTCGACTGCCTCGTTCGCGGTGTTGACCACCTTCATTCCTCGACCGCCGCCGCCGTAGGCCGCCTTGATGGCGACTGGCCAGCCGAACTCCTCTCCGAAGTCGACGACCTCGATATGGCTGGCGAGCGTCTCATTACGTCCCGGGACCCCGGCGACCCCGACCGCAGAAGCAGCCAGGCGTGAGGAAATCTTGTCGCCCATGATCTCGATCGCTTCAGGAGGAGGTCCGATGAAGATGACCCCTTTGGACGTGATGGCACGGGCGAAATCGGTGTTCTCCGAGAAGAATCCGTAGCCCGGGTGCACGGAGTCGGCTCCCGAACGTTCGATGACCTCGAGAATCGCCTCGGTATTGAGGTAACTCTCGGCCGCCGTCTGACCGCCTAACGGATAGGCCTCGTCAGCGAGGCGAACGTGCAACGCCTCGCGGTCGAGGTCGGAATAGACAGCGACGGTGCCGATGCCCATCTCTCGACAGGTCCTGATAACTCTCACCGCAATCTCACCGCGATTGGCGATGAGGACTTTTTTCAGCACGTGAACCTCCGTCTGCGAACTGTAAATTTCTATCACCCGACCATCAAACCCTAATGTTTAAGTGTGGACCAGATAATTTGGCGGATTAATCACCTGGCCCAGGTGGACTCGACCAATACCTGGCTCGCCGAACGCGCGAGGGCCGGGGCCCCTGCGGGCACCGTGGTCTACGCAGATTTTCAGACTCAGGGCCGTGGTCGACTAGAACGCAGTTGGACCGCGCCGAGTGGTTCGTCGCTGCTCTGCTCGATTCTCCTGAAGCCCGATGACGTGGCGGACGACCCCCAACTGCTGGTGGCGTCGGTGGCCCTGGCAGCACGCGGCGCATTGGTGAGGCTCTGTGGGCTGCGCCCCGACCTGAAGTGGCCCAATGACCTGATGGTCGGCGACGCCAAGATCGCCGGGTTACTTGCCGAACTCGTTGGAGGCGATTCGCCGACCGTTGTCGTGGGAATCGGAGTGAACCTGATAGCAGCTGGGCCGGCGCAAGCCCGAACGACGAGCGTGCTGCAAGAAGTGGGCGTTCGGGTCACGTCGAGCGCGCTACTCGACATCATGCTTGAGGAACTCGACATTCGGTTGGTGCGGATGGCCGGTTTCGGTCGCGACACCGTGCGAGAGGAGTACGTGTCGGCACTGGCCACGATTGGCCAATTGGTGCGTGTCGAGCATCACCACGGCGTATCGCGGGGCAGGGCTACTGGAATCGACGCTACGGGCCGACTCGTGGTCAGCGTCGACGGTGTGGACGTGGCATTCGCTTCGGGCGACGTGGTCCACCTTCGACTTGAAGAGTCGGTGATTGGGTGAAGCAGGCAGTCAAGGTCATGGTGACCGGTGCGGGCGGCCAAGTGGGTGTTGACCTCGTCGACACCCTGGGCGCGTTGGCCCCCCCAGGGAGCGACCCTGGTTTTCAACCTGACGAGCGGCCCGTCGCCAGGGGGGAATTCGTGGTGACGGGACTGAACCACCGCGACCTTGACGTCACCGACCAATCGGCCGTGATGGACGCCGTGGTGTCGATTCGCCCGGACGTCATTGTCCACCTGGCCGCGTATACGGCGGTCGACCGAGCGGAGACGGAACGTGACCGGTGCTTCTCGGTCAATGAGGGAGGGACCGCGTCAATGTCGCATGCGGCACGCTCGATCGGCGCGCACTTGATCGCGGTCTCCACTGACTACGTCTTTGACGGTACCAAAGGAGAAGCGTACGTCGAAGGGGATCCGACCAATCCACTGAGCGTCTATGGCGCCTCGAAGCGAGCAGGTGAGTTGTTCTGCACTGATCGAGACACCATCGTGCGCACTTCGTGGGTAATGGGCGTTCGCGGCAAGAACGTGGTGCACGCCATTGCCGCGCGCGCGAAGTCAGGCGAGTGCGTTCGATTCGTCGATGATCAAATGGGCACCGTCACCACGGCGGGTGACCTGGCTCGTGCGCTGGTCACCCTCGCGCGCGAACGTGTCGGCGGAGTCTGGCACGTCGCTAACTCGGACGCGACGACTTGGTTCGAAATCGCGACCTACGTTGGTCAACTCTCGGGTCGCGGCGATGATTTTGCTACGGCGATTTCCACCGAAGAGCTCTTGCCGCCCCAACTTGCCGCACGCCCGCGTCGTAGTGACCTGTCCACCCAGAAGTTCTCGAGGATATGGAGCCCACTACCCGATTGGCACGATGGGGTTGCCCGACTGGTGAACTCCATCGAGAGAATGTCGCAGGCTACTCCGTGAGCAACGTGTCATCGCGGGTCAGTGCGGTAGTCGTTGACTTTCACGCGGAGGTTGCCTTGGTGAAGTGTGTCGAATCACTTCGGGCCAACGGTGTCGAGGACATCGTGGTCGTGGAGAACGGCGACGTTGGATCGTCGCGCCAGGCACTGGCGAACTCGAAGGTCACCGTAGTCGAACCCGGAATCAACCTCGGTTACGGACGTGGCGTCAATCGGGGAGCGGCGACGAGCCCTGCGCGCGAGTTCCTGCTCATTTCCAACCCGGACGTCATCGTGCACGACGGCGCCGTCGGAGCCCTGATCGACTACCTCGATACCCACCTCGAGGTAGGAATCGTCGGACCGCAGATCGTGCGACCCGATGGAACCGTCTATCCCTCGCAGCGTGTCTTTCCCAATGTCTGGCTGGCCGGCCTGCACGCACTCCTTGAGCCGCTCTGGCCGACCAATCCGGCCACTCGACGTTATCGTTCGTCCCAGCCTGACGAAGAAGTCGACTGGATCTCGGGTGCTTTTTTGCTCATCCGTCGCCGGGTCTTCGAGGCGGTCGGAGGCTTTGACGAGCGGTACTTCATGTTCGCCGAGGACATGGCACTGTGTTGGCACGTGCATGAACTCGGCCATGCCGTGGCCTCCACGACGAGCGCGGTCGTGACTCACATCGAGGGTCTCTCACGTTCGAGGGCCTCTCGAGAGATGGAGATCGCACACCACCGAAGTGCGCTGATGTTCGAATGGCAGACTGCCAGAGGTTTCCGACGTCTCATGGCGCCGGTGGCGACGCTCGTCTTGGGGGTACGACTCCTGCTCGTCCTCGCCCAACTCCGTCGTTCACGCGACGAGCGCTGGAGTCGCCTCGGACCGGATTCATGAGTTCGGTGTCTTGGACGTGTTGGCTACATGGAGATTCGCTGGGTGAGCGCCGACGGTATTTCGGGGCGCGTCGCGGGACCCAACGCCGTCGTAGAGAGGCTCCGGGGCGATTTGGCGAGGTCGTGACGGGTTCTAGAATGGTCGGCGGGACTGCGAGTGGTTCTGTGGTTGAAAGTCGATGCCAGTCGCGGGCGAAACGACCCACGTAAGGCGTCTTGTGGACGCTGAGCATGGCGCGGTTTAGAAGTAAGCCCTGCCTTGAGGTGACCAGAGTGGTCGCATCAAGAGCCGGTGAAGTATGCGATTTGACGATCGGAGAGCCTACGAGCTGCCGAAAGTACGCACGGACACCGCTGCAGGCAAGTGTGGGGTCAAAGACCAGGTCAGCACTCGCAGTCCTAAAGAAGTAGCGAAACGGACCGGTAGGGTAGTTATCACATGAGTGTGTTCAGCAAGATTCTTAAGGCCGGCGAAGGCAAGCGCGTGCGACAGCTCGCGGACCTCGTTGGGCCGATCAACGAGTTGTCTGGGGAGATGGCGGCGTTGACCGACGCCGAGTTGCGAGCTAAGACCGACGTGTTCCGTGAACGTTTGGCCGAGGGCGAGACTCTCGACGACCTGCTCATCGCGGCATTCGCGGTGGTGCGAGAGGCCGCCACTCGGGTCCTTGGACAGCGTCATTACGACGTGCAGCTGATGGGTGGTATGGCACTTCACTTCGGGTGGATTGCTGAGATGAAGACCGGTGAAGGCAAGACCCTGGTCTCGACATTACCGGTCTATCTCAATGCTTTGGCTGGCCAGGGCGTGCACGTGGTCACGGTGAACGACTACTTGGCCACTCGTGATGCCAACTGGATGGGCCAGCTGCACCGTTTCCTCGGACTCAGCGTTGGGCGAGTCGGACCTGACCTGACTGATTTCGAGGCCAAGCAGGAGGCGTACGCGAGCGACATCACGTATGGGACCAATACCGAGTTCGGATTCGACTATTTGCGAGACAACATGGCAAGACGCCGCGAGCATATGGTCCAGCGAGGTCACCACTATGCGATCGTCGACGAAGTCGACTCGATTCTGATCGACGAAGCTCGAACTCCGTTGATCATTTCGGGACCCGCCTCTGACGTGACCAAGCTCTATTACCAGTTCGCCTCCATCGCTCGATCACTGGTGCGAGACGCCGACTACGAAGTCGACGAGGAGAAGAAAACGGTCATCCCGACCGAAGCCGGTATCGAAAAGGTGGAACGACAACTCGGGGTGACGAACCTCTACGACGCGGTCGCGACGAACTACGTTCACCAACTCGGCCAGGCTCTGCGGGCGAAGGAACTCTTCCATCGTGACAAGGACTATTTGGTCGATGCCGGTGAGATCAAGATCGTCGACGAATTCACCGGGAGAACCTTGGACGGACGCCGTTGGTCAGACGGACTGCATCAGGCAGTTGAAGCGAAGGAACGGGTTCGAATTCAAGAGGAGAACCACACCTGGGCAACCGTGACGTTGCAGAATTACTTCCGGCTCTACGAGAAGATCGCGGGCATGACTGGAACGGCCGAGACGGAAGCCGCCGAGTTCGGCAATACCTACGCCCTCTCCGTCGTTCCCATCCCGACGAACCGACCTCTGGTGCGACTTGATCAGCCGGACCTGATCTACAAGACTGAAGCAGCAAAGTTCGCCGCCATCGTCGAAGACGTCCGCGAGCGTAGTGATCGCGGACAGCCCGTGTTGCTCGGTACCGCATCGGTGGAGAAGTCGGAGTTACTTTCGCGTGAGATGTCCAAGGCCGGAATCGCTCACGAAGTCCTCAACGCCAAGCAGCATTTCCGAGAAGCCGAGATTGTGGCTCAAGCGGGACGCAAGCACGCGGTGACAGTCGCCACCAATATGGCTGGGCGTGGCGTTGACGTCATTCTCGGAGGCAACCCCGAGGGCCTCGCCAACCGCGAGGCGTCGGGCCAAGGTTTGTCTCCCGGGACCGAGGAGTACGACGCGGCCTACCAAGTCGCCCTCTCGAAGTGGCGACCGATCTGCCAAGAGGAGGGTGATGAGGTTCGTGCTCTGGGTGGACTGTACGTTCTCGGTACCGAACGACACGATTCGCGAAGGATTGACAACCAGTTGCGCGGTCGCGCGGGGCGCCAGGGCGACCCGGGAGAGAGCCGTTTCTACTTGTCGCTGGAGGACGAACTCCTGAGACTCTTCGCCACCGGAGCGGTTTCGTGGGTCATGGATCGCACGATGCCCGACAACGAGCCGATCGAGGCCAAGATGGTCTCGCGGGCCATAGAACGCGCTCAGAATACGGTCGAGGGCCGCAATGCCGAAATTCGTAAGGATGTCCTCAAATACGACGAAGTTATGAACGAGCAGCGAAAGGTCGTGTACGGACGTCGCCAGCAGGTCATCGATGGTGAAGACATCCACGATGCAACCATCGCCATGATCGAGCAACGTCTGAGTGATGCCGTCGAGGCCAGTCTGGGAGGCGAGTATGCCGAGGAGTGGGATCTCAACGCTCTCGTCGTTGAGTTGATGAACTACTACCCGACGAGCCTCAACGTCGGGGCCCTGAGTAGCTACGACGACCGCGAGGAGATTGTCGGCTTGGTCATCGATGAAGCGCTCGAACAGTACGAGGCCAAGTGCGAGAACTTCCCTGGGGGCATGGACATGGCCAAGGAGATCGAGCGCGACGTGATGCTTCAGATCCTCGATCAGCGATGGCGAGACCACCTCTCGGACATGGACTACTTGCGTGATGGCATTCACTTGCGCCAGGTGGCACAACAAGACCCCCTCACTGCATGGCAGAAGGAGGGTTACACGATGTTCGAGCACATGCTCGACGCAGTGGACCTGGACTTCGTGCGTTACATCACCCACGTCGAAGCGGTGGAGAACGAGCCAGAGGTCGACGAGGGACTTGAGAACGCGGTAACGAATGTGAATCAGGTGGCTCCCGGTGCGACGGAGCTCCCGGTGCACGCAGAGTCCAAGAAAGCTGGCCCCAAAGAGGGTGACAAGATCGGACGAAATGAGCCGTGCTGGTGCGGCTCCGGCCGCAAATTCAAGCAGTGCCATGGCCGACCCTAAGGCTGAGAATGCGCTTCGAGACGCCCTCGCATCACTCGAGGACCTCGAAGCTCGTTGGGCGGCGGCTCGCGAATATCTGAAGATTGATCTGCGCCGTTCGCGTCACGAGGAACTCGCCCAACAGGTCGCCGACCCCAATCTCTGGGAGGACCAGGACCACGCCCGAGAAGTGACCACAGAATTCGGTCGCCTCACCAATGATCTGGAGTCGTTCGATGCCCTGCGAAACGACCTCGACGACTGCAAGGTCCTGGTCGACTTCTCGCGTGAGTCCCTGCAGTCGGGGGAGCCCGATTGGTCTCTGCTCGACGAACTGTTCGCCACCGTCGCCGAACTCGAAGGCAAGATCGTCGCACTCGAGACGCAGAGTCTCTTCAGCGGACCGTACGACGAGAACGACGCCATCGTCGAGTTGCACGCGGGTGCCGGGGGCACCGATGCCCAGGACTGGACCGAGATGCTGTTGCGGATGTACACGAGGTGGGCCGAACGTCGAGGATTCGGCGTGGAGTTCGATGAAGTGACCGAGGGCCAAGAAGCCGGACTGCTCTCGGCGACCTTTATTATCAAGGGCCGCTTCGCGTACGGGTGGCTGTGCGCCGAGCGCGGCGTGCACCGGTTGGTTCGCATCAGTCCCTTCGACTCACAAGCGCGGCGCCAGACCAGCTTCGCGAGTCTCGACGTCACTCCCTTGCTCGACGACAGTTCGGCTGAGGTCGAGATCGACGAAAAGGACTTGCGCGTAGATACCTATCGATCGTCGGGTGCGGGCGGTCAGCACGTCAACAAGACCGACTCGGCAATTCGCATCACCCACTTGCCCACCAATATCGTGGTGAGTTGCCAGAACGAACGAAGTCAACATCAAAATCGAGCGAGGGCGATGCAGATCCTCGAGGCGAAATTGGCCGAGCGCGCACGCGCGATTCGTCAAGCGGAGATGGACGCGCTAAGTGGGAACCGCGCTGACAACGCCTGGGGATCGCAGATTCGAAGTTACGTCCAAGCTCCGTACCAGTTGGTCAAGGATCATCGAACCGATCACGAGACCGGAAACGTCGAGTCGGTACTGGACGGTGACCTCGACGAATTCATGCAAGCGGAGCTCCGTCGCCAGCGAGCACGCGAATAAGAACTTGCATAAGCCCTAAACGACCGTGTTTCGTGGCATCGTTTCACAAATTCACCAAACTAGAATGATGTTCGAGAAGATCCACGTGCCCTGGGCACCGATACCTAGTTGCCCAAGGGGGTGTTACCGTGATTCGTTTTGAGAATGTGTCCAAGACCTACAAGAACGGCACACCAGCCCTGAAGGACATCTCGCTCGACATCGAGAAGGGCGAGTTCGTCTTTCTCGTCGGCGCTTCGGGTTCGGGCAAGACCACGTTTCTGCGTTTGTTGCTCCGCGAGGAGTTGCCCGATCAAGGCAGGATCTTGGAGGCTGGTCGCGACATCGGTGAGTTGCCCAAGTGGCGAGTCCCGTACCTGCGGCGCAACATTGGTTGTGTCTTCCAAGATTTTCGGTTGCTGCCGAACAAGAGCGTCTTCGAGAACGTCGCCTTCGCCCTCGAGGTGATCGGGAGACCCAAGAGCACCGTGGATTCTCAAGTGCCCCAGATCCTTGAACTCGTGGGCCTGACCGAGAAGTCGAAGAACCTGCCCGGTGAGTTATCCGGTGGCGAGCAGCAACGAGTCGCCGTCGCTCGAGCTTTCGTGAACCGACCGCTCATCTTGCTCGCCGACGAGCCCACTGGAAATCTCGACCCCGCGAACTCAGAGTCGATCATGGCACTGCTCGAGCGGATCAACCGCACCGGAACCACCGTGGTCATGGCCACGCACGACAAAGCCCTCGTAGACCGCATGCGTCGGCGAGTCATCGAGCTCGACAAGGGCGAGATGATCCGTGACCAGGTGCGAGGGGTCTATGGCATTGATGAAGGAGTGACCCTGTCATGAGGGTGTATATCCGCTATGCGGTCAAGGAGACCTTCAGCAACCTCTGGCGCAACCGTATGATGACGATCGCCGCAGTGCTCACCGTGGCGGTGTCTCTCTCGTTGGTCGGATCCGCGCTGCTGCTCAAGCAGAGCGCCGCTCAGGCCTCAGCGCAGTGGCAACAGGGGACGCGGGTCACGGTCTGGATGCAGCCAAGCGCATCCGCCGCCGAGTTGTCAAATGTGCAAACAGAGTTGGCTAATCTGCCGATCGTCAAGAGCTGTCAGTTCTTCTCGAAGGCTCAGGACTACGCCGAAGCGCTGAAACTGCTGCCCCAGTCCGAAACTTCGGTCCTCACCGTGGCTGATATGCCGTCGTCTTTCCGTTGTGTGCCGACCGTGCCGGCCAATGCCTTCACCGTCGAATCGACGTTCGCGAATCAACCTGGCGTCTACAAGGTCACCGCACCCGAACAGCAGATCCGCGAAATGAACCGGGCGATACGCATCTTGCAGATCGTGTTCCTGGCCCTCGCGGGTGTGCTGCTCCTCTCGGCAACGGTGCTGATACTCAACACCATTCGAATGGCTATTTTCGCGCGACGCCGCGAGGTGTCGGTGATGAAGCTGGTGGGTGCGACCAACTGGTTCATTCGCATCCCCTACATCACCGAGGGATTCATTCAAGGTCTGTTGGGTTCTGCCGTCGCAATGCTCGCGGTGACCGCTCTGCACACCTGGTATCCGTTGCACAACGAGTTTCAGTTGAACACCAGCGCTCTGGTGGGTACCAATGCCGTGGTGCTCGTCGTTGGCGTGCTCATCGGTTCAGTAGGTTCAGCAATAGCGATACGCCGGTTCCTCGACGTCTAGGACGACTTTTCGTTGAAGTCGATGGCGAGGGAGTTGACGCAGTAGCGGAGCCCGGTCTGTGTCGGCCCGTCATTGAAGACGTGACCCAGGTGCCCTCCACAACGCGAACACAGGATTTCAGTACGTTCGCGGCTCAGCGAGTGGTCCGGGCGCTCGATCACCGTGCCCGGTTCACAAGCGTCGAAACTCGGCCACCCGCAGTCTGAGTCGAATTTCTGATCCGAAGTGAAGAGTCGCTGCCCACATCCTCCACACGAAAAGACCCCGTCAGCGTCGACGTTGAGGAGCGATCCGCTGAAGGGAGCCTCGGTGGCAGCTTGGCGCAAGATTGCGTAGCGCTCGGGGGAGAGGACCTGGCGCCACTCCGCTTCCTCTTTTTCGATTTCGTAGGTCATGGGGCCAATGTAACGTGCCGAGCGCCGCGGCGCTTCGCCTACAGGTATTGGGGGCGCGGTGACTCGGGGAGCAACCTTGGAAACTCCGGTTGGTCCGCGAGGAGTCGACTGAAGGCGCCGGCGAGGCCCTCGGGATCGAGGCCAAGCTCGCCGAGCAGGGCATCGGGCCGGTGCTGTTCGAGGAAGACCCTTGGCACACCGAGGATCCTCGTGGTGGGAAAGGGTTTCGAGAGGTCTTGGGCACGACTTCGTAGCGCTGAAACCATCAAGGTGCCCGCGCCTCCGTGACGTGTACCATCTTCGATCGTGATGACCCGGGCATGGGCAAGCGCGTCATCAATCATCCGAAGATCCGGTGGCAGCACGCGAACGTCGTAGAGGGTCACCTTGGGTGCTAGTTCACCCAGTAGCTCGAGTGCCTTGTAGGCCGCGGGAGCCATCTTGCCAACGGCGAGTACGCACAGCGATCCATCGCCGTGAACAATCTCGCGGGCGTCCAGACCGTCACCCACCTTGTGGTCGAAGGGTTTGGGCAGGGTCTTGGGGAAGCGAATGGCTGACGGCGAGCTCAACGACAACGCCGTAGCGAGCATCCCGGGGATTTCCTCGGCCGTCGATGGCGCGAACACCGTCATATTCGGGATTGCGAGGCACAGCGCGATGTCCAAGACGCCGTGATGACTCGGACCATCATCGCCCGTAATACCGGCGCGATCGAAAACGAAGACGACCGGAAGGTTCAACAGTCCGACGTCCAAGTGGGCTTGGTCGAAGGCCCGTGAGAAGAAGGTTGAGTAGACAGCGACTACCGGCTTGAGGCCCCCCATCGCCATTCCCGCCGCAGCAGTCACCGCGTGCTGTTCGGCGATCCCCACGTCGAAGAAGCGCCGGGGGAAGCGGTCTTGGAAGTTGAGCAGTCCAGTTGGTCCGGCCATCGCCGCGGTGATGGCCACCACTCGTTCATCGGCACTCGCGAGGGCTACCAGCGAGTCGGAGAACGCCTGGGTGAACGACTTCGGGGTGACCTCCTCTTCATCGAGCCTCGGTGGGAGTTTGAAATCGTGCATTCGTAAGTCGTCGCTGACCGCGGGTTCGTAGCCTCGACCCTTTTGGGTCTGCACGTGGACGAGAATCGGTCCATCCCACTTGGCGGCACTTCTTAAAATGGTCTCGAGAGACTCGATGTTGTGTCCATCGACGGGTCCGACGTATCGGATCCCTAACGTCTCGAAGAAGGTGTGCGGCGTTACCATCTCGCGAACCACCGAGGTGAAACCGTCGATTCCCTTGTAAGCCGCCTTGCCCACTCGTGGCAGGTGCGGCACGAGTCGGCGAAGTCTTTCACGCAAAGTCAAATACGTCCGGTTCAGGCGCAGTGTCGTCAGGGATTCAGAAAGCTTGGAGATGGTCGGTGCATAGCTGCGCCCATTGTCATTGAGCACGATGACGACACGCTGATTGGAGTGACCGAGGTTGTTCAGGGCTTCGAAAGCCATGCCCCCCGTGAGTGATCCGTCCCCGACGACTGCGACTACGTGGCGCCTTCCTCCATGACCGATGAGCTCCTTACGCTGTTCGAGTGCGACCGAGAGTCCATGTGCGTACGAAAGCGCCGTAGAGGCGTGGCTGGACTCGATCCAGTCGTGTTGGCTTTCGGAGCGATTGGGGTACCCCGAGAGTCCACCGCGCTGGCGCAGGTTCTTGAAGCCGTATCGCCGGCCGGTCAAGAGCTTGTGGACGTAGGTCTGATGCCCGGTGTCCCAGAGCAGGATGTCCTTGGGCGAATCGAAGACTCGATGCAGTGCCAAGGTGAGTTCGACCACCCCCAGATTCGAACCGAGATGCCCACCGGTGGTGGTGACCGTGGCGATGATGAAGTCGCGAATCTCTGCACTCAATTGGTTTAGATCGTCATAGGAAAGTGCCTGCAAGTCGGCGGGCGTCTCAATCGAAGGCAGAATCACCCCTTCAGCCTACCGGCGAGGCCCCGGCGTCGCGTTGGGACGATTGTCATGAACGGTACGCTTTGCTGGATGGAGTCAACACTGGTGGCAGAGGAAGTTGTACGTCGGGTTCTGGGCGTGGCGATGGGCGCGGGAGGAGAGTTCGCCGAAGTCTTCGTCGAGGATCGCACGACGTCATCGGCCGTTCTCGATCAGCGTCGGATTGAGGAATTGAGTTCGGGGCGAGACCGTGGTGCCGGCATTCGAGTCGTGGTCGGAGAGACCACGGGATTCGCTCATACCGCAGACTTGAGCGAGGCCGGGCTCGTCGAGGCGGCCCGCGCTGCGGCGGCCGTCGCGCGCGAGGGCGGCACCGCACGACGCGAGGTCGCGCTCGGCAAACTCGACTCACATCGAAGCTCGGCCCAGTTGATGCCGCGCGACGTGGAAAAGGCCCGCAAGATCGATTTACTGCGAATCGCGGATGACGTCGCTCGTTCCGAGGGCGGGTCCATCTCCCAGGTCCAGGTCGGCATCGGCGATTCGCTTCGTCGCTTCACCGTGGCTAACTCCGACGGTGACTACGCCTCCGACGAGCAGGTGCGTACCAGGTTCAATGTTTCGTGCGTAGCCCTCGGCGACGGTGGAATGCAGACGGGATACCGACCGCTCGCCGCGACACGTGGATTCGAGATACTCACGGACGAGGATGTGGCGCGGGCCGCCCGTGATGCGGCCAGACAAGCGATCACGAAACTCGAAGCCCGTCCGGCGCCTTCGGGCGACCTGCCTGTTGTGTTGGCGGGCGGTTCGGGCGGGATCCTCTTTCATGAGGCGTGCGGTCACGGCCTGGAGGCCGATGCGATCCTCAAGCAGGCATCGGTCTACGCCGGTAAATTGGGCCAGCAGGTCGCCAGTCCTCTGGTGACCCTGGTCGACGACGGCACGGTGATCGGTGAGTGGGGGCACTTGGCCATAGACGACGAGGGCCGACTCGGTTCGAGGAACGTCCTCATCGAGAACGGAATACTGACCGACTACATGTGGGACTATTTGCGGGCCCGCAAGGAGGGGCGACGCTCATCGGGCAATGGCCGACGTCAGAGCTACCAGCATCTGCCAATGGTGCGCATGACCAACACGTACTTGCTCGAGGGTGACTCCGACGCCGATGAGATTATTGCCCAGACACCTCGCGGCGTCTACGTTGCCCAACTCGGAGGAGGTCAGGTCAACACCGCAACGGGCGATTTCGTCTTCGGCATGTCCTCGGCGTTCATGATCGAGGACGGCAAGATCACGTATCCCTTGCGAGACTGCAACCTGATCGGAAACGGCCCCGACGTTCTCCAACGGGTGGACGCCGTTGCCCGTGACTTCTCGATGACTCCGGGCACTTGCGGCAAGGACGGACAGAGCGTTCCGGTGGGCACGGGACAAGCGACGATGCGATTGACGAGTGTGACCATCGGAGGTGCGGCGTGAGTGACTTGATCAAGGTCGCCGAGAGAATCCTCGACTCGGCCAATGGTGACGAGCAGATTGAGGTGTATCTATCGAGCGGCACCGACACCGAGGTTCGGGCCTACCAGGGTGAAGTCGAACAGCTCTCCAGCGCCAGTTCCTCTGGTGTGGGCATACGAATACTGCGCGACGGTGTGGGTGGGGCCAGGGTCGGCGTGGCCTGGGCCGGATCGCTCAATGACGAGGCGATCGAAGACGCACTGAACGAAGCTCGTGACAACGTGACGTTTGCGACTGAGGACGAGTTCCTCGCCTTCGCACGTCCTGACGGTGTGGCTCCGGCTCAACTCGACTTGGTCGACCGATCGCTTGGATCTACCCCTATCGAGGAGAAGATTGCTATGGCGATCGAACTGGAGCGGATGGTGCGCACTGGCGATCCAAGAATCCGCCAAGTGGATTCCGCCAACTACTCGGACTTCATTGCTGAAGCCGTCATCTTTTCCACCAATGGCATTCGAGCGAACTTCGCCCGTTCCGGCGCCTACGTCTCGGTCGAGGCCATTGCGAGCGATGGTCGTGACGACCAAACCGGCTGGGGGCTCTCCGCCGCTCGCGCGCCCCATGAGCTCGACCTCGCAGAAGCGGCGCGCGACGCAATCACCCGGTCCACGCGAATGTTGGGTGCGGTCAAGCCTCCTTCGATGAAGGCGACGGCGGTATTCGATCCACGCAGTGCCGCGATGCTGTTCTCCATAATCGGTGGTGCCTTGAGTGGTGAAGCGGTGGTGAGGGGGCGTTCATTCTTCGCGGATCGAATCGGAGAAATGGTGGCCAGTGACCAGCTCACCCTCGTCGACGACCCAACCAATCCTCGCCACTTCGCGGCGAGTTCGTTCGACGGAGAAGGTCTCGCCTGTCGGCGAAATGTGATGATCGAGGACGGACGCCTCGACGCCTTTGTCTACGACACCGTCTCGGCGAGGCGAGCGGGAACGACATCGACCGGCAGCGCGATCCGAGGCGGGATCGCCGGTTCGCCATCGGCTGGTTGCCGGGCTCTGCAGGCCGCGCCCGGAAGTCAGAGCCAGGCCGAGATCTTGGCCGCGGTGGGCGAGGGAATCTACGTTGAGTCGATGATGGGAGTTCACTCCGGGGTCAACCCGATTTCGGGCGACTTCTCGGTGGGGATCACGGGCCTCATGATCAGAGATGGGCAGTTGGCCGAGCCGGTTCGAGAGGTCACCGTCGCTTCGACCCTCCAGCGGATGCTTCTCGACATCACCCATATGGGCAGTGACGTTGAATGGCTTCCAGGAAGTTCCGCCGGTCAGACCCTGGCGATCGGAGCAGTCGCCGTCTCGGGAACCTAGTCGCCCGTGACTGGTGCGCTGCTCACGGGAGCGGCCACAGTGCTGCTGGGTTCGGGCGTCGCGCTGGTGCTGGACGCCGGCGGGGTCGCCGATGAACTCGAACCTCGACTGTCGTTCTTGTAGAAGCCGCTTCCTTTAAACACGATCCCGACCGCTGAGAAGACCTTGCGAAGTTGACCCCCGCAGTGCTCGCACTTGGTCAGTGCCGGGTCTGAGAACTTTTGAACGGCTTCGACCCTGCGCTTGCAGTTCTGGCATTCGTACTCATATGTCGGCATCAACTGACTCCCGTGCGGCGCTTCTAGATGCAAAGTTTACTGGTCTCCAGAGTGGTCCAGTCCAAGTCTTCACTAGGATTGCCCCGTGGACGACTTCCACCAACTTAGAAGGCCGTCTGGTGGAGGCGCATTCCCACGAGATCTGGGTCCATCAGAGATCACCGCTCGTCGGGCGCTGGCTCGAGGGCGTGTCAACATGATGGCCAGTACCACGAGCAGCATCGCGGCGAACTCGATGAATAAGGGTGACGTACTCGCCACCGCTCGAATCGCGGGAATCCAGGCCGCCAAACAGGCCGCGATGCTCTTGCCGATGGCGCACCCGGTCTTGGTGGGCAACGTCCACGTGAATTTCACCATTGCTGACACCCATATCGACGTTGAGGCCAGTGTGGACACCGTCGACCGTACGGGAGTTGAGATGGAAGCCCTGATGGCAGTGAGCGTCGCTGCCTTGACGATCTATGACATGTGCAAGTCGAACGATCGGACGATGACCATCGAGGGGGTGGCGTTGTGGGAGAAATCTGGGGGACGTTCGGGTACATGGCGTCGCGAGGAGCCACCCGACGCGCTTGGTTGAGCCGGAAACTCTGGTGCACCAACAGGTTCAGTGATCGACCCTGCCCGAGTACCCTCGTTGGGGTGGTGTTGGAAGGGGAGAGATGAGCGCGATTCGCGGCGGAATCGAGCAAAGTCGTGAACGATTGGTGGCCCTGGTGCTGCTTCTTCAGCGTGCGTGGCGACACGGTGCACTTACCCAAGAGGAGATCGTCCGCGAACTCAAGATCGACGAGTTTCCGATGACTTCGAAGGGTCCGCGCAAGGTTCTCGCCTACGTGGGGAACGAGGGCGCAGTTCGTCAGAAGTTCGAACGGGACAAGGCGCGGATCCGCGAGCTTGGTTTCGAGATTGAGACCGTTGTCAATGACGACGCGAGTGTGGGCTACAAGATCGATCCTTCCAGTGGCTACGCGCCCTTGATCTACTTCTCCTCCGCCGAGCAACGCGTTGTCAAACTGGCTCTACGATTCACTGGATTTGGGGCGTCGGGGGTCTTTAGCGTTTTTAGCGAGGCACCCGCGTCCGACGCCACACTGCTCGCTTCATCGTTCTACACTCCCACCCTTCGCGCCGTCCATCTTCATCGGGCTCTCATGTTTGACTATCGGTCCAAGGTTGAAAAGCAGCGAATCGTGGAGCCATTACTGATCAGTGTCTTCGGTTCGAGTACCTACCTCATCGCGCGTGTGAAGGGCGGCGATGAGATCAAGGGGTACCGACTCAGCCGTATGACATCGATGCCGACCGTTTTACCAGACACCTTCGAAGTTGACGACGTGACTTTGGAGATCGCGAGGAGTTGGCGACCGGAGTTTTCCAAGGCACTCGCGCCGGTTGACGTCGTCGTGAGCACGAATGAGAATTACGCGAACCTCATCACGCGCCAGTTCCCCGGGTCTCTCGCGGCGACGTTGAAGGACGGCAGGGTCGAAGTGGGAATCAGTTTCGATGGCCCAGGTGCGGCGCTACGTTTCGTGCTCGATTCGGCCGATCGACTTCGGGTGGTCGCGCCAAAGTCACTTCGCATCGAGCTCCAGGAGTGGCTCAAGCATGTCAATCGAGGGCACGGTGTCGCAGTCGAATCGCTGAAGTTCGAAGGACCCGCCACGAATGACGTCCTCGGCCAGACTCTCCAGTTGCTCCATGCGGTCTACCTGTCGGAAGATGGACTGCGAATCAGTGAGCTCGCCACTCGATTCTCGCTCGAAGCATCGCACGTTCGATTGATCATGGATCGACTGGTTTCCTTGCAACCAATGTTCGAGTCCACCGACAGCCCGGGCGCTTTCCCGGCTCACGTGATCAAGGACTGCGACGATTGGGACCACGAATCCGACGACGATTCTATCTATCGGGCTGATTTCAGTGACCTGGGCGAGGGTGAGGTCGAACCGTCGCCCTTCATGTGGAGGGACCTGTTCGAGTTGAACGTGGCTCTTCGAGAAGCGTCGAGGGTCTACGACGACCCGGCGATCTTCTCGGCGATCGACAAGATCGAAGCCGCCACCAGTTCGTTCGTCCAGGTCGACCTGACCACGAACGAAGAACTCCTTCAAGACATCAGAGATGCCGCGCAGAATCATCGGCAACTCAAGGTCCTCTACACGCCGGGTGTGGCCGAGGACCCTCAGTCGCGTGCCATTGAGCCAGCCGAACTGAGGGTGCTCAATGGTCACACCTACGTCCGGGCGTTCTGCACGACCCGTGGCGACTGGCGGACGTTTCGAATCGACCGGATCAACTCCATCCTCGCCAGCTCACCCGTGACCGAAACACGCCCCCCGGACCACGTCACCAACTGGCTGACCCAAGTCGGCGAAGAAGGTGAGGAGGTCGTGGTGGTCATCGAGAGTCGACTTCGTTGGCTCTTTGAACCACTCCCCAACGCCCAGTGGACCACCACCAATGATGGGAGGCACGCCGTGAAGTTTCGGATCTCCGGCCCGGACTTCCTCGACCATTTGATGTTGCGGGCCGGGGCCGGCGCAGTGGTGATAACACCAAAGTACTCAAGTGCCGGGCACGCCTTGGCGAGTCGGATCAGCGAACGACTTTGAAGCGACCGATGGGACCCCGGAGGTGGGTCAACGGTGCTGAGAATTTTCGTACGACGTTCCAGCGACGTCGATTACTTCACCAAGGATCACGCCCAGGAATTGGATGGCATCCGTGCGGATGGTCCGGGATGGTGGCTGCGGGGAAGTGGTGACACCCAAGATTCCGCGCTCGTCGCCGGGGTCCTTCGAAGCACGCCTCGCTCGTCGGTGTACGGATACGACATGGTCATCGCGGCCCCGCGCCCGCTGTCAATCCTCATGGCTCTGGACGGCGCGAGTGCAGCGGGCGTCATTGCCGCGCATCGCGCCTCGGTACGAGTCACCGTTGACTACCTGGAGCAACATGCTCTGGTCGTGCGTGACCGACGAATGGGAGGAGATTTCGACGACGCCGCACAGTGGCAGTCAATCGTATCGTTCACCCATGGACTGAACCGACACGGCGAACCGCACCTCCATGACCACGTCCTGGTCGGGGCGAGACCGGCCGATTCTTCGAAAGTCCTCGACAGTCGAGCACTCTTCGCCCACGGCGCCGCGGGCGATGCGATCTACCGCTCCTCGTTTCGCCACGAACTGGCACAACGTACGACGTGGAGTGCGTGGCGATCCTTCGAGGGAATTGAGCACGTGAGTGGTCTCGATGAAGGGTATCGATCACTCTGGGGCGGGCATCACAGCGACCGGGGCCAAAAGCTTCACTGGCCCCGAAGCCGGGTGCTCGAGCAGTGGTCTCGAGACCTCGAGCGCTGGGAGCCTCAGACGCTGATTGAGGCGCCGCGGCGAGATCGTCGAGTGATCGATGAACACAGCTTCGGATCGGCCCTGGAAGGTCGCCTAGAGGTCTCTCGTCGCCATGTCGCCGCGGCTTGGGCGGATGCGGCGACCTACGGGACATCCGGAGACTCTCTGCGAGACGCCTTAGACAAGCTGTACCCGGAACTAACGGGCGGACGCGGAGTCCACGAGCCCTCTATAGGACTCAGCGAGGCGAGGATGATTGCCCGAGTGAGGGCCCTCGGGCCGCGCCCACTCGAAGCCACATCTTTAGATCACTGGCGTCAACGCGAACGTTCGACTGAGCGGTCTCGTTCCGGACGTTCCAGGTAGCGACGGAACCGCTCGTCACGAAAGGCCGGCGTCAATTCGATCCACTTCATTGTCTTATCACTGCCCAATCCAATCGCGAAACCTCGTCGGCCAGTTGCCAACTCGCTCATCGAGATTCTGTCGCGCTCTACCCAACTCGTCGAGTAGCCCGCATTACGTCCGCGTCGACTGTACTGGGCGCTTGGCGTAGGGACATTCGTACGACCGCCGAGTTGGTTCAGCAGCTCAAGGGTCGCTCGGTCGGCAATCCCCGGCAATATCACGGTCGTCGGGAATAGCGAAAGGAATCCGTCCGCCTCGGCTCCCCAGCGCGAACGAGCCTGGCTGAGGTCCTGGAGGCTGGCGAGGGTGAGTACTCCCTGGCCACCACCTTCCGAGACAATGCTGGCCAAGCGCGGCAACGGTGCTACGTTGGCCAACTCGTCGAGGGCCAGCAGGAGTCTGGCCCCGCGTTGGTGGCGGTCGTAGGTTGCGTGCACGATCTCCTCGATGAGTCCCACTACCAGTGGCGTGGTGACAGCCTGGTGTCGACTCGGAGCGACGATGTGCAGTTGATGTGGTCCAGACAGGAATCGATCGATGTCGAGTGCGGGCTGGCGTGACGCCGCACGTGCCGCGTCGGTTCGCATGCCAGCGAACAGTCCCGATGCAGTAGACCAGATTCCGGAGCGTTCACGCTCCTCAGTGGCGAGGACCCCGCGAAGCAGGGAGACGGCAGGATGTGCCTCGCCGTGATGCTGGTGAAGCTGCGAAAGTGCATCGTCCGCGCGCCGATCGTCGATTCTCGAGGCCAGCTGTCCTAAGGACTCACCCTGGATCGAGGCGAAGTGTAAGAGCGGGGCGATCAACGCCGCCGCTCGTTCGGTCCAGTGATCATCACTTCGCTCCAGGTGTCCGCGTCGCGCAACGTCCACGAGTGATCGAGACGCGAGGACAGCGCCGTCCCAGGTCACGGACTGACGAATTGGTGAGTAACCCACCAAGTGAACTCCCTCGGGTGTTTGGATGGTTCCCGAAGGGTCGAAGAGCAGTATCGATCCCTCACGACGGACCTTGGACATCATCGAGACAACGTCATCCTTAG
>JABEUR010000120.1 GCA_013044405.1 Acidimicrobiaceae bacterium | reverse complement strand
TCTTGATGCCCGACGAGCTCACTTCGTGGGTGGGCGGACCGTCCTCGGGCGCGATCGTCACGTTCTGCGGTACGGTTCGCAACTCTTCGACGACGGGCCAGGACATCATCTCGCTCGAATATGAGACGAGTGTGGAGCTCGCCGAGCGCCGTATCGTCGAGGTCATCGACGTGGCGCGCTCGCGCTGGTCGGACCTGGGTCGCGTCGCCATCCATCATCGAGTTGGTCACGTCGAGCTGGGCGGAGTCGCCGTGGTCGTCGCCGTAGCGTCGCCACATCGCCAGGAGGCCTTCGAGGCCGCCAGATTCTGCATCGACGCCGTGAAGAAGTCGGTGCCGATGTGGAAGCGCGAGGTCTGGGAGGGCGGCTCCACCTGGAGCGAAGAGGCGAGTGAGATCGTGAACGCGAGGGACCTGTGAGCGGAGGGCGCGACTCGCTCGAGTATGCGGCGAACGAGACCTTGATTCGCTACGACGAGGCGAGAGAATTCGTCTTGAAGTCACTCGCGCCTCCAGTGGCGCGGCGAGCGGACATCGGCGAACTGCTCGGGTGCGTGGCCGCTGAGCGATTGATGGCGCGTGAAGACGTACCGGGATTCACCAACTCCTCGATGGACGGTTTCGCCCTTCGCGCCGGCGACGCGACCTCGAGCTCGAACGAACTTGAGGTCGTCGGATCGATCTACGCGGGTGACACGACGCGGTCTTCGGTCGGTGCCGGTCAGGCGATGCGCATCATGACGGGTGCCGCGTTGCCCGACGGTGCCGACTGCGTGTGCATGATCGAACGCACCGTGGTCCATAGCTCGCGAAACTCGGTGAGCATCAATCAAGTGATGAGCGCGGGAGAAAACCTTCGCCACCCCGGAGACGACGTCAAGGTGGGCCAGACGCTCGTCGAGCCCGGCGATGAGCTGACGTCGTTGCGCTTGGCCGTGCTGGCTTCGCAGGGATTCACGTCATTGATGGCGATTCCCCGACTGCGAGTCGGGGTTCTGTCGACCGGTAATGAGCTCGTGCGCGACGGACGTGCACTCAACGTTGGTGAGATACGTGACACGAACGGACCGCTGCTGATGGCGCTGCTCGAGGAGTCGGGCTGCACCGCGGTCGATTTGGGGGTCGCACTCGACGACCCCGAGGAGATCATACGACGATTGAGTTTCGGAGTCGCCGGCTGCGATGCGGTGATCTCGACCGGAGGCGTCAGCGTGGGTGACGTCGACCACGTCAAAATGGTGATTGGCGAGTTGGGCGAACGAAGCGCGCGCACGATGCGCGTCGCGATCAGGCCGGCCAAGCCCTTCGCATTCGCCACGGTGGGCGAGCGGGCAACACCGATTTTCGGCCTGCCCGGCAATCCGGTCTCGACGCGGGTCAGCTTCGAGCTCTTCGTGCGTCCCGCCCTTCGACAAATGGCCGGTCATCGTCAGATTGACCGATTGAGGATGGATGCGGTGCTCGATATTGCGATGCCTCGCGAGAACGACGGCAAGCTGCACCTCGTACACGTCGTCGCACGCGCGCACGCCGATGGCCGCGTTCACGTCGAACGGGCCATCCGCCACGGTTCGCATCTGCTGAGTTCCCTGCTCGATGCCAACGCCATCGCCCTGATCGATTGCGACGTCAGTCCGGTGGCGGGTGACGTCGTTGCGCTGATCGTCATCGACGCCGAGCGACTCGGCCAGACGTGACCCGTCTGCTACTACTCGGACCGGCGCGAGAGGCCGCCGGTGTTCGCCATGACGAATTCGACGCGAGCACGGTCGATGAGGTACTCCGTCTGGCGATTGAGCGTTACGGGGCGCACTTCGAGCGGATCCTCGCCGTGAGTCAGGTGTGGGTGAACGGCGAGGTCGCCACGCCGTCCGATCCGGTTCACCCCAACGACGAGGTCGAGGTACTCCCTCCCGTGTCTGGAGGATGAGGGTCGCGGTGGCCGGACAAGAGTTCGAGGGCGTGGGGCAGGATCGGAAGTAGGGCCTCGAGGCTCTCGAGGGCGCCCTTGGGTGAGCCGGGCGTATTGATGACGAGACATGCGCCGACGGTTCCCGACACGCCGCGCGACAGTGGTCCGAACGCATTGGTCGAACGCATCAGCTCACCCAGCCCCGGCGCCTCGCGCTCGAGCACTTGGCGGGTGGCTTCGGGAGTGAGGTCTCTTGGAGCGAAGCCGGTACCGCCCGTCGTGACGACGAGTCCCGCGAACTCGAAGCACATATCGACTAGCGCCTCTGCGACCGAATCGACCCCGTCGGGCACGACGCGCTGTTCGATCAACTCGAACCCGTTGGCGCGCAGACGATCGGCGAGCAGTGGTCCTGCCAGGTCGTCGCGGTGTCCAGAGGCGACCGAGTCCGACACCGTGAGAATCTTGGCGTCAAGGGTCATCGCAGAAGCGTAGGTGATGAGCGGCGTGATGTCACGACCGCCCGGCAAGAGCCCTTCGCGCGAGACCCTGACCAGTGGCAATTCGCCGGGTAGCATCGTCAAATGAGTGGTCACGCAGTCGCGCGCGCACGCGTGACGATGCTGCCCGCAACGTGTGTCGCGGTCGCGGCCAACGCCTTGAAGAAGGGGGACGTGCTCGCGACTGCGCGCTACGCCGGTGTCCAGGCGACCAAACAGACTGCGTCACTCGTGAGCGAGGCTGACCTGCTGAGCTCGCTCAGGGTGACCGTTGAGTTCGAAGTCGCGGAGACTTGGATCGATATCGAGGCGCGCGTCGATGGCTCCGAACGGACTGGCGTAGAGCCCCACGCTCTTTGCGCGGTGATGGTTGCGGCCCTGACGATCTACGACATGTGCAAGGCGGTTGATCGCACCATGATGATTGGCTCGGTGGAACTGCACCAGACGTCAGACTCGCAACCGCATCGCGGCTTATGAAGTGGGGTAGCGACCAAGCCGATGGCCATATTCAAGAGCCCAGCGTGGTGGGCGAGGGAATGTTCGAGCTGTTGAACGTCTGAGCGGGCACCACGGGTGAGATTCCGTTGGCCGAGAGAATCTTGCGACCCTGTCGGCCCAAGAGGAAGGAGATGAATGCCTGGGCCGCACTGCGGTGGGGGGCTCGGTTGAGCAGAGCAACGGTGAAGTCGGCGTAGAGGCCGGTTCCCACGAGCGGCACCGTCATCAGGTGGGCAGCCTTCGCCTCGACGGCGTAGAAGAATCCCGCATCCAACTGCCCCGCTTGGAGTTCGCCCACCAATGACGTCTCGGTGAAGACATTCGACGTGGCCGATGCCAACGATGCCAAGTGGGGGACGTCATAGGAGAGCGCGACGCCAGTCAGCGCATCGACGGCCAACACTCCCTTGGGGTCGGTCGCCGGATCGGTGCGTCCGAGGCGAAAACCTGACCGGCCAATCACGTCGTACCACGGAAGTTTGCGCAAGGATTTGGCGAAAGAGGAGGACGGGTTGTACCCCAGCTCGAGCGCTGAGCGTCCGAATAAACGGTAGGTCGTCACCCAGTTTCCATTGGTCGACGTCATCAGACTCGCGTCAACGCTCGGCGACGCACTGATGAAGATGTCGCCAACTTGGGTACCTCCCTTGATCTCATTGGCCAGTGCCGATGAGCCGTCTGAGACGCCATTGAGCGTGTAGCCCGTCGCCTTGTGAAAGGCCGGGCCGATCTGCTGTTGCATGAGGTCGAAGAGGGATCCCGCGTAGAGCACGTTCACCGCTCCGGAGTGTCGTTGTGACGAGGCTCCTGCCCCAGTCGCGAGCGATCCGATGACCAGCGACGAGACGAGGAGTCCGACGCTCACGATGAGAGCCGAGGGGCGTGACGGGCAGACGACCCGGCCCTTGGAAGAGACTCTCGATGGGTGTGTGGTCATGTGGGAACCTCCGGGCACGGCGCTTGGCGGCGAATGAAGTGGATATTGGCTGAAAACAGTTCGTACGCTGGTCGAAACCAGATGTGCAGTGAAACTTGAGTGAAAATGTAGCATTTGCGTCTCTATGAATCAATAGATGGTGCATCTGCGCCCTTGGGTCCTTGGACGGTTTTTGCGAAGCTCACGTTCGCCGCCATCAACGCCGAGACCCGCCACAGCAAATGCGCACCACGGCCGAGATGTCCGGAGACAGGCCCGTCAGCCACCAATTCCATGGTCCATGAAGATCGTTGACGCCTCGATTGGTTCCTACCAAGACGAGGAGGGGATAACTCGTGTCGACGTCCGGTTTCGGACAATGGGAACGCGCGACGCCACGAGCGGCAGATTGTCCCTTCGATGACCGGTCGCGCGTCGCTTCGTCGCTCACATGGTGCAAGCATGCTAGGACGACATCAGGGACGTGGGAGGTTCGATGAAGTCGTTCAATGCGAAGATGGCGGTGGTCACAGGCGGAGCTTCGGGTATGGGTCGCGAGTTGGTGCTCCAACTCGCGGGTGAAGGGTGCTCGGTCGCGACCTGTGACGTGAACCCTGCAGGTCTGGCCGAGACAGTGGCGCGAGCCAACGCTGTCGCCCCGGGGGGCGTTCGGGTGACGGGTCACCACTGTGACGTCAGTGATGAGGTCCAGGTCCTGGGCTTTCGTGACGAGGTATTGGCTGAACACGGAGTCGATCACCTCGACCTGGTCTTTAACAACTCGGGAGTCTCGGGTGGGGGCAGCTTTGTCGCCGACACCCGCGAATCGTGGGAGAAGACCTTCGCGGTCGATTGGTGGGGCGTGTACTTCTCCACGAGGGCCTTCCTCCCGCTGCTCATCAAGAGCGAAGACGCACTCCTGGTCAACACCAGCAGCATCAACGGTTTTTGGGCGTCACTCGGCCCGGGTATCCCCCACACCGCCTACTGCACGGCCAAGTTCGCGGTGAAGGGGTTCTCCGAAGCGCTGATCGAGGACCTTCGCGTGAACGCACCCCACGTGCAGGTCGCCGTGGTCATGCCGGGTCACGTCGGCACCGACATCGTGAACAACAGCCGTAAGTTCCATGGGGAGGTCGATCCGTCCGACATGAGTGACGACGAGCTCGAAGGGGTTCGCCGGAACATGGCGCGCTCCGGGTTGGTCCATGCCGACACCTCATTAGAGGAAGTTCGAAAGGCTCTTGGTGGCTTGGGTGACCATTTCCGAGATAGCGCCCCGTTGAGCGCCAAAGGCGCGGTGGAAATCATCCTTGGCGCCCTGCTCGCGGGCGAGTGGAGGATCCTGGTGGGAGAGGACGCGAAGTTCCTCGACGAGCAAGTCCGCCTCAACCCCTCGGGGGCCTACGACTATCAGGGAGTCGGCGCTGACATCGTGAGGTCGATCATCCCTGATTGAGCTCGAGGTGTGATGCGCTCATGGAATCGAGCGCCGACGATCCCACCATGCGGTCACGAATGTCGTCGAATCGACTCTGGCCGCCGGTTCACCACCCCGGTCGCGTAACTTGGATTCAGGACTCCGACTTCTTCACCCGAGCGCGCCGGTGGTGCCGCTGATAGTCTCCCTGAAAGTGTCCCGAAGGCTTTCGACCACGGACTTCCTGGCAGTAGGCACGACGACCAGAGAGAGGTCATGCCCATGAGCATTCTCGGCAACCGAGTACTTCGACGTGAGGATCCTAAGTTCTTGACGGTAGGCGGCACCTACGTCGCCGACCTCGAGCTGCCCGGCTCGGTGCACGTGACGTTCGTGCGATCGAACATGGCGCACGCCAAGATCGTCTCGGTCGACTCGTCGCGGGCCAAAGCCATGCCGGGCGTCATCGACGTCTTCTCGAACGACGACTTGGGCCTGGCCAACTTCCCGACCATCATGGAAATGACGAACGCCGCGATGACACCGCCGATGCTGGCCTCGGGGACGGTTCGATTCGTCGGAGAGCCGATCGTAGTCATCGTGGCCGAGACGCGCGAGGCGGCGGCGGACGCCGCGGAACTGGTCGTGATCGACTATGAGCCGCTCCCGGTCGTGATCGATCCCGTTGAAGCGAGGAAGGATGAGATCCTGCTTTTTCCCGAGGCGGGTACGAACGTCGCGTTCACGCTCGACTTCGGAGGAGACGACACCTTGTTCGACGCCTGTGAGGTCGTGGTCGAGTTGACCCTCGCTAATCAGCGCGTGGCGCCGTGTCCACTCGAGGGTCGGTCCGCGGCGGCCCACATGACCGCTGACGGTCGCCTCGAGTTCAGTTCGGCCACGCAGGCTCCCCACGGCGTGCGCGACGCGCTCGTGTCCTTCCTCGGCCTCGAGCCAGAGCAGGTTCACGTGGTCACCCCCGACGTGGGTGGTGGATTCGGTGCCAAGGCCTCGGTCTACCAAGAGGACATCGTCGTGGGGTGGTGCGCGCTGCGACTCGGTCGACCAGTGCGTTGGACCGAGACGCGTTCTGAGAGCATGGTCGGTCTCGGCCACGGTCGAGCCCAGGTGCAACACGCGCGCATCGGTGGCACCCGTGACGGAATCGTGCAGGCCTATCGCCTCGACGTGCTCCAAGACAGCGGGGCCTATCCCGGCTTCGGCGCAGTCCTGCCCTTCATGACCAGGACCATGACTTCAGGGCCGTACAAGATCGCCAGGGCCGAGTGCGCGAGTGTCTCGGTGGTGACGAACTCGACGACGACGACGGCCTATCGCGGCGCGGGTCGGCCTGAAGCCACGGCGGCCATCGAGCGGATGATGGACGTGTTCGCGCGCGAGATCGAGATGGACCCCGCCGAACTTCGTCGTCGCAACCTGATCTCCAAGGACGAGTTCCCCTACACCACGCCCGTCGAGACCGTCTATGACGTCGGGGACTACCACCGTGCACTCGACCTAGCACTCGAGGTCGCGGACTACGAACAACTGCGCACTGAACAGTCTCGTCGCCGACTCTCGGGTGACGTGCGTCAACTCGGCATCGGCCTGTCGTGCTACGTGGAGATCACCAACGGACTGCCCGACGGCGAGTTCGGGGCCGTGGAGATTCGTCCGGACGGCAAGGTGATCGTACGCACCGGTACCTCACCGCACGGCCAAGGGCACGTGACGGCGTGGTCGATGCTCGTCGCCGAGCAGCTCGGCATCGCGATTGAAGACATCGAGGTGATCTACGGCGACACCGACGTCGTGCCGCGTGGTGCGGGGACGATGGGTTCAAGGTCGCTGCAGATCGGTGGGGCCGCCGTCAATCAGGCGGCGCTCGATGTCATCGAGAAGGCGAAGGACCTGGCGGCGGACCTCTTCGAGGCGGACCGCGGTGACGTCGTGCTCGATAAGGCGAGCGCGAGCTTCCACGTGGTGGGTTCTCCAGCGGTGTCGCACAGCTGGGCCGAGTTGGCGGCTGCGGCGCTCGCCAAGGATGGCGGTCCACTCTTCGCCGAGGTCGACCTCGCTTCGCCCGGACCGACGTTCCCCTTCGGCACCCACGTCTCGGTCGTTGAAGTCGATACCGAGACGGGCAAGGTCACGGTGCTACGACACATCGCGGTCGACGACGCCGGTCGAATCGTCAATCCGCTCCTCGCCGAGGGTCAGGTCCACGGGGGAATCGCCCAGGGCGTCGCTCAGGCCCTGCTCGAAGAGGTCGTCTACGACCTCGACGGCAATCCGCTGACGTCGACCTTGGCCGACTACTCCTTCATCTCCGCCGCCGAACTGCCGAGCTACGAGACGCGCTTCACCGAGACGCCGACACCGGTCAATGCGCTCGGGGCCAAGGGAATCGGCGAATCCGGGACGATCGGTTCGACACCAGCGGTGCACAACGCGGTCTGTGACGCGCTGGCGCACTTGGGAGTTCGACACGTCGACATGCCCACGACACCGATGCGCGTCTGGAGCGCAATCGAAGAAGCCGCCGCACGAACCAACGCGAAGGGACAGGGCTGATATGCGAATTGAGATGATGGTGAACGCGAACGCTGAGTCCCACGACGTAGAAGCGCGCACTCTGCTCGTGCACTACCTTCGCGACGCGGTCGGACTCACGGGGACGAACGTGGGCTGTGATACGACTTCGTGCGGCGCGTGCACCGTCCTGATGAACGGCGAGTCGGTGAAGTCTTGTACCGTACTCGCCGCCCAAGCGGCCGGCGAAGCGATCACGACGATCGAAGGGCTTGGCGATGAGTTCGGACAGATGGACCGCGTCCAACAGGCGTTCCAGGACTGTCACGGTCTCCAGTGCGGCTACTGCACGCCGGGCATGGTGATGGCGGTGACGTCGTTGTTGCGAGAGAACCCCGAACCGACCGAGGCGGACGTTCGTTTGGGTCTCGAGGGCAACCTCTGTCGTTGCACCGGTTACCACAACATCGTCGAGGCGGCCCTCGCCGCCAGTCGGGTTCACGAGGTCCACCAATGATCCCGGCGAGTTTCGACTACGTGCGGGCCGCAACCGTCGAAGAGGCGATCGACCTCCTGGTACAACACGGTGACGACGCCAAGCTCCTGGCTGGCGGTCATTCGCTGTTGCCACTGATGAAGATGCGCCTCGCCCAGCCGGCGCTGCTCGTCGACATCGCACCGCTGCGTGCGCTGAGTTACGTCAGAGATGAGCACGACCACGTCGCGGTGGGAGCGCTGACGCGACACCACGACCTCGCGAACAGTCCAGTGGCAATCTCGGGTGCTTCGGTGCTTGCCCACGTCGCAGGTCAGATCGGCGATCCTCAGGTTCGCCACCGCGGCACGATCGGTGGGTCGATCGCCCACGGCGATCCAGCCTCGGACCTGCCCGCGGTCTTGTTGGCGCTCGGAGCGACGATGGTCGCCCAAGGACCGACGGGACGTCGAGAGATCTCGGCGGCGGATTTCTTCGTCAGCTTCTTCGAGGTCGCGCTCGCGCCGGACGAGGTGCTCGTCGAGGTCCGAGTCCCCAAGTCCTCGCCCGGACAGTGGGGCTTCGAGAAGTTGACCAAACGCGCCCAGGACTGGGCGATCGTGGGAGCGGTGGCGGTTCGCTCGTCGAGCGGTGTCGGCGTGGGGCTCATCAACATGGGACCGGTGCCCTTGCGCGCCAGTGGCGTCGAAGCGGCGATCGCGTCGGGCAAGGACGCCAAAGAAGCCGCGGAGCTCGCTAGTGAGGGCACTGAACCGTCAGCCGATTTCAATGGTTCGCTCGAGTACCGTCAGCACGTCGCGCGGGTCCTCGTACGTCGAGCGCTCGAGAAGGTTGGCGTCTAATTTCCACCGTTCCAGTCGCTGTATCGTCCCCCGAGCAGATGGCGCAAGTGCTGGGCGAGCACGGATATCTGGCCGACGATTCGCTCGCGACCTCTCTGTTCCTCGCTCTTCGCATGGGGCGCCCGCTGTTGCTCGAGGGCGAGGCGGGTGCCGGCAAGACCGAGGTGGCCAACGTGCTGGCGCGCTGGACGGGCGGCGAATTGGTGCGCCTGCAGTGTTACGACGGCATCGACGCCTCCCAGGCGGTGTACGAGTGGGACTACGCGCGCCAGCTCCTGCACCTTCGAGCCGCTGAGACGACCGGTTCAGGAACCGATCAACCGGCACAACTCGAGCACTCGTTGTACTCCGAGGAGTACCTGATACGCCGCCCGCTGTTGCGCGCCATCGCCGGCGCCGCGGGGGAGGGACCGGTGCCGATACTGCTCATTGACGAGATCGACCGCGCCGATGACGAGTTCGAGGCCTACCTTCTCGAGATCCTCTCGGACTTCACGGTGACGATTCCCGAATTGGGAACCTTCAAGGCGTTGCGCGCGCCGATCGTGATCCTCACCTCCAATCGCACCCGTGACGTTCACGACGCGCTCAAGCGTCGCTGTCTCTACCACTGGGTCGATCACCCGAGCTTCGAGCGCGAGGTGGCCATTGTGCGC